>NZ_JAJENT010000212.1:0-29116 GCF_035615515.1 Phormidium sp. CCY1219
AGCCTGGGAACGAGTTATCAGGGTGGAGGCGGAGCCTCGGGAGGGCCGTTCCCAGGCATGAGCCTGGGAACGAGTTAGCCTGGGAACGAGTTAGACGAGTTAGACGAGTTAGCCTGGGAACAAGTTATAAACAGCAACCCTCCTTCAGCATTGTGCCCCCAGGCAAGTCCCCTTGGAGTTTGGCAATCCCAACCTGCAAAAGTTGCAGATAACAGTAGAACAATTTGCATTTCACCGGGTGCCCCGCGATCGCCCCCGCAGATGGGAGGCCCCCAGCCGGAAAATATTGTAAATTCGCAATAAATCAGTCATTGATAAGTAATTGCAGGTTAGCTATAAATAAAGCCATATAGCCAACAAGTAATTGAAAAAAGTCGGTGGGGAGGCGTTCGATGGGCGGCGGGCGGGGCGATAAGTATAAGTGCCCGATCGCCAGAGCAAGGCCCCTCAAGCAAAACCGATGCATTAGAAACAAATTTTGGGGGCTTCGTTGCCTCCCCGGAAATGGAGCGCTTCATCCAGAGGGTGCCCCGAGGAAAATGGCTCTGGTTGCGATTCGTGCTTGACAACATATACTATAGTCGAGTAAGATGAGCGATCGATGGTGACAAGAGAAGCGAAAAGTTTCGATTGCTGGGTTCCATACATCTACTCAGTCAGCAGGGTGAGGCATGCCTCGGACCCTCAACTTGTCACATTGCTATCCGTAAAAATAATAATTAGCCAAAAACGCAGACAATGGTAACGCTTACACCACAACAATCTCAGAGTGCAACTTCCCCGGATCGACCGGAAGTCCACAAAACCGTACATTACCAAATCGCGATCGTTGGTGGCGGGGCGGCGGGAATTACCACCGCTTCATGGCTTCTGGAAAAAGCGCGATCGCTCGATATTGCGATTATCGAACCCTCGCAAAAACACTATTACCAACCCGGTTGGACCTTAACCGGTGGCGGCGTTTTTCAGATTCAAGATACAGTCAAACCGCAAAAAGAAGTGCTTCCCAAGGAGGTGACTTGGGTTGCGGAACGGGCGATAAAACTAGACCCGGAGAACAACGCCCTATTTACCACCGGCGGTCTCAAAGTTGAGTATGATTGCTTAATTGTCTGTCCGGGAATTCAAATTGACTGGCATTTAATCAAAGGTCTCAAAGAAGCGATCGGCTCCAATGGCGTCACCAGCAACTACTCGCCTAAATACGCCCCCTACACCTGGGAATTGATTCGCAATTTTCAAGGGGGAAATGCCCTATTTACCTTTCCCAATACCCCAATTAAATGCGGCGGTGCCCCCCAGAAAATCATGTACATGGCGGACGACTTTTTCCGCAGCAAATACGGGGTACGTCAGCGCTCTAATGTCATGTTCTTAACCCCAAAAACTAGGATGTTTTCGGTACCAGAGTATTCGGCAATTTTAGAAAATGTGGTGCAAGAGCGCGACATTGACGTGAAATTCGGCCACAACCTGAAAGAAATTAAAGCCGACACCAAAGAGGCGGTTTTTGATGTCCTACAAGATGATGCGATCGTGGGAGAGGTCAGCATCCACTACGACATGATTCACGTCGCCCCGCCCCAAAGTGCTCCGGATTTTATCAAAGAAAGTCCCCTCGCCGTTCCCAACAACCCCGGCGGTTGGGTGGATGTGAATAAGGATACGTTACAGCATAATCGCTATCCCAACGTGTTTGGAATTGGGGATGCTTCCTCTCTCCCCACCTCTAAAACCGCCGCCGCAGTTCGCAAGCAAGCGCCGGTAGTTGCGGAAAATTTACTCAACTTTTTGGGTTCCCAACCCTTGAGCGCCCATTATGATGGCTACACCTGCTGTCCTTTAATTACCGGCTATGACAAAACGGTGATGGCAGAATTTGACGGTTATAATGCCCGCCCCACGTCTAGTTTCCCCCTCAATCCAGCGAAAGAACGCTGGGTAATGTGGGTGATGAAAAAGCATGTTTTGCCGTGGGTTTATTGGAACCGCATGTTAAAAGGGGCAGCATTTGAAGGCGATTACATTAAGCCCCTACAGTGGCGGCAAAAATAACATTTTTAATCGGTCTCGATTGCGCTGTCGGGTGGGCAATGCCCACCCAAAAACTGGATCCTTCCCCCCCTCGCCCCCCAGTATTTTTACTCACCAATCGGCATTTTTACTCAGAAACTCTGCCCGTAGGCTAGGTAGCCACTCGAAAAAAATTGTTATGAGCCGAAATCCTTTTATAACAAGGGTTTCGGCTCATTTTTATTCCGGAATTTCCCCGCAAAAAATTAAGAAATGTAAAAAAGATGATTTTTTTGGAAAACTATGATAATATAGCTACATGGCTATAAAGCCAATTAAGTAGCTCCACCAAACTCAACCAACATGAGGAGGTTTAAAAATGGGCAAATTGTATGAAGAGTTAGAACAAGACATTTTATTCCAGCATGGAATGAATGCCTGCCTCAATTGCGGGATTTGCACGGCGGTATGTCCCGCAGCGGAATTTAACGATTACTCGCCGAGAGAAGTGATGAACATCGTCTCGTCACAAGATGACGAACTCATCATTGAAGAACTGCTAAAATCCGACAAAATTTGGTATTGCGGGCAGTGTTTTTCCTGCAAAACAAGGTGTCCGCGAGGTAACAACACCGGGTCGGTTATTTTAGCCTTGCGTCGCCTGTCGGTTCGCCACGGATACTTTGCCGAATCGGAGAAAGGAAGGCAGCAATTGTTTGCCAAGCGCGTCTTTGGTAAAAACATGCTGGAAAGAGGCTACACCTTAGTCGCCGAAAACATCACCCCCGAACATTTTCCCGAACTGGGAGAAAACTGGGAATACTATTACGAGCACATGGCAGAAATGCGCGAATGGTGGGATGTGCCGATGGACAAAGAAAACAGTGCTGGTTCCCACCGGGTGATTCCCGAAAAAGACATGGATGAATTGCGGGCGATTTATAAAGCCACTGGTGCGATCGAGTTAATGGATGCTGTAGAAAAAGGCATGGAAAAGAAACTCGGCAGCAAAGAAGAAGTGGAAAAATTCTGGGAAAGCTGGGTAGAAACCGGCGATAGCAGAGAATACGAACTGGAAGAAAGCAAATAAATAAGGAGAAAAACAGATGAAAGTCGCAAGAGAAAATCGAGCCTGGGAAAAACACCAAAAACAGGTGCCTACCGTAGAGGACGAAGGCGGAAAATTGTGGGGGTGCTTCCGCAGTTGCTTCTTGCAAAGTGCCGCTCCTTATACCGAAGGGATTGCTTATAAAATCCTAAAAAACGATTTGGGCATGGATTTGCGCGAAGCCCCCGGACATACCTCCTGTGGTGCGATCGGATATCACGGCGATGTATCCAACATCGAGACGCAAATGGTGGTAGCGGCGAGAAACTTCTCCGTCGCCCATTACGAACAAGGTGTAGATAATCTTTTCTCCTTCTGCGTCACCTCATTCGCCAACTACACCGAAGTCATCAAACTGTGGGAAGAAGAACCCGAGTTGCGCGACTACACCGAAAAAACCTTAAAAGAAACCACGGGACGCGAATTCTGGATTCCTCACGTTTCCGGTGGACGGCCCTCGGTGGTTCACGCCTCCGATGTCTTCTTCGCCAATCGCCATAAATTGGCCGAAAAAGCCAAGTATAGCTTGAAAGGCGTCAAAGCGGTGGATCACGTCGGATGTCACTACGGCAAGATTTTCCCCGGGGAAGCAATGGGAGGCGTGGAGTTCCCGCAAGTATTAGTGGGCTTATTGGAAGCCTTCGGTGCGGAAATCGTGGATTATCCAGAACGGCGACACTGCTGCGGGATGGGTTTCCGGCAATGTGCCTTCCCAGAAAACCGCGACTATACCGCCAGTAGCGTGTACAAGAAACTCAAGAGCCTCAAAGAAGCGCACCCCGACTGCAACCTGATGCTCACCAACTGTCCCGGATGTACGGTATTTCTGGATGCCGAACAAGGGACGATTAAAGAGGTACTCGAAGAAGAGTTCAACGTGAGCATTCTGGACTACGCGCAACTCACCGGGTTATTGTTAGGATACGATCCGTTCAAAGACTGCGGCATGAATGCGAAAGTCGTCCCCGTCGAACCCTTGCTCGATAAAATCGGCATTCCCTATGACAAGTCCAAAACCGCCGAAGAAAGAAGACGACCCTTTTAAATATGACTTCTAGTCGGGCAAAAAATCCCCCTGCCTGCTTGCAAGGGGCAGGGGAACTCCCAGGAAAAAATAGACGGTAAATCTGCAATAAATTTCGTTCATTATTGCCACAATGGGAGTAAAATAAAAGAAACTTGCAAGGTTGAATTAACGCAGTTAACAGGTACAGAAAATGGGTAATAAAGTAGTAGTCATTGGTGGGGGCGTTGCTGGGATGTCTGCCGCCGGACGACTGAGAAACTTCGGCCATGAAGTGGTATTGATTGAAAAGCAATCCCAACTTGGCGGACATGTGAAGAACTGGTATAAAGTATTTCCCGACTTTACCGATGCGTCAGAAATCATCAGCAATCTGAAAGGAGAACTGAACGGTACTCGGGTCATCACCGACTGCACCGTAACGCGCATTGAAGGGTCGGCTCCTAACTTTACTGTCGTCACCTCCACCGGGGAAGAAATTCACGCGAATGCGATTTTAGTGGCCACCGGATTCCATCATTTTGATGCCTCGTTTAAAGAGGAGTATGGCTACGATTACTACGACAACACGATTACCTCGGTGGAACTCGATGCCATGCTCAAGCAACAAACCCTAAAAACGGCATCGGGCAAAACCCCGAAGAAAGTGGCGATGGTTCATTGTGTGGGGTCGCGAGACCAGCAGGTAAATAATAATTACTGCTCGCGGGTTTGCTGTACGAATGCAGTGAAAGTGGCGATCGAGATTAAAGAGCTGATTCCCGATTGCGAAATTTACTGCCTTTACATGGATATTCGGGTATTTGGTCGCGGTTACGAGGAACTGTATCGCACCTCCCAGGAGGAATATGGGGTGCAGTTTATCCGAGGTCGGCTTTCCGAGGCGAATGAGAAAAATGACGGCAGTTTGTTGTTGCGGGTAGAAGACACCCTCACCGCCCGACCTATGCGCTTGAGTGTGGATATGTTAGTGTTGATGGTGGGAATGTGCGGCAATTCCGAACTGGCAGAGGTGGCGGATTTAAAAGTCGGTGTAGACCGATTTTACGAAACAGCTCACATGCAATATTCCAATAACGAGTCTCACCGGAAAGGAATTTTTCTGGCGGGAACCGCAACCGGTCCGAAAGCGATTATGGAATCGATTACCGATGGGCGATCGGCGGCGGCGGAAATGGCAGGTTTTTTGGCCACTGCAGCAACTCCCGCACAAGGCATGGTCAACTCTACCGCCAATGGGCATTCTCTGGGCGAAATGGAAACAGTCAGTAAGTAAGGTACAATGTTATGGCTACGACGAAGAAACGAAAGAATAAATGCTTTTTCGGACTGAAGGTCGATCGCCAAGTAGATGGCGACACCATGAATCCGGATGTGATGAAGAAAGTATTGGCTGAAGGTGGCGAAGGTGCCGCGATCGCCAGTTGCATGCAGTGCGGCACCTGCAGCGGTGGATGTACCAATGCCGATCGCATGGATCTCTCCCCCAGAAAACTGATTCTGATGCTGCAAAGAGGGGACTGGGAAACCGTCATCAAAAGCGACACCCTGTGGTTGTGCAGCTCTTGTTATATTTGCACCTCCCGATGTCCGCGCGGCGTGCGGCCCTCCGATGTCATCGAAGCCATTAAAGCGATCGCCATTCGCGAAGGCATCAAAAACGACTCCACCCGGTTCAGCGAAATCTTTGTAGAATTAATCCAGAAACGCGGCATCCTCTTCGAACCGGAACTGATGCAAAAATATGGCGGAATTGAAGCGATGGTGAAACAAGCCCCCTTAGGCATTCAACTTGGCCTCAAAGGCAAAATGTCCCCCTTCCCCGCCAAAGTCAAAGACCCGAAACAATTTAGCGAAGCATTAGAAAAGGTCCTGAAAAAATGAAATACTCCTACTATCCCGGATGCAGCCTTCATACCACAGCGAAGGAATTCGATATCTCCACCAAAGTAGTTCTGCGCGAACTCGGAATCGACCTCAAAGAACTAGACGACTGGTCTTGTTGCGGTGGTTCCGTAGCCAGCAACGTTTCCCATGACGTGGGCATGGCTTTAGCCGCCAGAAACGTGGTTTTAGCCCAACAAGAAAGCCGCGATTTATTAGCCTCTTGTTCCGGCTGTTACAACAAATCTGCTAAAGCCGCCAAAGCCCTAGAAACCGAGACCGAAAAAAACAAAATCGCCCCCATACTTGCCGAAATGGGACTCTCGGTGTCCGAGAGCAACATTCGGGTGCGAAACGTAGTGGATGTGCTGGCTCACGATATCGATATTGCCCCCCACATCAAAAAGCCTTTGACGGGTTTGAAAGTTGCCTGTTACTATGGTTGCTTGCTGACGCGGCCCCAAGATATCACTGGTTGGGATTCCCCTGTATTTCCAATGGCGATGGATAAAATCGTCGAAACTTGTGGGGCGCAAGCGGTGGATTTTCGCTCGAAAACCAAATGCTGCGGCGGACCGATTCTAGAAACCAAAAAAGATGTGGCGTTAGACCTGACGAAAAAGCTCTTAGATGAAGCTAAAGACCTCGGGGCAGATTGCATCGTTTTGGCTTGTCCCCTCTGTGCCACCAACCTGGAACTGCGACAAGCAGAAATCGAGAAGAAATACAACGTTTCTTATTCGATGCCGATTATTTACATCACCGAAATCGTTGGCTTGGCGTTAGGCATGAAACCGGGTAAATTGGGGATGCACAAGCATGTGGTTTCACCCAAACGGGTATTGGCGAAAGTCAATTAATCGCAAACCGAATGCAGGTGCTATTTACGAAGCGATCGCAAATATTCCGCTTCCTGGAGTGTCCGGTAGAGACGCGATCGCATCTCTACCTCCAGGAACGCCCCAGAGAAAGGCCACAAAAAAAGGCGGGCAGTTGCCCACCTTCTGCTAATTATTGTAACCCTTCGCGCAATTCTTGGCGAGCGGTTTCTAAGGCTTGTTTTAACTGACTCGGATTCCGTCCGCCAGCTTGTGCCAGGTTGGGACGCCCGCCGCCGCCACCGCCACAGATTTTAGCAATTCCACCGATAAATTTACCGGCTTGCAATCCTTTGCCATTCACATCTTTGCTGAATGCAGCGACTAAGCTCACTTTTTCCGGAGTCGGAACCGAACCGAGAATCACTGCAGCGCTGCCGAGTTTTTGCTGCAAGCGTTCGGCGGCAGTTTTCAGGGCATCGGGTTCCACCTCACCTAGGTCCGCCACCAGAATTTTGAACTCGCCCAGGGTTTCCGCTTCGGAGACCAAGCGATCGGATTTGGCGATCGCCAGTTCCGCTTTCATCGCCTCTAACTGCTTCTGGGTGGCTTTCAGCTCTCCAAGCAAGCTCTCGATCCGACTGGGAATTTCCTCCGGTTTCGCCTTGAATTGTTCGCCGAGATGACGCACCACGCGATCGCGCACTTCCAGGTATTCTAGCACCGAAGGTCCCGCCACGGCTTCGATCCGCCGGACCCCAGAGGCGACACCGGTTTCGGCGATAATCTTGAATACGCCGATTTCGGCAGTGTTGCTCACGTGAGTGCCGCCGCACAATTCCATCGACACGCCGGGAAAGTCGATGGTTCGCACTTCATCGCCATATTTTTCGCCAAACATCGCGATCGCACCTTTAGCTTTTGCCTCCGGGAGGGGCATCACCGCCACCTGCGCCGGATGGGCTTCGGCAATCCAGGTATTGATTTGATTTTCCACTTCCCGCACTTCTTCCGGGGTCAGGGCGCGGGGACAGTTAAAGTCAAACCGCAGGCGATCGAACGCCACCAGGGAACCGGCCTGGGAAATGGAATCATCGACGATTTTTTTCAGGGCGGCTTGCAATAAGTGAGTCGCACTGTGATTCGCTTGGGCGCGACGGCGACAGGCGCGATCGATTTGGGCACTCACGCGACTGCCCACCTGCAAAGTGCCGCGTTCGATGCGTCCCACATGCACGAAAAATTCGCCTTCTTTTTTCACATCTTCCACGCGCATTAGCACTTCATCCCCGGAGAGATAACCGCGATCGCCGATTTGTCCCCCAGATTCGGCATAAAACGGCGTGCGATCCAACACCACTCGCACCTCACTGCCGGCACTGGCTTCGGTAGCGGATTTCCCCTCTACTAAAAGTGCTGTCACTTCTGACGTAGCTGCATGTTCGCTGTAGCCGAGAAATTCCGTGGGATGGATATGTTCCGCCAGTTGGTCTAAACTGCCTTGTACCGTGAGGTCGATAGTTTCGTGCGCCGCCTGCGATCGCACGCGCTGCTCTTCCATTGCCGCCTCGAACCCAGCCAAATCCACCGTTAACCCTTGTTCCTCGGCAATTTCTTGGGTTAATTCTAAGGGGAATCCATAAGTATCGTAAAGGGTAAAGGCATCCCGTCCCGGAATTTGTTTGGGGTTTTTCTGCATAATATCCGCCAGCAGTTTTTCGCCCCGTTCCAGGGTTTCCAGGAAGCGAGATTCTTCCCGTTGCAATTCGGCAATAATCCCCGCTTGTGCCTCACGCAGGTTCGGATAGGCGTTTTCCCCGAGGGCGATCGCCACTTGCGCCACCTGCGGCGTAAATTCGCCCTCAATGCCAATTAATCGCCCGTGACGAACCACCCGGCGAATCAGTCGCCGCAACACGTATCCTCTGCCGATATTCGACGCAGTAATCCCATCGGCAATCATGTGAACCACGGCCCGCGCGTGGTCGCCAATTACTTTTAAGGAGACTTTGGTTTTTGCGTCTGCTTTGCTATAGTCAATATTGGCGATTTCTGCCGCTTTTTGGATTACCGGGAAAATCAGGTCGGTTTCGTAATTGTTCGGCACATTTTGCAGGATTTGCGCCATCCGTTCCAATCCTAACCCGGTGTCGATGTTTTTATTCGCCAAGGGGGTTAAGTTGCCTTCGCCGTCGCGGTTGTACTCCATGAATACCAGGTTATAAAATTCGATAAACCGGGTATCGTCTTCTAGGTCGAGATTGTCCTCGCCGCGTTCCGGATGGAAGTCGTAATAGAGTTCCGAACAAGGACCGCACGGACCCGTCGGACCGGAGGCCCAGAAGTTATCCGCTTCTCCCATGCGTTGGATGCGATGGGCCGGAATGCCAATTTTGTCGCGCCAAATCTCGAACGCTTCGTCATCGTCGCGGAAGACGCTGACCACGATGCGTTCTGCAGGCAACTGGTAAACTTCCGTGGAGAGTTCCCACGCCCAGGCGATCGCTTTTTCTTTGAAGTAATCGCCAAAGCTGAAATTGCCTAACATCTCGAAGAAGGTATGATGTCGCGCGGTCCGTCCCACGTTTTCGATGTCGTTGGTCCGGACACATTTTTGCGACGTGGTGGCGCGCGGAAATTCGGCGCTTCGCTGCCCGAGAAAAATCGGTTTAAACGGTAGCATCCCGGCAATGGTCAGCAATACTGTGGGGTCTTCCGGGACTAAGGAAGCGCTGGGAAGTACGCGATGATCCCTCTGGGCAAAGAAGTTGAGGAATTTGTCGCGGATTTGTTCGCCGGTTAGGGGTTTGAGGGCAGAAGACATGATGCAATTTCGTGAAATATAGGGTGAACCGATTGTCTATTGTTGCATTTGTTTTGAACGAATCGCTACTCCGGGCGATCGCTATTGGGGTGTTAGGGCGTCGGTTTCGTATGCGACACCGGGACAAGGCACCGTTTGAGTCTCATTGGTTACTAATTAGTAACTTACTGGGAGTAACCTCTCCCCCTTCCCACACCCCCCGCCCCAACTTCCCAGGGGTATTCTCCGATGGCGAGGGCATTTGCGATCCGGTTGTGGCGCTTCGGATGGGGTTAATTGTCCAGTTTGCTTAAAAAGTCGGCTATAAATTTATGGTTTGGTGGGCATTGCCTATCCGACGAATCTGGTTATAAAACTTGATGAATTGTCTCGACGAGGGTCTCGATAAAATTAACTGCATCATTCACAAAACTTTCATTAATCGGCCACCGACTTCCAATCCCGTATGTGGGATCTATGTCCGCCTCATGAGCGATTTTGTTGCGGCGATCGACAATAGCACGAAGTTGCTGTTTAATATTTCGGGGATTTTGACCCAGTTGATTGGCAACCTCATTCCATAATGGCCGATCTGAAATGAGCCGAATTGCATCAGCAATTTTATCCGGTTGCTGAAAACTCTGATATCCCAGTTTTTCTCGAATTTCATCCTCTAACCAAGACGCGCAATCGAGCTGATTTTGCAGACGACTGGAGATGACAGGTAGCAACCCTGAGATTGTATGGGACTGTTGCAAAAAAGAAGCACCTTGATTTTGTTGAATTTCATTTTCTAGCCAATTGGCAATATTGAGGGCGATCGCCCTTTCCTGTCGCGCCCCACCCAATGACACTTGGAACCGCGAAAATGCGGATTGAGAACTATTTTGTCCAGGGGAGGGTTCCAACCGTTGTCCTCTATGAATCTCTAGCATTCCAAGGGTAACAACTTCATGGACATAATAATCCAACGCACTCACCGCTAGCACGAGCGCCGCTCTTAACATATCAGACAAATCTAAAGCAGCAGTGGATTGAGCGTTAACAGAATTATGAACGGAAATCAGGTCTCTCACCCGACCTATGCTAATCCGAAATTGGTCCAGCGCTGACTGCATAAGCGGTAGGAGTTAAACCGATAACCTTATCTGCTAAATTCAAAAAAACTTCACGAAAGTCCTCTTGCTTTTTTCGATTATTTTCCAAAACTATTCCAGTTTGCTCTAATTGTTCGGTAGTCAGGTCATAAATTGGCGTTCGATGTTTCTGAGACAGGGCGATTAGGCTATTGAAATTCGCAATTTTCGTCAAGCATAAACTTCGGTCGATTCCCCATTCGGCATACATGGAATTGGGTAGCATCATGTTATGTTTCTCTAGACTGGGAACTAGCTTCGTTTCAACATCGCACTCGATTCTCTGAATCCATTTTTGAAATGCTGCCGTTTCTCTTCCATGTATAATGCGATAGTTTTGCACGATAGTTCCCAAAAAACGCAATTTAACATCAGGAAAGGGGTAATTCGCATTTTTTAAGATGGACATGGAACTGGCTTTTTTCGCCCATTCGTACCATTTGGGCAACACTCGAGCTAAAGAGTCAATTGCCATCACTGAAAAGAAATCAGCGGTGGTTGGAACGATGAAAAAATCGCTCGTCATCAGCAAATTTTGATTGATGGCTCCCAAACTGGGACTCATATCAATCAAAATGTAATCGGCGTTGTATTTGGAAGCCGTTTTCTCGAGCAAATCCGTAATCGACCCCGGGATGTTTTTGAGCGTCTGAATTGAGCCACTTAGCTCTTGAGCGATTCCTAAAGTGACTTCATATTCAGCAAACCCTACATCTCCGGGCAGCAAAAACAATCGGTCTTTATTTTTGCCTTCGATGGGAATGCATTCTACAGCTTCAATTGCTTTGGGTTGGGACTCGAAAGCTGGGGCTAAACCTGTTTTGATGTTGGAACCTGTGTTGTAAATCGCTTCTATTCTTGCTTCGTCATCTTCGGTTGATTCTCCCAATGCCATCCCCGTGAGGTTGCATTGTGGATCGCTATCCACAAGAATGACCCTTTTCCCTTTTGAAGCTAACATCCAACCTAGGTTAAATGTGGTTGTCGTTTTGCTTACTCCGCCTTTGTGATTGAATAAGGCAATTTTCTGAACCATTTAACTTACCCCCTTGTTATCCAATAAAGTGTGACCCACTGGCACTTGCTCCTGAGTTGAAGCCGCAGGGTTTTCAGCTTGGCGCAAGCATACCCTGGATAGATGTCCGATTTGTAGGGAATACCTGGCCCCCACCTAACGTTTTTAATGCCATAGAGGTAATCGTAGCATATTCTGCCAGGGAGCGATCGCCTCTTCCACCCATAACGCTGAAAACCCGGCAGAATAGCGAAACCACCGATGGATCGGCAGTTTCATGTTATCGGTGAAACTGCCGCATTTTTGGTAGATTCCTGGCGGGCGATCGGGTTCGATAAATTCCGGTAAGCAGTCAAACAGTTCGAGTTGCAATGGTTCAGACATGGAAGGCGATCGCCTCAAGCATTAAATCAGCTATAGTCACATCATACCCCATTGCGCCCCACCCTGCCGCCGCGATCGCGCGATCGCCCTTTTTTGTTGTTCCCCTAACCTGCCCAAATTGCTGATATACAATACTCATAAAGTGCTTTATTTGAATTTCGTTTTCTGATGATTTCCCAGCGAACCTGCTGATAACCCAGCATTTTCATCGAGTGAGCAATAATGGCTGGGGTATCCACTTTATTGCCAAAAAACGTTGAATTTCCTATCGCATATTGCACCTTTGCTCCCGATGCCAGCAGGTTTCGTAGCGCCGACAAATGCAAGTGCATATCGTGAAAGTATTTCAACACATAAATTCCCATAAGATGAGCATTCTTTCTCTCCGTTTTTTGGATGCGATCTACGATGAAAAATAGCTCATCGGGCAGGACTTTTTCTTCTATCTGCCAACTGGCAAGACGACTAGTTGCAATTCCCCATGTGCCACCAATTGATTGCCAGTCTATTTCCCCCGCTTCTTTGGCTTCCTGGAGAAACTTCGTCCAATACATATAGGGGCGCAATTCGCGAATGTAACTCATTCGATTGGGATAAGGAGGCGAAGTGATTACTCTATCTACTTTAATGCCGTTTAAGTCGGTGATGGTACGCGAATCAGCCTGAACAATACTTGCATCACCGAGTAGCGGTAAATTAGCGCTTTTCAAGATAACATCCAGAATGTTGGCAAACAGGGTTTCCACATATTCAACTTCAAAATGGGTGACGCTGTTGTGAAATGACATCGAAATGTGATTGAAAGCCGCTGATGAAGTTTCAATAACTAATCGGCAAAATGCAATCCACACTAAACCATAAGCGTTGTTACTCGGTTCGCCAAATTGCTCGACGAGGGCAGTTCGCAAAGCAGCGATCGCTCTTAGAGTGGAAGCAGACCACCATCTCTCAATTCTGAATATTTTTGGCGTCCAGTTCTCTTGGTGAATTAAATTAGGGTACGCCCTCAAAGCCTCTTTAACCTGCTGGCGAATATCGGTTAAACAATCCGGTGAATAAGTTTGACATTTCGCATTACCCAGCCAAACTAAAAACGGATTAATATCAAACGCAAATGCTTGGTTTCCCCGTTCAGCCGCCACCAGTCCTGTAGTTGCCGTCCCGGAAAACGGGTCGAGAATTACTGCATTTTTATCCCTGTATTCCCACAGCTTTTCTACCAGCTTAACCCCATAAGCTGGCGTCAATCTCAACCATCCGTGTCGTCCGAGATTGCGATTGAATTTGAAGGTATATTCAGCTCGTTGCTTTACCGTATTTCTCATCACTGAGCGCTTAATAAAATTTCTAGGGTGGCGTACACTTCACTGCGAATAAATTCACAGTGTCGGTCAAAAAACTCGGCTAAATCATAGCCTAACACCTCTTGGCAAAACACAAAGAGCGAATTTTGACTATTGCCCGATCGCGTTCCAACAATCACCCCGCCACGACTGTTGCGGTAGCGTAATACTAGATCCGCATCGATTTGCGATGAGAAAATAGCAAACACGGGGAGATATCCATTCGCCCAAGCCACCGCAATATTGTCAATGTCCGCATTTTGTCGCTTACTATCTTTACTTTTGTAACCTTGGCGAACTTCAAAAACCGCGCCATTCATCGGTGCAGGAACCCCGAGAAGCGCGCTGTACTCGGCAATCCACTGAACCGCTCTCTCTTTTACCTCTACATTCTGCATGGCTCTCAGTTCTAACCGCGCATCCAACCACAACGTTTTATTCTTGTTGTTTTTTGTTTGGGTCGTGTAAGACCATAAAGCATAGCTCGGATCTGCGTATTGCGCGCGATCGCGGATTATCTGTCTAAATAAATTCTCGCAGCCCTTCCCAATCTGTCGGTAAACTGAAGTCATTCCCCCCGCAGCTTTATGAGCAGCATACATTAACTCTGAATCTAAACCAATCCAGGAGTAAAACGGATCCCTGCCATAAACAGAGAGAAACTCTTCTAAGTCTATCCCTTCCGCTTTGTTTCCCCGCCCGAATTTGGGCTTGTATTGCCTACAAACTTTTATGGGATCTAGAAATTGTTTCAGATACAGGCTCTCGTCATTCACCATAAATTTGCTCGATTTGGCTGGCGTTTGCGATAGGATTCTAATAGTTCCCGCTTTAGCTAAGGAAAACTCAGTTTAGCAGGTTTTGGAGAAAAACGCTAGAGGTAGCCGCGATCGCCTGTCCCCCCCCTGCCGCCGCGATCGCGCGATCGCCGCCGATTGTCAATCCTTTAAGTAAGTCTCGAGACAACTCATAACGTTTAGTTGTTGCGATCGCTTAGTATAATCCCCACATTGCATTTTATTAGCCATGCAGCTCCATCAAAACCCGATGTTCTCGCAAAAGCGATGATATTTTATACAGCAGCCCTCCCAAAAGCCCGCTCGATAATTAAACTTGTTACCAACAAAATAAGCGGATTATATTGTAATTTCCCCACCAATGAAAACCCCCGGTAGTTAAACATACCGGGGGAATCTTTGCGATAAATTTGAGTTGTCCCAATAAAACTATGCCATTAAATTGTAAAATCCGCTTGGAATTCATTATTGCCACCCCGATTATTTAATGTCGTCAAACATTCGTCTCTTCTGCCACCACCGCGCATGGTAGTACATTTTTTACCCTCTTCTTCATAGTCACCCTCTGCGGATAACCACCCGACTGGCGAATTATCCGAGAGGGTCTGAGGGAAAAATTCAGCGGCAGAGTTTTGAACCGGAATTGCCAGAGAAAGCAATAAAGAACTCAATAATAAAACAGGTGTAGGATTAGACATTAGGACTGCATCACTTAATTTTGACAATCCCTACTACGCTGCTATTTTGAGTTTTCAGGATAGCAATTCTTCAGAGATTAACCGCGCGGCCCACTTCTCCCACGTCGGGGCTGAATATCACCGTGGCTGCCTACTTGCGCCTCTGAAGATTGATAATCGGAAGCGGTATAAAAGTTAACTGTAAGGTTCAGTAAACTTACGAGTAACACGAACACAGAAGCGTACAATTTCATCAGTATTTATTCCCAAATCGACAATGATTTATTTTTTATACGCAATCAAATCAGTCAATCCGGAAACTATTTTTTAGTAACTTAAATTTTCTGACATCTGTAGAGTAGAAAAATGGTCATTTGTCCTTTGTCATTTATCCTTTGTCATTGGTCATTTGTCCTTTGAATGAGGACCAGCGACCAACCACCAGCGACCAACCACCAGCGACCAACCACCAATGACCAATGACCAATGACCAATGACCAATGACCAACCACCAACGATCGCCAGTTGTAAAGTTTCGTAAAGATTAGTTGTCAGGAAACAAAAGCTGTGTTAGCTTAATACTGGACACCAAAAAGAAGCGTATTAAACTCGTCAAGGTAAATAAATGCGGGAAAGGACGTGGTGTTCCCGGTCTGAGTCCCAGTCGCAGTGAAGCTGGATTTCCGCGCTGGAAAGTGAAGGTGAAAGCTGCGATCGCTGTAAACCTTAGTTAAGTCTTCTGTTTCGGAACCGAGTCATATTCAGTATTTCAAAGTTACTCGTTTGTATCGATGAGTCTTGCCACCGTTGGCAAGGCTCGACTTGTTTTTAAGGGAGAGAAACCCACGGCGGAGAATCTCATCCCTCAATTGTTTCCTCGGGAGGGGGCGAACCACCAGCAGGTCGGCAAACAACCCACCACAGTCCACTCCCCTCGGCGAAGGACTACCGCGCCACTGACCAAGGGATGCTCGAATCCTGGGCAAGGTGCAACGACACGGCAAATGCACCATACCGATTCAGGTGACTCGGATCGGCAAAATAATCATTGCGATCGGGCCATAACATGCCCAAGTCGCGAAACAGAAATCCCTCTCGCGATGCCATGCTCTGCAACCGCTGGCGCAATTGCCTTTCCGATGCCATCCGCACCGAATCCAAATAATCATTACTCAGGGGTAAATTCACCACCACCAGGGGAATTTGACGAGTTCTGGCAAATTGCGCGATCGCTTCTAACGCCGCCATTTGCTCCCCTTGCAGGCTAAAACTGGCATAATCCCCATCATACCGCCCGGGTACCCGGCGATATTGCTGATAGTACCTCCCCGGATCGAACTGACTCGTCACCGGAAAAAACCCACTCGCCTGCATTTGATTGGGCGTTTGACCCGCCATCACCGCTTGCACCGTGGGCAACGAGGGACGCTGCTGGGGGGTACTCGGCGTCGGATCCGAGGGTGTGGGCGGTTGACTCGGCGGTAAAGACGGTCTCGTTTCCGGTCTTCGGCGTCGATAAAACATTCTCGCCACCGGACCTACACCTTCTCCCGCCACCGGATCTAATTTTCCCTGCATCCCGGGCCTGTGCCCGCCGCGCCAATTGGCCACCGCTTTCACGGATTTGGTACCCGGGATAGCGTCTGGGGTCGGGCCTGGAGATGCAGATGGGGGCAGGGCTTGACTTTGCAAGGGCCGAATTCCTTGCGAGAGTAACCGATACCCCTCCGACTCCACGATCGCCTGATAGGTCCGATCCACTCGTCCGCTATTAAACGCTCTCACCCCATCGGCAAAAATAATCATCTCCGGTAACTGATCCGGCGTCAAAATTTTTCGCAGCACCAGATCGATGACGCGAGCTGTCGCTCCATTAATGCTAAAGTTAAAAACATTCACCCCCGAATACCCATAATGGGCCAATGCTTTTTCTAAAGCCACCGGATCCACCCCCTGCAGCGATCGCGAACTGCCGACAATCAAAACATCCGGCGGTCCAAACCGATCTAAATGGTTCTGGTAAAGCACCAGTTGTTGGTCGAGTCGCTGACTGTTAAACGAGGGAAACCCTCTGGCGTTGCCGCGTCTAGCGGTTACGGCGGACCCAGTGGCACGTAACTCCATCGGCATCGCCAAGAGACTCCCTGGCGTCAGGGCGATGGAGGCCGCGATCGGGACTACACTCAATAAGCTTAATGGTTTCATCTATATGGCGTTAACAGGATGAATACAGCAATTTACAGATGGATAAGAGACCGATTTTTATAGGGGTGTTCGGTGGTCTCTACCCCCTTTCCTCTATGCCGAACTGAACGGAAAATCTCGATAATGAGCGGACAACACCCCTGGGAACACTCCTATAGCTAGTTTAGCGGTTGATTCGGTTGACTTCCAGGATAATCTTTTCATCCCTTAATCCGGGGGGGAGGACTCGAGGCGGCGATCGCCAACACCGCCTCGCTTCCCTTGGGGACAAAAAATTTTCTGAAGCGATCGCCCCCCTTTCGGTTCCCCATTTCACCGATTCCAAGGCGCAATCCATCAACTTTTTTTGTTGTGACTATTTAACTGCAATTTTTATGAGCGCTAAAATTGCCTTTTTACAAGATTAAGCTGGCTGTATAATTCACGCAAAAAACAAAAAAACCTGTCCCGTGGGCGAGCAGGAGGTGGCACCCATCGCACTGCCATCCCAGAGCGCAAAAAAAATTTTAAAAAAGTTGGAATTCTTCACAAGATATTCACATCTACCCGTTACCTTAAGAATTAACAGAGGTTCAATCCTGTTCGTGACTTGTTTAAAAACCGTTATCAATACCAACTGACTGGCACTTGACTCGGCAACTTGTCTTTTCAATACCGCTGGTCAGTTTATAAAAACGCCCAGACCTTCCGGGGTCTGGGCCTATTAATTTTGCGCCCCGCTCATCGCACCAGGCGACTGATAATACTGTTGGCTTGGGACTCGTAACCGCCGCCGAACAGATTAAAGTGATTGATGATATGGTAAAGATTGTAAAGGGCTTTGCGCTGTTCGTAGCCCGGATCCACGGGCCAGACTTCGTTGTAGCCTTGATAAAAGGCACGGGAAAATCCGCCAAACAGTTCCGTCATGGCCAAATCCACTTCGCGATCGCCATAGTAAGTGGCAGGGTCGAAAATCACCGGTTCCCCATCCCGGGTACTCGAAGCATTCCCGCCCCATAAATCCCCATGAACTAGAGACGGTTTCGGCGAGTGACCCGCCAGCAATTCCGGAATCGCCTCGAGCAAGCGATCGCCCTGGGGAAAATGCCCCCCCTTGCGCCGCCCTAATTTCAATTGAAACCCAATCCGGTGTTCTCTCCAAAATTCCACCCAGTCTGCGGTCCAAGTATTCACCTGCGGCGTGGATCCGATGGTGTTGTTCATCTCCCAGCCAAATTTATCCCGGGTGGCTTTTTGGTGCATCTGCGCCAGTTGGCGTCCCATTTCTGCCGCCACTTGGCTCTTTCCACCCCCGCCAATATCCAGCCATTCCAAGACGATATAGGCACTATTTCCCTCTACGCCGGTGCAGATGGGTTTGGGGACGCGAATGGTGTGGGTTTCCCACATTTCCTCTAACCCCAGCGCCTCTGCTTGAAACATCTCGATCTGTGCGGCACGATTGAGCTTCACGAAATAAGCGCGATCGCCATCGCGCAGGCAATAGCCTTGATTGATACAGCCTCCACCGACCGATCGGCGATCGCTCCGTTCAAACTTCTCTCCGGTGACTTCAGAAATTTGTTTGGCTATTTTATCCCACATTCTTAATTGCTGATAGTTGATAAGTAGAGCAAGCAAAAGAATTTGCACTGTTACCTGGTTGACTCGTTCCCCCCGGGGGGAACGGTGGATCCGAGGCAAAGCCTTCCGGTAAAGACACTTCGGAATCGCCTCTCTACCCGAGCAAAAGAATTTGCACCCTTGCCGCCCACAGGTTTGACTCCACCGTATCGCAAACCCTCAACTATCCACAACCAAAATTTACTCCTTTAATGCCTCTAGCAAAGCGTTGCCCATTGCGCGACAGCCAAGGAGTTTCATCCCTTCGGACATAATATCACCAGTGCGGTATCCGGCATCGAGCACCGCCAGCACTGCCTGTTCGATTTTATCTGCTGCTTGGGGTTGGTCTAAACCATAGCGCAGCATCATCGCCGCACTCAAAACCTGAGCCAAGGGATTGGCTTTATCTTCACCGGCAATATCTGGGGCGGATCCGTGGACCGGTTCAAACAGGCCCGGACCGGATTCGCCTAAACTGGCGGAGGGTAACATGCCAATGCTGCCGGTCAGCATGGCGGCGGCGTCGGAGAGAATGTCCCCGAAAAGGTTGCCGGTGACGATGGTATCGAATTGTTTGGGCCAGCGCACTAACTGCATGGCGGCGTTATCTACGTAAAGATGGGACAGTTCCACGTCGGGATATTCGGCGGCGAGTTGGGTCATGCGATCGCGCCACAGTTGCGACACATCCAGCACGTTGGCTTTATCCACGGAACAGAGTTTTCCACCGCGCTTGCGGGCCGTTTCAAAGGCAACCCGACCGATGCGATCGATTTCCGATTGGTTGTAGGCCATTGTATTCACCCCGCGCTTTTCTCCGGTTTCGGTCTCGAAAATGCCTTTCGGTTGCCCGAAGTACACCCCGCCTGTGAGTTCTCTGACCACCATAATATCTACCCCGTCCACGATTTCTGGTTTTAATGACGAGGCCCCGACTAATTGCGGCAAAATGGTGGCAGGTCGCAAGTTGGCAAACAGGTTTAAGCCGGCGCGCAGTCCCAGCAATCCGGTTTCTGGCCGTTTTTCGCGCGGTAAGCTGTCCCATTTGTAGCCCCCAATGGCGGCGAGTAACACGGCGTCACTCTGGCGACAACGGTGGAGGGCCTCGGCGGTGAGGGGGTCGCCTGTGGCGTCAATGGAAGCACCGCCGATGAGGGCTTCTTGGAATGTCACGCTGAAGTTGAATTGTTCGGCGACGAGGTTGAGGACGTCTACCGCGATCGCCATAATTTCTGGACCGATGCCATCGCCGGGAAGGAGTGTAATGCGGTAGTTTTGGGTCATATTTCGCTAAAAATTCTTGCAAATTATTAATCATACCGAGGAACTGTGCCCAAAAAACTGTTCAATAGAAGAATCAGTTGAGGCCAGGAGGTTGGGGATGGAGTTTGAAAAAATTTTGGTGGCGATCGACCGAGGCCCGCAAGCGGATTTCGTGTTTGGCAAAGCGCTGCATCTGGCCCACCGAGAAGGGGCAAATTTGAAGGTGTTTCACTGCCTCAGTTTGGCGAATCTGCCTCTGGGCGGTCAGGGGGATATTTATGGTCAGGGGTTGAGTCGCGCGGGCCAGATTCAGCAGGAATTGCTCGATCGCGATATCGAAGCGGTGGTCACTTGGTTGCAGACATATCGGCAACAGGCACAGGCGCTTCAAGTGCCCACGGAGTTGGAATACCAAATCGGGGATCCGGGTTTTTGGATCCGCGAAGTGGGGAAAACCTGGGGGGCGGATTTAGTGGTTTTGGGCCGACGCGGGCGATCGCAACTGGCAGAACTGGTTCTGGGTAGTGTCAGCAATCATGTGGTGCATCACGCGAAGTGTTCGGTGTTGGTGGTTCAAGGTATGACAGAGGAAAAGGGCGATCGCTCTGACGCCCGTGCGGAATGAAGCAGCGGTTTTTCCCCCGCCTCTGCTTCGGAATTTAACCGATAAAGTGGATTGATTAATCTGTTGTGTAATTCTTGTTAAAATGAATCTTTCTCCATCACCCCGATGATAGTCTCCGTTGTGCATCCGGATTCGCGCCGTATATCCGGGGGCGATCGCTCTTTCATTTTAACCCCCAATGGCGCTCGGGTGGGTTCTTGTTATATCTTTAACTATGGGATTGTTTGATTTTAGTCAATTTGCATCGCGGATTCTTCAGTTCTGTATCCGGCAAGCCAAACAAAAAAAGCTGTTTTCCCTCTACTCGTTTATTCTGATAAAAGGGATGGTTTTTTCCCTGCTATCTGTGTGGGCTTTTTTAGAAATTTCCGATCGCGTATTCCACCGACAAACTCGAAAATTCGATACTGGGGTTTTGACGCGGGTGCAGGACATGCACTCGCCGTTGCTGGATTTAGTAATGAAAGGATTCTCCCTGCTGGGCGGGGTGGTGTTAATCACCCTCCTCTGTCTCGGATTGGGGGTGTGGTTTTTAACGCGCCGACAGATGGCCGAATTGAAGACGTTGGTATGTACGGCATTGGGAGGAACCACACTCAATTTGTTAATTAAAGACTTTTTTGCTCGCGATCGCCCGGATATGTGGGCGGCATTAGTTCACGACGATCTCAACACCTCGAGCTATCCTAGCGGTCACGCCACGATCTCGCTTGTGGTCTATGGGTTTTTGGCCTATATCTTGTCCAGTCAGTTTCCCCGGTGGCGCGGATTGATTCTCTTGGCCACGGTTGTACTGGTGCTGGCGATCGGGTGGAGTCGTCTTTATGTCGGTCTCCACTGGCCCACGGACGTGCTAGCGGGATATGCCGCCGGCTTCGCCTGGTTGAGTGCCTGTCTTCTCACGTTGGAAGTGTACCGAAAGCGCCAGCGCAGGCGCGAGGGACATTGACCGCCTCGGCGCGTGCGACAGTCTCGCCAGTTGTATAGTTGGTCTTCTTCAGTCCAAGGGGATTCGATACTATATCTCAATATCTCACATAAAGCCCGTGTGAGTCGCGTTTTGGGATAGAGGTTAGCTCGCGAGTGCAGCGGTTTCTTTTCCCTCTCCCAAACGCTCGGGGCAAGCTGCCGTAAAGGGTTTGGCAAATTCTCACTCTGACTCCTTAAACTAACAAGTGCGAAATATCTTCCCCGCATTCATCGGCTAAGTAGCACAGTGCCCGAAAACGCAAGCTGACAAACTCTTCATAAAAAGGATTGAACTTGCACAAGGGGGGAATGTGTAAAATTTGACGTCCGAACAGCGCGATATCCCGTTCGAAGGGACATTGCGAGGGGATGAACTTGCAGATTAATCGAGCCACTTGCGGATTATTGACTTTGAACTGTTCCATCGCGTTTTTGGCTTTCCGCAAAATAACGGGTTCGCTTTTTTGGTACTCGATCGCATTCATGGTGAAGTTTCTCCTAAATAAACAACGTTTGCGCGGCTTCGTTTGAGAAGCACTGCAGGCATTGGGGCGAGAGGCGTTTGCCTCCTGCTCTTTTGCATGTTTTTAATTTAGCGCAATTTTCCCTGAGGGTCAAGGTTTTTCTAATAGTAAAACTTAATTACGATTATAAAAATTTATATGTCATTGGATCCACGGCGAGGGTGTTGCAGATTAACAACAGCACCCTATCCAGTCACCAGACGATCGCGCGCGCGATCGTTCAGGGAGGAAAGCGGGAAAAAAGCGGCTGGAGTCCGGTTGAATCCTACTATTATCTGGAGAGAAAAAATCCACAAGGGAGCGATCGCCTCAGTACCAGTAGGGCGAGGATGATATTTTGACATTCCCCCTATGTCACCCCAAACCACCGATTCCCCTCCCACTCCCCGAGTAAAAATTAACCTGCAACTATTCCCCTTGCTTTTAACCGGATACACATCAAATCCCCTCCTTCCCTCGCGTTACAAATTCTGAAATGCTAGTGACGATCGCTGTAGGTAAAGGCTACCCTAGCATTAACAGCACGCAAATCCTTCCACAAACTCAATCCACTATGGTCCAAGAACTGGCAATCGATACCCGTGGACTCACCAAGCAATTCGATCGGCACCTTGCAGTCAATGACGTTCATTTGCAAGTAGCATCTGGAGAGGTTTACGGACTCATCGGCCCAAATGGAGCCGGTAAAACTACCTTAATTCGGATGCTAGCTACCGCAGAAGAACCCACCACCGGCGACATTTTCATTAATGGAGAACGTCTGCGCCGCGACAGCAACAACCCCACCCTGAAGCGTCGCCTCGGCTATTTACCCGATGACTTTCCCCTCTACGACGATTTAACCGTGTGGGACTATTTAGACTATTTTTCCAGACTCTACTACTTGCGAGAACCCCGCCGCAGTCAGCGCCTTTACGAAGTCTTAGAACTGGTACAGCTAACTAACAAGCGAAATAGCCTAATTTCTACCCTGTCGCGGGGGATGAAACAGCGACTCAGCCTCGCGCGCACCATCATCCACGAGCCAATTTTGCTCCTCCTTGACGAACCCGTATCCGGCTTAGATCCGATCGCGCGGATGCAGTTTAGGGAAATTATCAAAATCCTGCGCGAAGCGGGAATGACAATTTTAATTTCCTCCCACGTATTGAGCGACTTGGCCGAACTTTGTACCTCAGTGGGAATTATGGAACTGGGGTATCTGGTGGAAAGTGCTTCCCTGAAAGAACTTTACCAACGATTGAGCCGCCAGCAAATTTTAATCGGCACCTTGGGTAAACTAGACGCATTAGAATCCGAATTGAAAAATTGCCCCCAAGTGGAGGGCTGGGAGGTGGATGCCCCAACCCAAAAACTGCGCGTTCATTTTTCCGGGAATCCCGAAGAAAGCTCAAATTTACTGCGATCGCTGGTCACCGCCGGTATCCCTATCTCGGAATTCCACTGCACCCAAGAAGATTTAGAAACGATTTTCTTGAAACTCGGTCACAAGCAGGCATCTTAAGCAAATCAACGGCAAATTTTATCCAATAAAGGAAACCGAATAACCCGAAAACAACAATCAAACCTTTCGTTTAGGAAACTGCAAAATGTTTGGCAAAACCTTAGACCGACTGGGGGAATGGAACCCCCAACTTTTTCGCGAACTCAAAGGGCGCATGACCTCTCGCAACATTTTTACGGTGCTGGGAATTTCCCTGGTGTTTCAATTTTTGCTGCTAGCTGCATTTAGCAACAGTTACTGCGATAAATACGTAGATAGCATTGTCAGCCAATGTGTGGAATACCACTGGGAAGTCAATTGGCTGGAGCTATTTTTTACCCTAGGATGGATTTTAGCATTGCTGCTTTTTGCCGGGGGCGCATACTCCCTCTCTAGCGATTGGGCGAAAGAAGAAAATCGCGGAACACTCTATTTTATTCGCCTGTCTCCGAGTCCCAGCCAAAGCATTTTGCTCGGAAAAATACTCGGCGTTCCCAGTGTGCTTTACTTGGCGATCGCCCTGGCTATTCCGTTGCACTTATTTTCCGCCCTCATGGCTGGCGTGCCCCTGTTCTGGATATTGGGATTGTATGTCCTCGTGACTGCCGGCAGTTGGCTTTTGTTCAATATGGTCTTGCTCAATACTATGCTGACTAAAGTGCCCTATCAAGCGATCGCTAACAGTTTGTTAGCCGCCTGGTTGGGGTCTTCTTATCTCGGTTTTCTCGCCTTTCATTTTAACGGACTCCCCCTGGAATATCGCGGAGTAGACTGGTATTGGTTTACCTGGAATATCGGCGGGAATATCAAACTCGGCTTTTGCTGGATGCTGATAACAGTTGTCGCGGGCAGTTATTGGATTTGGAAGGCAATCAACCGCCGATTTAAAAACCCAGAATCTACCTTAATCTCTAAACAAGATAGTTATGTCCTGGTGGGAGGCTTTCAAGTGTGGTTGCTCGGATTATTTTGGTCGTTTACCAATTTCGAGGACGATGCTTTGTTGGGCATGATGTTTGTCATGTTCGCGATTAATCTGGGGCTGTTGATGTTAGTCGTTGCGGCAATTGCTCCCCATCGCCAAGCGTCAATCGATTGGGCGCGGTATCACAAAGACGAACATCCCCTCACCCACCGCAACGGAAAGCGAAGTGCGAAATTCCAGTGGATTTGGGGTGAAAAAAGCCCGTCAATTATGGCAATGACGATAAATCTCGCCATCGTGGCGGCGGTTTGGTTGCCTTGGGCGATGCTGTGGAATGTGCCTGGTGAGCAGAAAATACAGGCGATCGCTGGTTTAATTCTCAGCGTCAATTTAATCTGGATTTATACCACGATCGCACAGTTAATGTTATTCGTCAAAACTCCCAAACCGGGAAGATTTGCCATCGGTACCCTCGTGGCTATTATGAGTCTACCTGCCGCACTTTTATCCTTGTTATTTGAGTCGGCACAACCCGTCTGGGGCTGGTGGATGTTTTCCGTATTTGGGTCGGCTTGGATAGCCCTTCCCGAAGTTTCGGCTTTCACCGTGTTTCTCAGTCTGTTAGGGCAATTTGCCACAATCGCTGGATTGAGTATTGCCCTAAATTCCCAACTCGCTAAATTGGGAGAATCCGAGTCGAAAGCGTTGCTCGACGCTGCTGGATAAAAAATGCCAATCCAGTAACCGTTAAACCAGCGATCGCGGCTGGAAATCAGGGAGAAACTTCCCGCGCGGTTTCTCCCCGCCGGACTAACTATCAACACGATAACCTCAAACCTAAAACCAAAGGAACAATTTCGATGAATATTCCAGCGATAAATGCAGTAAGTGACTGGAATCCCCAGTTATTCCGAGAACTGAAAGGACGGCTGAAATGGAAAAATCTGGCGATCGCCACTGCCATTTCCCTTGGCGCTCAACTGATTCTGCTTCTGACCTTCCTCGACAAAATTCCCACTCGGCTTAGCAGTTACTCCAGGCACTACTGTTTAAAAATACAAGACTACAAATGCCTTACCGATTCTGCCGAGAATCCCCTGATTAACTGGCAACTGTGGTGGTTCGATATTTTTCTCTGGCTTAGCTTCATCGGCGCGTTTGGCTTATTGCTCCTCGGCACCTACATGCTGATCGGCGATTTAGCCAAAGAAGAACGTCGCGGAACTCTCAATTTTCTCCGCGTCAGCCCTCGTTCTACTGCCAATATTTTCAGCGGCAAATTACTCGGCGTTCCGATATTTCTTTATCTGGGAATATTGCTCGCCCTTCCCCTGCATTTGTTCGCCGCAATGACAGCTAACATCGCTTTAAGCCAGGTTCTCTTATTCTATCTCTCCACTGTGGCTGGCTGTATTTTCTTCTATAGTGCAGCCATGCTCTTTGGGTTGGTCAGCACTTGGATGGGCGGATTTCAATCCTGGCTGGGAAGTGGTTTTGTAGCCTCGTTTCTCTGGTTTACCACCATCCGCCTCGATAGCTATGGCGATGATGCAGTGTGGAATAATCCCTTCGATTGGTTGAATCTGTTTAATCCAATCCAAACCCAGGTTTATCTGTTAGATAGTCCCCCATCCGCTTTAAAACATATCTCGGACTATTTCAATCTTTCAGACATCCAGACATTGCAGTGGTTCTCCTTCCCCGTCGGGGAAAATGTGACCGGATTTTCTCTATTGATGGTGGTGAATTTTGCCCTTTGGACTTACTGGATTTGGCAAGGTCTGAGCCGACGCTTTCCCAACCCCAGCGCCACGATTTTTAGCAAACAACAGAGTTATTTTCTGTTCGCTTGCTTTCAAACCACGATTCTGGGCTTTACCCTGCAAACCCCCTACCATCAACATGTTAGTTTAGAGGACTGGTTCTCCCATCAGTTAATGCTGGTATTAATCTTAGACGCGCTGCTGTTCTTAGGGGCGATCGCAATTCTCTCTCCCCACCGCCAAACTTTGCAAGATTGGGCGCGGTATAAACTCCAGCGATCGCCCAAAAAACGCCGGGGCAAATTCTCCCTCGATCGCGATTGGATTTGGGGCGAAAAAAGCCCCGCCACTGTGGCGATCGGCCTCAATCTCTTCTTCTCTTGTGCCCTGTTGGTTCCCTGGATTCTCCTGTGGCCTTCTGAAAGTAACAAAACTGGCGCTTTGCTCGGGTTGCTATTCTACGCCACAATGGTGTTATTCTGGGCGGTTATCGCTCAACTAATCCTGTTAATGAAAACCCCAAAACGGGGCATTTGGGCCGCAGGTATCCTCTTCGCTGTCACCGTTTTACCGCCAATGGTACTCGGTTTGTTGTCCGTAAAAGACTATCCCGCCGCTTGGCCTTGGTTGCTTTCTTCCATGTCTTTTCTCGCCGTCAAAAACACGGAAGCAACCAGTGTAATGGTGAGTTTCGCCCTGTTTGGACAAGCCTTAGTTTTGGCATTATCCCATTTGCAACTCATCGGCCAGTTGCGCCATGCAGGAGAATCCGCCTCTAAAGCATTGCTGACTGGAAAAGCCTAAATAGCAGCAATCAAACGTAGCCCACACCCGAATTATTAGGGCGACAAACCTCAATCTATTTAACTCGTTTCCCAGGCAATTCTGGGAACGAGTTACATCATATCCGGTAAACCGCCCATCGAAAGCGGGCGATGGAAATCCCCCCTCGACAAATCAAGTTCGCCCACGCGGACTAATCGTTTTAAATCCTATTCCTTCGGACGGAAAAGAATTGCATTTTCTCCCTAACTGTTCACCCTATAAAAAATTAGTAATAATGAAATCTGTCCTAAATGCAATCGGGGAACGCAATCCCCAACTTTTTCGAGAATTCAAAGGTCGATTGACCTGGCGCAATATCGCGATCGCCTCGGTCAGTTCTCTCGCAATTCAACTGTTACTGCTGCTGTGTTACCTCGCTTTTTTGCCCAAAGAATTTGCTCAGGAAAATCCCTACTGTCTGCCAAAAAGCTCTTTAAAAGCACCTTGTGTGGTCGATTGGGTGGAATGGTGGTTCGATGTCTCTCGGGCGATGCATTGGATGGTGGCGATCGCCCTGATTGGCGGTGGCGTTTATCTGCTCATCTCCGATTTGGCGCGCGAAGAACGACGCGGGACGCTGAATTTTATTCGCTTGAGTCCCCAGTCCACTCCCAGCATTTTAACGGGTAAATTACTTGGCGTTCCAGTGTTGCTTTTCCTCGGGGCGGCGATCGCGTTACCCTTCCATTTGTGGAGTGCGATCGCGGGTAACTCGCCCTTCACCTGGTTCTTGAGTTTCTACGCTTTGTTAGCCGCTTATTGCTTATTGTTTTACAGCGCCGCTATTCTTTACGCTTTAATCGGCGGTTCTCAAGGTTGGATCGGTGCGAGTGGCGCGATCGCTGTCTTCGCGATGCTGTTCCAGTTAGATTATAGGGTGGGGTTTTATACCCACACCGTGGTTCGTCAACCGTGGTATGGTTTGCCCATTGGTTTCCATATTTTCCTGTTTCGCGGCTTTATCTCTTTCACCGCTATTCTCGCCACCTACTGGATTTGGCAAGCCTTGCATCGCCGCTTTCGCAATCAAAATATACAAGTTTTTAGCAAAAAACAAAGCTATGGTTTGGTCGCCTGCATCCAACTATTTTTGCTCGGTTTCATGCTAGATTTTCTCTCGGAAAGCAGTCTTGTCTATGAGGGAGAATACTATCTGTTTGCCATATTTTTCGCCAATTTCTGGCTGTTTATCTGCCTGATTGTCCTCCTCTCACCCCCTCGACAAACTCTGCAAGATTGGGCGCGCTATTCTAAAGGCGTCCGGCGTCGTTTTTTATGGCAAGATTTGCTATGGGGCGAAAAAAGTCCGGCGGCGATCGCAATTGCGGTTAATATTGCCATAACCGCAGCAATTTTTATCCCTTGGATTTCCCTGTGGCCTGTGGAAAATTTTAGCAAGTATAGCGCAATTATCACCATTATTTTTGGCTCTTTACTCATGTTGTGCTATGCTATGGTGACGCAGATGTTCTCCCTCATGCACCTCAAACATGCCAAACTTTGGGGAATGGCCACGGCGATCGCGGCCACTGCATTACCCCTGTTTGCGATCGAGGTTCTAGTGGCCAAAAGCAAGCAAGCCTCTGTCCTATTTCTGCTGACGATGATGCCCTTTTTGGGAATCGAACATGCTTCCACCATTCACGTGGTTCTGGCCTTTTTATCCTATGTAGCCCTATTGGCCAGCTTGTCCGCTAAATTGAATCAGCAGCTCAACCGCCTCGGCGAATCCACCACCAAAGCACTATTGCGCGATTCCCTTTCCCGGAACTAACAGGAACGGCGATCGGATTTCTACCCGGAAAATCAACCATAGGTGCCATCAACGGGGACTAAACATCCCCGTCCACTTGACAAAAAAATCCGCATCGGGTACAATTAAACCGAGGGGGCACGCAGGACTTATGTGCAATGCTTTAATTGC
>NZ_JAJENT010000213.1:0-1576 GCF_035615515.1 Phormidium sp. CCY1219
GGATGTGCCGACCAGTTGGGAGAAGCCTAGAACCAATCTCTGGAATGTCAAGCCACCGCAAGCCGGGGCGTTAAGCAGTGATGCAAAATAAGCAAGCAGGTTTGAATTGGTTTAATTGGTTCAGCGCAGAAGCTGAGGAACCCCAACAGAGCTACCGCCTACCGAAATCAATGTGGCTTGTTATTGTTGAAAAACGGGATTAATGCGTTGCCGATCGCTCGAGCGACAAATTCGTTACCCTTCGGACTGAGGTGAATGTGGTCTCGGTAGAAGCGATCGCCCTGTTCTACCGCATTGAATTGGGGCAAAAAATCAATATATTCTATCTGCTGCTGCTGGGTAAACTCCTGCAAGCGCTGACGCAATTTCACTTCATAATCGCGCGGACCGGGTTCGCCGAGTTCGCGCCGCAATGGCGTCATTGCCAGGAGAAATTTACTATTATTTTCCCGCGCCAGTTGATGAATTTGGCGAATGGCTTCGATATTTTTGCCCACTAAATCGCCTTTTTCCTCCGGTAAAGAGGGCAGCGGGGGGGCGGGTAAAATGTAGCGAGTGAATGCTTCGGCGATCGCGAAAGGGGGTTTGCGCGCCGGATAGTTGCGATCGCGCCCCACCACCAGCGACGCGGGCATTCTGCCAAACAAATCATCCGTATTGATAGTCAACACCAACACCTGCGCCCCAAACATCCCAAATCGCTGCAAATACGCCAACTCATTTCGCGGTCCCCAGGAATTGGCAGAAGCATTATAAACTTCCACATCCGCCAGCGCAGACCCAGACTCAGACACCAACTCGCTTTTTAACTCTTGAGTCATCAAGGCGGAAATGGTATCATCTTGGTCAGTCCACCATCCGCCATTGGCCACAGAATCTCCTAACAGCAACACGCGCCAGGTATTCTCGGGCACCACAGGGGTAATGGCAGGACTCCGCATGGAATATTCGTTAATCTCCATGCGATTGCCAAACCGCCGCACTCCCTGATTCGGCGCGAGTCGATAGCCGATTTTGTCATCGGGAAGATAAATCGGCGGATTGCCAAACCCGACGATCGCCCTTAACCCCACCTCCACGGCGATCGCCAACCCAACCACCACAGCAAAAACAATCAGCGCGATTTTCACTCCCCCATGCCCTCAATCCATACTCCGCATTCTGCTGTCTAGATTAAACGCGATCGAGCGCATTTGACCAGCCATTCCCTGCACCTGTTTGCCCTCCCTTTGCCTTTATAGCAGTTCTCATATGGGTGAGGTAACGAATTTTTTACCTCGGAGGTGCAAGCGCGGTGGGGACTATTCGGCTGCGGATCGCATCAACCAACAGACCTGCTATATTTCACCACCACCACGCGATCGGTGGAAAAAAAACATACCAATTAGCGCAATGGTTATTTATCCCTAGTCCAACTCCCAGGGATAAAAAAAACATACCAATTAGCGCAATGGTTATTTATCCCTAGTCCAACTCCCAGGGATAAAAAAAACATGCCGATTAGCGCAATGGTTATTTATCCCTACTCCAATTCCAGGCATGGAAAAAAACATGCCTATTAGCGCAATGGTTATTT
>NZ_JAJENT010000214.1:0-1894 GCF_035615515.1 Phormidium sp. CCY1219
AACGTTCCTCTTGATTGATTACTGTTCGATCGGTATAGACAAGCCCTAACAGGAATTTGATTTCTGCCCACTCGTTAGGGAAGGCTTTACGAGGGCGAAGTTTAAAACTCTCCTTATAATAATCAATAGCTTTTCCTAAATTTTCACCTTTATCTCCTTCAATTCGATTTACATAACTATTAGACAAATTCATTTGCAAACCAACACACTGGTTTACCCAATAATTATAGTCGTGAGATTCTGAATCTCCATCAGAAATGACGAGCGCACTTTTACGACTGTTATAGTCATCTTCAATTATCGATTGAGAATCCAAATCGAAATAAGATGTAGCTGGCTCATCTCCAGGAGGAAATACTTTTTCAATATAAATCTCTAAAGCATTTTCGTAGGCAATAATGGCTTTTTCGATATTGTCTGCCTTCTCTCCTTCAATCCGGTTAATGTAGGTAACACCTAAGTTATATTGCGTATCCGCCCAAAGTTCAGGATATTTTTCAGGAGTCCGAATGATTAAAGCACTCTTATAGGCAGCGAGAGCGATTTCTAGATTCTCTGCCTTCTCTCCTCTGATGCGATTTCGGTAAGCATTGCCAAGATTATTTTGGGTAATAGCCCAATTTTCTAAACTGTTTTCAAAATAACTGTTAACTTCTAATGCTCTTTCGTAAGCAGCGATCGCCCTTTCGATGTTATTTTCCTGATTTCCTCGCTTCCGATAATAGTAAGTCGAACCTAGATCGTTTTGTATCGCGGCCCACTCTTCGGGATAGCCTTCACGAGTATAGACTTCTAAGGCAGCATTGTAATAGCGGATGGCTTGTTCTAAATTATCAGCTTTATTTCCACAAATTCGATCTTGATAAGTATTTCCTAACATCTTTTGTACGACTGCCCAGTCTTCTGGGAATGCTTGTTTATTGAAGATTTCCAAAGTAGAAGTGTAGTGGGCGATCGCTATTTCCAGATTCTGTGATTTCTGACCTTTTATCCGTTTGCGGTAATCAGTTCCCAGATTCTTTTGCACCATTGCCCACTCTTCGGGAAATGCCTCTTGAGTTAAAACTTCCAAAGCAGCGTTATCAAAGGCAATGGCTATTTCAAGATTATCTGCTTTTTGTCCTTGGATACGTTCAGAGTAATCAGTACCCAAATTGAGTTGAATTTTTGCCCAGTATTCTGGAAATTCCTGCCGCGTTAAAACTTCCAAGGCTGCATTGTAATAAGCTAGACTGATTTCTTGATTTTCTGCTTTCTCTCCATGAAGCCGGTGACTGTAGGCAAGACCCAAATTAAGTTGCACCATTGCCCAATTTTGGGGATATTCTTCACGGGTATAAACTGTCAAAGCAGCATTATGATAAGATATTGACCTTTCTACATTCTCTGCTTTTTGTCCTCGGAGACGCCTAGTATAGGCAATACCTAGATTGCTTTGTGTTCCTGCCCAATCTTCGGGATGGGTATTACGGGTGCAGATTTTTAGTGCTGCTTCATAGTACGCAATTGCCTTCTCTATATTTTCTGCTCTTTTTCCCTGGATGCGGTTACGGTAAGCTTCTCCCAAACCAATTTGTATTTTTGCCCACTTTTCTGGATAGGCGTTTCGGGTTCTGACTTCTGATACTGCTTCATAGTAAGAAATAGCTTGTTCAATGTTTTTTAATCGCTTTCCCCTTATTCTGTCTAAGTAGGTATTTGCCAAATTACTTTGCGCCATAGCCCAATCTTCGGGATGAGCTTCACGAGTCCAAATTTCCAATGCCGCGTTGTAATAGGCGATCGCTTTTTCTAAATTATCCGCCTTTTTACTTCCTGGAACATCGTCAGAGTAGATATTACCCAACCGATTTTGTAAACTCGCCCATTTTTTCGGTTCTGCCTCACGGGTTCT
>NZ_JAJENT010000215.1:0-5507 GCF_035615515.1 Phormidium sp. CCY1219
TCGCGTGGGGTTAGTAGATTTGATGACTTGGCAACAGGTCGATACCAATTCAGAAACTCCTGAAATAGATCCGATTGACTTACCGGATGGTGCTTCCCCTCAATCGATTGCCCTCGACCCTGGAGATAACTATGCCTACATTGCTGACGGCAAAATAGGAGCGCTTTACATACTGGATATCAATCCCAATTCAGCGACCTATCATCAAGTGATTCAGACTATTTCATGGCCCTCTGCATCATGGGGATTGCGCCAGATATCGATGAGTAGTGATGGCCGAAAGCTCTTCGTTGCGGCTCCCGATTTTTCTTGGCCGTTTTCTAACACTAATGGCCAGATTCACGTTATTAATATCGACCCGCGCGATCGCCCTACCAATCCTGATAACAATCCTCGATTGTGGCATGAAAAAATTGGCTCGATTTCTACTTATTCAGAGGTAGATGGTGTTTTCGCGAAGAACAATGGTGGGATTGCTTTTACCAACTCCAGACGAGATAGTGCGGGTTTTGGAGTCGTGGAAATCCTTAATGATGATCCACTTAATTTCACGGTGGGTACTCCCCGCTACGTCTCATTAGGTCTAGGCAGTATTAGCGATTACTTCGATATCAACTGGGCGGTGTCAGTAGACATTCTGAAGGATGGCTCTTACGCATTTGTGGCCTCTAAAAATAATAGCTCGCAAACCGGGTTAGAGAGTATTGATGGGCTGCGAGCGGGGAGTAATATTGGGATAATTAAAGACCCGTTTGGTTTTAATACGAAGTTAGTCGCAGCCACGAGACCGATTCCCGGTGGCAAAACGGCGGATTTGGTGCTTTCTAGTGATGAGAAATATCTGTATGCTTCTTACCCGGGTTTAGAATTGTCTGATTCAACGGATAAAGGTGGCATCTTCGTGTTTGATGTGGAGGAAATGATTGCCACTGTAGAAAATCCCGGGAATTTCTGGCTGGATAGTTTGAAGCGAGGGGTAGGCAGTGTTGGGTTTAATGAGAACACGAAACGGTTGGCGAGTGAAAATGATTTGGGATCTGTGCCGATTGATGATATTAATCCGGACATCAGTGTAGCGGCAGATTATGAGATTATTGGGGGCAATTGGCAGTATGACTTTACTTTTGGCGTTCCGGAGGACACGATAAAAGCTCCGCTGGGGATTGGAGGAATGCCGACGGGTTTGACCTTAGTATCGGCATCAAACCCGTTGCAATTGGTGAGTCCGGGAATCAGTGGATTTGCTGATTCTTTGACGCCTACATTCGAGTGGAAATTTGGGGATGAGGATGAGGATGATGTTTGTGCTTCTCCTGTTGATGAGGATGAGGTGAAGGAAGTAAGGCTTTATGTAAGCGTGTTTCCGAAGGGAGAGGGGTTGTTACCGGGGGATACCTGGCGGGAATTAGACTCACTCTCACCAGGAAGGGATTACAATCCGAATCGGATTTTGACGGCGACTTGGAAAGAGGGTGTGTGGACTTGGAATGGTGGCTCTCAAGCGGGTTCAAAAGACCAGTTTACACTGCCTAATGACCGAATATTGACGGCGGGTCAGGAGTATCATTGGGCGGTAGAAGCGGTGATTAATGGCTCACCGAGGCCAGTTGTTGAGGATAGTAAATTCCAAACTCCACAAGCGGTTCAACCCGGTATTGACGGCAACGCTTTTAGTAGCATCACAGTATTGACTCGGGGATTAGAAGTTCAACCCAATCTAATCAACCAGCAACTTGAACAAATGGCGTTGCACATCACCCAACCCTTCTCCCCAGAGGATGACGGGGGTTTAGTTATGTACTATGAACCGGGAACAGGTCAATGGTATTGGCGCAACAACCAAGGCACCAAAATTTACAACATCCCCGAAAGTAAATTTGGCTCTCCCTTAGTTCTCATCCCCGACTTAGAAATGACCCCTCATAAAACCGGCTATAATTCCGGGTTTGCTGAAGCCGCAGCCGATGCAATGTTCGCTTCTTTGGTTAGCTTAAACCAACAGTTAAACAACGACGCCTTCTTTAAGTCGCCGATGCATTTTATTGGCGTGGGTCAAGGAGCAGTTATCAACAGTGAAATCATTCAACGCATGGGAACTTTCTTCCCGAATTTGTGGGCAACTGATGATAACCGCGCTGACTTGATGATGACCACTATCGACCCTCACGATTTCAGCCAATCTTCTTTACCGTCGCCTTTACGAAGCCGGAATGACCCGGAAGTTAAGGTTTGGGAAAATGTCACATTTGCTGATAATTATTACCAAAATGTGGCGGAGTCTGAGGAACCGAGAACTAAGACAAGGAATGGACGGGAGATTGATGCCGCAGATTGGAATGTTGTTTTGAGCCAGAGGGCTGGTTTTACCCCGGATGACACTGAAAATAGTCCGCATCGACAAGCGTTAGCCTGGTATGCAGGAACGACTAATCTCAGTGGTAGCGAATTGCCACTGTTAGAAGGAGCAAGGGAAGGGGAGAAGATTTACCGACGTTTGGGCGATTTGGAACCTTTAGATCGTACTCCCAATAGCGATTTAACTTGGTACAGTCCTGATTATCGGGGATATCCTGACATTCATGGGGCGCAAAATGCACCTTGGGAGGGGATTGGTACGGGTTGGTTTTATTCGGTTTTGGGTGGGGGATACCAGAAGCGTCCCGATGCACTGTTGGGAGTTCGCACGGAGGTAAGTTTTGATAATACGGCACAACGGAGGATGCGGGGGGATTTTGCAGTTCCGACACTGTTTAATGGGAATTTTGATGCGATTACCAGTCGGTTTGAGCAACAGAATATTCCGGGGTGGTCGTTTTATAATGGCAATCAAAACACGACTCAAAATGTGTCGCAAAGGCATTTGGTGGAATGGAGTGATATAGGCAAGGAAGAGGGTTCAGTTGGTAGCTTAGACGCTGATTTTTTAGCTGGGGTTGGCTACGATATGAGTCAACCTAATTATGCTTTGAAGTTATCCAATGACGGGCAGAATCAGGTCACCCATAACCGTTTTGTGGTTCCGGAATGGGGTACGTTGCGGTTCGATTTGCACGTGCCGAAACCCAAGGATGGTCTTTTCAAGGTTTCTATCAAAGGAACGGAACCGGATGATGAGTGGCTTTCAGCAGGAGAAATCGATCTGAAGCTCGCTGAACATCCGGCTGAAAGCGAAAGCGCCGTTGGCTATTATGACTATGTAAACGGAGAATATATAGACCCCTACACTTACAGTCTTGATTATGCTTTACAGGGGTTTGAGACCTTCCATTTAGATATTCCCGAAAACCTGCGTGGGAAGTCGGCAGTGTTGCAATTTACCCTAGAAGGAGAGAGCACAGTTTATCTGGATGATGTGTTCTTCAAAAGCACTCATCTGAAGTTAGGCAATCCTACTTTTGCGCGTCCCTTTGAAGATACGCATCGAGAGAATTACCTGATTGAGAAGCCCCAATACTCCCTATCTTATAACGATGCGATTAAAGGACCTAATTGGGTGAGTTGGCAGTTAAATAAATCGTGGTTGGGAAATGTAACTAGACCAGGTCCAGAGGAGGCAAGAGCTATTGGCTATCCTCCTACTAACTTTCCTCCTGACTCAGTGTACTCTGCCGATATATTAGACTACCCGTGGCTATCAGACAGCACTCTTCCTACCGATTGGGTGAAAACTGCAAGTCCAGACTACAGAGCCAGCTTTGGACTTAATAAAGGACATATGACCCCGTCCGAAGCTCGAACTAGAACGAAGAAGGATATTTACTCGACTTACTTCACAACGAACGCACTTCCACAACATGAGGATGCTAATCAGTTTGGGGCTTGGAGAAAGTTTGAAGAATATAGCCAAACTACCGTTAAAAATGACAATAAAGAACTGTACGTTATTGCAGGCGGGTTTGGCTATGGTTCGGAAAGAAAAATCGGTTTTCCTTACCGAACCGTTCATAACAGCATATTACTGAACGATGGAGTTGTTTCTACGGATGGGAATGGTAGACCTAAACTAGCCTCTTCATTGCCGAAAGATTCAGATGGAAGACCCGATACCCAATTTAGCCTACAGCCAGTAGAAAATGCCAAACTAATTCGGGTTCCTGAATATATCTGGAAAATTGCTGTGGTCATGGAACCCGGTCAGGAAATAGCCGATATTACTGACCAGACTCAGGTGTACGCAGTGATAACACCTAACCGATCTCAACTCAGCACTCCAGGACCTTTTTCATTACCCAATGGAGTGATGAAAGATATTACGGATTGGAATGACTGGAGACAATGGCAAGTTAGCGTTGACTATCTTGAGGAGATAACCGGCTATGATTTCTTGTCCAATGTGCCTCAAGCAATTCAAAGAGCGATCGAAAGCTGAAGTCCGATTTCTCTGACCGCTTCTTCAGCGTCACGGCTACTTTTATTTTTGATTTTTTGGAGAAGACTGACGCAAAAATAACATTATAGGGGCTTCTGGGTTGACGCCTAATAGAGAAAATGCGTCAGTCATGTTTGAATAATTTTTCGTTCGTAAAATTCTCTTTTTCTCTTAGGACAGCTCGTTACAAAAAATTTAAGTTTCCGTACCGAATTAATTACACAGTTAAGGGCTCGATTAACTCAGGCGTCTAGCCCAAACGAATGTGTAATCTATTTTGCATACTTACTACTCGGGAAATGGTTCTGGATCGGTGATGACCTCTCCATTGGGCCAGATGGTTTCGCGGCATACGCAGTCAACGAAGACAATGTTGTCAAAAATGGCTCCTCTGAAATTAGTTCTACCTATCGAGGCTTCAAACATCTCGGCAGAGCTAAAATTAGCTTCTTCACAAATGGCATCGTACAAAGCCGTTTCTTGCAGCAGTACCCTTTCTAGGTTGGCACGCCTGAGGTTAGCCTCCACTAAAATAGAGAAAGACAAGTTAGCCCCTTCCAAGTTAGCCCCTTCCAAGTTAGCCCCTTCGAGATCGGCGCTAGTTATAGAAGCTAGTCTTAAGTCGGAGCCTTCTAAAATGGCATTTATCAGATTGGTTTGGTCCAGTTTGGCATTCCTCAAGATCGCAAATCTAAGATTAGAATTATTCAGAGTGGCCCCAAACAAGTTGGCACCAGTCAGGTTAGCCCGACTCAAGTCAACTCCACTTAACCGGGCATTCCTCAGATCGACTCTAGCAAAATCTCTTTCTCCCAAGGCATAACGTCTGAGTAACTCCTCAACCTCCATAACTCTCCTTCCAAATTTAATTGTACCTTTAATAATAGCGCGAGTGGTTCTAGTTCTGGCAAGTGAAAAGTTCTGTAGTGGCGAAAGAAACAGCCGATGCGATTAGCATTATCAATGCCCATGCGCCCGAATCAGTAATTGAAGCAGGCAGCAGCTCAGATTTATTACGCGCTAACATTCCCGTAGGAACAGAAGACCGGGAAGATAAACCAGTAGAATTGGTAGCCACCAACAATGCAACGCGAGCTTATGTGTTGTTACAAGAATCAGGTCGCGTGGGGTTAGTAGA
>NZ_JAJENT010000216.1:0-11790 GCF_035615515.1 Phormidium sp. CCY1219
TAATGGGGGCAAAGGGTAAAGGCAATGCTTTTATTGTGATAGGCACAGCCTGATGTGAACACCAACAACAACCGGAGGGTGGGAGAGGTTTCTTTCTTTTGTCAATTGCTTCCCTGGAAGGGAGTGACCATTGGACATCAAAGGTTTTGCCGAGGAGGAAGTATGAGGCATAAATGCCGGTTACGGCGGAGGTTAGGTTGGGGTAAGCGTCAGTTTGAGGCTCCTCGATGTCTATTGATGAAACGCAGAGGGTGAATCCAAGTTAATGACCAATCTACTGTAGCATTTCTCAGGTTAATTTTATCCTCCGCTCAGGGCAATTTCAGGTTCTCCCGTCACTATAGAACCGAACAAGGGTCAGGGATACCCGCACAGAGATTTGGCGCGCGCCAGGAGATTGGCATGAGAAGCTTATTCAAATTGACCTTAAGTGTTACCGTGGTGGCGGTACTGTCTTTATTTGCGTTAGTAGTGAGAGCTGGGGGATGGGACAACTTCAAGTTACACTACTTTTTTCTCACCCAGCATTTCCACGATGGAAGCCAAGACTTGAAAGATATCGAAAGCCAAAATATTGCCCTACAGGAAGTTTCCCGCATAGATTTAAGCCAACTGCTGAATGGAGGACCGCCCAAAGATGGAATTCCCAGTCTCGATCGCCCCCAATTTGACACAGCAGACAGCACCCCCTTTGACGCCGACGACTGGGCGATCGCGGTGGTGATTAATGGGGAAGCGAAAGCCTATCCCCTGGGGATTATGAACTGGCATGAAATCGTCAACGATACTTTGGGCGGAGAAAATATCACCGTGTCTTACTGCCCACTGTGCGATACAATTGTCGCATTCAAACGCGGCGATACTACCTATGGGGTTTCCGGGAAATTGTATCAAAGCTGTTTGGTGATGTACGATCGCGCCGACGATACCCTATACGCACAACCCTGGGGCATGGGAATCGTCGGCCCCAAGGTCAATCGCACCTTAGCGCGCCTCCCAGCGGTGAAAACCCGATTGGGCGCGTGGTTGGAAAAACATCCCGACAGCCAAGTGCTTTCCCCCGATACGGGATACAGTCGAGACTATCAGAGATATCCTTACGGCAGTTATTATACAGACGAGACACTGGTATTTCCCGTGCGAAACCGAGAACAATTGGAGCGGCATCCGAAAGATATTGTGAGTTATATTTGGCATGCCGATGAGGGAACGCCCCCCGATCGCTTTTCCGGTGCGAGCGAACAATTCGTCCACGAGCGAATGCGCCAAATCGGCGAGCAAACCGTACAATTCAACAATCGAGAAATTCGGGCGCGCTGGGATGGGGAATTAGAGACTGTAATTGTGGAAGAACTCGACGGCACGCCGATTCCGAGTTCTACAGCATTTGCCTTCGTGTATCCCGCCTTTTTTGGGGAATAGAACCGCCGCGATCGCCACAGATAGTGAGTTTTTCTGCCCTCAAATCGAGGGAGGGCACGGGAGTACCGTGCCCTTCCAAGGCAAAAACCTCCAAGCGAGAAAGGAGATTATTGAGGAGAATAACGCCCGATGAGAGAGCCATAGGGATTGTAGACTTCTAGGGTCAGGCGAGCGTTATCTGCGATCGCTTCGAGAGCGGTTTTTAACGTATTCACATGTTCGTCTACGCCTTGGCGAATTTTCGGATCGTTTTTCTTCTGGGCCGTTGCGGTAGTTTCTTGCAGCTTGTTAAGGTAATCGGCGGTGAGCCAAACGCTGATTAAATTGTCGGTTACAGTATATTCGCAAACCGTGGGTTTTCCTTCACAAGTTTTCTTCAAATCCGCCCGCGCTTTTTGCAAGCGCACCGCTTTTTCCAGTTTAACTTTTGCCTCGTCACGGGCGGTTTTGTACTCCTTAATTAAACCCGCAACTTTGGGATAATAGAAGGTTCCCGTGGGAACTTGTTCGGCATAAGCGATCGCCTGATTCCAGCGAGCCACCGTGAGACTCCATTGATTTTCCTGGGCCCGTTTGGCAGCGAGGTCTGCTTCTAACAGGGCTTGATTGTACGCATCTTCGGCAATTTTTTCTTTCATTTTGCGATCGCGAGCCAAGGCGAGTTGGGCGCGATATTCCGGCAATAATTCCTTTGCTTCCTGATGCGCCATCGTCTCTTGCGGCAGGGCTTCGAGTTGGGCGATAACGCCTTCCCAACTGAAATAAACCTTTTCCCAACTGTCAAAAGAGCGCGCCACCCCACTGCGAGCTTTTGCCACATTTGCCGCCAAGCGAGCTTGTTGGAATTGGGCGTTAGCCGTTTTTTCCGTATCGATTCGCAGTTCGATTTCAGCCAAATTCGCGCGGTAGTTGCTTAACTTTTCTTGCGCCAAAGGGTAAACCGGCGAATCTGACTCCACCGATTCCAGAGCAGCGATCGCCTGACGCCACACCTGAGCCACCGCTTGCCAAACTTCAGCCGGGTGGGGGGGATTTTCCCCTTTTTCCACCGCATCCAGACCGGTTTGCAGGGCTAAAATCATCTCATCTAAGCCTTCAGACAAGGTGCGATTGCGTTGCAAAAGGCGCTCCCGGGTGGGAAAATGACGAGACCAGAGGGGAATTTGGGTGAGGATATCGCGAGCGGCGGTTAATTGATCCCGCGACTCCACCAGTTGTTGGATGTATTGAGCCTGATTGAGGGTATTTGCCGAAGCGATCGTCAACTCATCCGCCGTCAAAATTTCCCGACATGGGCGCAGCACGCAGGGACGAGACACCGCATAAGCGGCGATCGCTCCCCCCGCCAGGGCCAGGAAAACTCCCGCATAAACCGACTTCGGCCAAGATTTGCGCCTCGGGCGCGACGAGTGCTGGGGCGGGCGTTTTGTCGCCACCGGGCGGGGAGCCTGCTCGAAAGCCGAGTCTGGCGGTGGCATGTCGAAGGGATTGAGGGGAAAAGCGGCGATCGCCAAATCCCTAGCCTGAATTGCCTCCGCGCTCAACTCCTCTGGGGGGTGATTTCCCATCGGCGATCGCGCCGGTTTTTTGGGCAACAGCACTGGCTCATCATCCCTCGGTGACGCCACTGCCCCCAGGGGTTGAGCGCTTCTAAAAGCATGATACGCATAGGGCTGCTTTTGACCCCGCAAGCGCAGATAAAGCCGTAACTCCCCCTTCAATTGGGGGACTAAGGCGAGGATGGCTTGCTTGAGCGTCCGAAAAGTCCCTTGCACTTCCAGGTTGACCTCGGGGGAGTGTTCCCCCAACACCAATAAATTCCCGCCCTTGAGGGCACAGCGAATCCGCAACGGCAGATTCTCGGGCAGTTGAGAGTGCAAGCGCTCTTCGATCAGCTCGGCGACGGTTTGTAAATCGTTGTGGCGTACTGCTGTAGTCATAAGAGATTACCACCGATGTAGTCTTAAAATCGTGAAGCTGAAAAAATTTTAACTTCAATCGGGAGCGAACCACCGATTTGAGGGGTTCTTTCGTTCCCCTCAACATAGCCATCGGTTCTCCCGGGGGCGTCGAAGACTTCGAGAGCGGGGAAACCGGGCTGCGGCACTTCCCCTATTTTATGCCCCCCGACGCCCAGAAATTTGTTAAGGTTTTTTGCAGCTTTATTGCTGTCGAGGGCACTCAGGAGCAGCCTTTGGACAATGCCGTCCACTCCTCCATCCATTGGCAAAAGCGCTCCTAAGTAGAGGAAACTACACATTATAAACTAAATGAAGCGGTATGCTCCAACTAGACCCGACGCCGGAGATTTCCGGGGGACTCGGGAGAGCAAAATAGTTTCAACAGACGTTTTCCACACCTATGGATTTATTAGAGTACCAAGCCAAAGAGTTATTCAGGGAAATGGGGATTCCGGTTTTGCCCTCGCAACGGATCGATCATCCCAAAGACCTTAAGGGACTGAAGATTCCCTATCCGGTGGTTCTCAAGTCTCAAGTCCGGGTCGGCGGACGCGGTAGAGTCGGCGGGATCAAATTTGTGGCAAATACCATCGATGCCGTAGCAGCGGCGCAAAACATTTTTCATCTGCCGATCGCGGGGGAACATCCAGAGGTTCTGTTAGCAGAAGCCAAATACGACACCGATCGCGAACTGTATCTGGCGGTGGTACTCGATCGCGCGGCCCGTCGTCCGGTGCTGCTTGGCTCCCAACAAGGAGGCACCAGTACCGAATTGGCAATGGAACAGATGCAGCAGGTGGTGGTCAATGAGGAGTTTTCGCCGTATTATGCCCGACATTTAACCTTGAAGATGGGATGCAGCGGGCCGCTGATCGAATCGGTGAGCGATATCGTACAGAAAATGTACGCCCTGTTTGTGGAAAAAGATTTGGATCTGGTGGAAATCAATCCCCTGGGGATCTCTCCCACGGGACAAGTGATGGCGTTAGATGGCAAAGTTACGGTGAATGATGCGGCGATCGCTCGTCATCCTAGTCTGCACGAATTAACCTGGAAAATCGACAACAATGGCTCGGAGTCGGAGTTGAGCCAGACGCAAAGAGAGTTTATCTCTAAGGTGAATTTTGTCGAACTCGAGGGCAATATTGGCTTGCTGTGCAATGGGGCGGGCCTGACGATGGCAACCCTGGATTTGGTGTATGCTACAGGGGGCAAACCGGCGAATTTCGTCAATTTAGGCGGCGAATCTCGCTGGGATTTGACCCCGGATGAATTGAGCGATCGCCTAGATGCCAGTTTGGATCTGGTGGCCAAAAGTAAAAAGGTCAAAGTGGTGTTGGTGAATGTTCTCGGCGGTTTGGCCTCTTGCACTCAAGTGGCGGAAACTATCGCTAAGGTTATGGAACGACATGCCCGCGCCCAAGGCTCGACGAATCACGCGACTCCTTGTCAGTTCATTGCCCGTTTGTATGGCGAAGATCTCGCTGCAGCTCAAGAGATTTTAAAGCCGTTTGATGTGGCGATCGTCGAAAGCTTGGATGACGCGATCGCGAAAACGGTGCAACTGACCCGCAAGAAGTAAGCCCAGAAACTCTAGGGGAGTTTTTGGCCAGGGGGGGATTTTTTAGGCTTTTTCCAGACTGCTTGCGATCTCCATTCCTGGCCAGAAGCCAGACAAAAAACTCGATAACCGATAAGGATTTGAAATGCAACGATTCGAGCGCCCCAGCGTGAGGGTTTTAACTTGAGGAGGTTGAATGAATTTTACCAACGATAAGACAGTGATTGTTCAGGGGATCTCAGAAGCGATCGGCTCGATTCATGCTAGTGCAATGAAAGCCTATGGCACCAACGTAGTGGCGGGAATCGGCCCGGGTCACGGCGGAGAAACAATAGATGATATTCCGGTGTTTGATACCATCGAACAAGCACTCCCAAAGGTGGGATCGGTGGATACCAGCGTGATTGTGGTTAAGCCTTATGCGGTTCTGGATGCAGCCCTAGAAGCGATCGCCGCCGGTATCCGCCAACTGATTCTCATCACTGAGGGCATGCCTCCCCTGGATATGGTGAAGCTGATGCGAAAGGCAGAAGCTACCGATACCCTGGTGGTCGGCCCGAATACCCCCGGCATCATCGTCCCCGGAAAGCTTCTGCTCGGCACTCACAAAAGTGATTTCTATACCCCCGGTTCCGTGGGCCTCATCAGCCGCAGCGGCACCCTAACCTATGAGGTGGCTTTGAACCTCACTCAGGCCAAACTCGGCCAATCTCTGGTAGTCGGCATCGGCGGCGATGCAATTTTAGGCTCGTCTTTTGCCCAATGGCTACAAATTCTAGATGAAGACGAGACCACTGAGGCGATCGTCTTAGTCGGCGAAATTGGCGGCACTAACGAAGAAGAAGCCGCTCATTACATCTCCGAAACCATCGATAAACCCGTGGTCGCTTATGTGGCCGGTCGTCATGCCCCCAAAGGCAAGCGCCTCGGTCATGCCGGCGATATTATGGCCGCTCAACTCTCCACCGGAAAACGTCACAATGTCAGTCTCGTCGGCGCTGACCCAGATACGGCGCAAAGCAAAATTGAAGCGTTTAAAGCCGCGAAAATTCCCGTGGCTGAAAGCCCTTCCGAAATTCCCGACCTGGTGAAAAAAGCTCTCAAACCCACCAGGAAAAAGTAACACCCGACCCAGGGGAAAGGATGACAGCCCCGCACAAGCTCGACTTGGCGTTTTCTTCGGGTTTCCTTTCATCCCTTCCCCCTCTGCCTTCGGTCTGTCATTTCGCTCATTCTAACCATTCCGACTCGAGTGTTTTAATTATGGATGCCAAAACGGTCTCCTCTATTCAATATCTGGAAATCAAAGCCGCATCGCTCTTGCTTTATCAATCAGTTCTGCAAAATGACGTGGGGGAAGCTTTTGTTAAATTAATCCAAGCTATCTATCAAAGTTCTGCCGGCGGTGCCGGTGGTATAGTGGGACTGACTTGCTTAAAAGCGTATGGCCAATGGTTTAAAACCATTGCCGCGCAAAAAATGAGCTGGCAAGATTATTTAATCGCCCAAATCCTGCGCGATGAAAACCCTTTTACCCAACAAGCGCAGCAGCGTTCTCTAGACAAGATAACCCCCGCCCTCGTTGCCGCTGCCAAACACGATTTAGATGCCCTTCAAACCCTTTACCATTGCACCAGCAACCAACTCAGTGAATGGGTACAACAAGCATCCGGTTTGCCCATGCCTCCGGTGGTTTGGCATGAACAGAACCGGGTAAAGTATGAAAAAGGGGCAATTGAAGAATTGCCCCACAATTCGGAGGTACGAATCATCGCATCTCTAAAACAACAAAAAAAATGGGCCGATACCCTTCAGGAGTTAGTCCCCTTTTACCAAAAACAAGGTACGGGGCAATTGGCTGAGTATCGCGCCTTTACTTGGCAATCAGGGCAATTAAGAAGCATCCCACACCCCGATCCGATTCGGTTGACGGATCTCGTCGGCGATGAGTTCCAGCGTCACTCCTTGGTGCAAAATACGGAATTTTTGCTGGCTGGTTTGCCCGCATTGCACGTATTGCTTTACGGCAGTCGCGGCACCGGCAAATCTTCGTTGGTTAAGGCACTGTTGAATGAATACAGCGATCGCGGTTTGCGCTTGATAGAAGTTCCCAAATCACAGCTCAAACATTTACCCATTATCACCGAAAAACTGCGCCGCGCTCCCCATAAATTTATCATTTTTGTCGATGACCTTTCCTTTGAAGAAGATGACGATTCCTTTAAAGCCCTGAAAGTGGTTTTAGAAGGCACTTTAACCGCCCGTCCGCCCAATGTGGTGGTCTATGCTACTTCCAATCGCCGCCATTTAGTGCGCGAGTTTTTTGCCGATCGCCCGCGCCCCAGTGCCGGCGATGAAATCCACGGCTGGGATACGGTTCAGGAAAAGCTCTCCTTTAGCGATCGCTTCGGTTTGACCTTAACCTTTGAACCCCCCTCTCAAGAAAAATACCTCAACATTGTCCGCACTTTGGCTGCCCAATTTCAACTCGATATGCCTCCAGATACCTTAACCGCCAAAGCCCTCCAATGGGCCACCCGTCATAACGGCAGATCCGGACGCAGCGCTCGTCAATTTATTGACTTCATGCGCGCCGAACAATCCCTGCAAAAGACGCAATCGGACTAATCTGGCACGCGCCCTTTCCCAGCTTATTTTAGTTTACCCCATAAAAAACACTTGATGCGGATTTCCCTCATCCACCGGGGAAGATAAAATAGAATGATTTAATAGATTTAGGTTGATGCAAAAAACATTTATTACCTCTGTTGTAGCGATTGGAGTTATTTTAGGCTCTTGCGGATTTTATAACGCTTCATCAGCACCCACCTTCAACACCACCGAATCCACTCAACCCCCCGTGTACGGCTACCGCGTGGTCAATGCTTATCCTCACGACCCTTTGGCATTCACTCAAGGGTTAATTTACCATGAGGGATTTCTCTATGAAGGCACCGGTTTGCGGGGTCGCTCCTCTCTGCGCCGCGTGGAACTCGAAACGGGAAAAGTGGTGCAAATGAAACGGTTAAATGCGCGCTACTTCGGCGAGGGAATTACCATTTGGAATGATAATATTATTCAACTAACTTGGACGTCTCGTGTGGGATTTGTGTACGATCGCGAAACTTTTGCCCCACAGGAGGAATTTACTTATCCTACAGAAGGATGGGGACTGACTCACGATGGCGAACAGTTGATTATGAGTGATGGAACCGATGTTCTGCGCTTTCTCGACCCGGAAACTTTCACCGAAATTCGTCGGGTTCAAGTGCGCGATCGCAATCGTCCTATCCCCCGACTCAACGAACTCGAATACATCAATGGAGAAATTTTTGCCAATATTTGGCAAACCAATTTTATCGCCCGCATTTCTCCCGAAACCGGTCAAGTCGTCGGCTGGATCGATTTAACCGACTTGCTGGATACCAAGGCGATATCCCAACCCGTGGACGTGCTCAACGGAATTGCCTATGATTCTAAAGGCGATCGGCTTTTCGTCACCGGCAAACTCTGGCCCCAACTGTTTGAAATCGAACTGATTCCCAAATCTTAAATCGAGCCATGAAACATTGAGAATAGAGAAATATTACCTCGTTCCCAGCATGTGCTGGGAACGCCTTTTTCGATGCAGAAAATCGCGAGTACACCCGCAAATTCAACCCTTCAAAACTCAACAATTTTTCCCTTAAAAAGCCTTACATATCTTCATCATTAAACACGGGTTTTAACTTTTCAATTAAGCCTTTTTCCCAAAGCTGCAACGTCTCCGGCGACACCATCCCCGGTAACACGCTAAAGGTGCGAACCAGAATTTCAATTCCTAAAGCGTGCATTTTCGTAAATAACGGCAATTGTCGGCTGGTTTTCCATCGCTGACTGATGCTGGTATTAGAAATGCCGATATAAACTAAATTTTCCGCCCATTTTCCTTTGGAATCGTAGACAATAAAATAAACGAAAAACAAACCGGGAAAATCGGGCAAAGATACGATTTCCTCGTTCAGCAATTCCTTAAATTCCACAAACTGCAAATGATACGCCGCCCAATCATAAATCTGTTGCGGCGTCAGTTGCTCAAATGGATTGACACCAGAAACCGGAACCAGAGAGGTTTTTTCATTCACCGTTCGGGACATATCGCTGGATTTAGTCATTTTCTTTGGTAATGGGTTGGGCGAGGGCTCCACTGAGGAAAACTCCGCGCGATCGCGCTGACTCCATTCGCGCAACACCCTCCCTAGACTTCTCCTTTATTTTACCCGACCGCGACCACAAAAAAGTCCCCCAACCCACCCCTTTTTTACATATATCAGGTCCTAAACGCCTTCCCCTCACATGCTGGACAACCCTCCTCGAGGTTTCGCCTCCTCCTCAACTCAACTTAAGCATTGCCTTATCTCAAAAACTCCAAATCCTCCCCTACCCCAATTCTCATAAAATATAAAAGCTTAATTGAAAGAAGAGAATATTCCCCATTATTGCCCCAGATTCTTCATCCCTTCCGGACATTCAATATTGCCATTTTGCACGATGGGTTCCGCCGATAAAGCCGCTAAAACCGCATCTGCAGACGGCGATTCGCACAACACAGATACAGGAAGCATTTCTTCTGGTTTAGTTGCATCGGGATTGACTTCGGAATTCGGCAATGCTACCACAATTCCCAGGTAATTTTGCCTTGGTGGTTTCTTAAGGTTTGTCGGGTACCACTCTAACAGCTTCTCCGTTATCTCATCAGGAGGAGGTTGACGATAAATGCCATAATTTAAAACCGCAGTATGGCTCATTTTAATTCCATACCGATGAAAGGGTTTGCTGTTTTTGGTAAAGCTAATCTGTAGCGCTTCCACGGAATTAGCAAAGCGTTGATATTTGGAAAAATAAACTTTCTGTGCAGTGTTGATTTTTTTTACAGTTTTTTGGCAAGCTAGACTCATTGAAATTAAGCGGCTTTTTTCAAGTTCCACAAAAATTCGATACATAATCAACCCTTGCAAAGGTATCATTACTGCTAATAACAGTAAGACTTTATAAAACCCGATCGCCCATTTCTTTTTCCCCTTCTCTTCACTCATCATTATTCCATCCTCCTAACCTTGCTTTACTCTACAATATTCCCAATTTTGCCACCTTTTCCTACCGGGACACTCAAGGGAGTTTGTACAGTGTCACCCGCTTCCTCCCCAGGGGTTTTTTTTCTCAAATCCATCGAGTACCTTTTCCATCAGGGGTCGCAACTTGGCCACTTGTTCCGTGCGAATCACCACATCCCAAAATGGTTCAAACTTTTTCCACGCCCCAGAATAGAGTAAATGACGCATTTTTTGCGACCAACTTTCTTTGGTGGATGCAGCAGCAAAAATCGATCGCCAGCGATAAAATTCTCGATAGGCCCGCCAGTATCCTGCTTCTAATTCCCCTGCAGTCATTTTGGCGGGGCGATACACCACATGGCGGGTATCGTATAAATTCCAATTTGTGCTGGTAAGGCGGTTTTCTTCTGCCATTCGGCGATAGAGTTGCGTACCGGGATAAGGGGTTAAAATGTGAAAAGTAGCAGTTTCAATGCCTTGGTTAACTGCCCATTCCACAGTGCGATCGCATACCGTGGAATTATCCTCATCCATACCAAATACAAAACTGGCATTAATCATCACCCCGCACTCGTGCAATCGGCGAATCGCCTGGTTATAATCGCGATTCAGGTTATGATATTTGTGCTGGCGTTTCAGGTTTTTGGCGTTTAGGGTTTCAAACCCCACAAATAAACTTCTCAGTCCGCTGTCTGCGGCTTTTTCTAACAGTCCCGGTTGCAATATGGCTTCCACGGTACCGGCAGCTTGCCAAACCCGTCCCATGCCTTTCATTCCGTCAAATAATGCCCGGGCAAAAGGCAAATTGCCAAACAGATGATCGTCGAGAAAAAATAAATGCCGTCCCGGTAATTCTTCGATTTCGGCTAAAGCGCGATCGACCGTTTGGGTGTAGAAGGATTTGCCCCCTTTGAAGAAGGATTCTTTGTAACAAAAATCGCAATGGTGGGGACATCCGCGAGAGACCACAATCGAGTTCGGAACTAAGTACAACTGGCGCTGAATCAAGTCCCGGCGAATTTTCGGGAGGTGGTGCAAAGTTCGATCGCGCGAAATGTAAATTTTCCCCGGATGTCCCGCCCGCCAATCTGCTAAAAATTGCGGCCAAGTATCTTCCCCCGGACCGAGAAAAATGGTGTCTGCATGAGCGATCGCCTCCGTGGGTAATGCAGTCACCTGCACTCCCCCCAGGGCCACATAAACCCCTCGTTGGCGATAGCGATCGGCAATTTCATAGGCGCGATAGGCTGAAGTGATGTAGGTCTGAATCACCACTAAATCCGGTTCGTCATCTAACTCCAGTTTCTCCACATGCTCGTCTTGGATGCAAATGTCATCATCCTCGTCAAAAAATGCCGCCAATGTCGCTAACCCCAACGGCGGAAACAAAGAATATTTAATCGATCGCCAATGAGGACTAATCGCTTCCGTGAGGGCCGGCAAAATCATTTTAACTTTCATCAAGTCACTCCCGGGAATAGAAGACAGAACCAGATTCCGATACTTAAAGGGTAAGCGATCGGACTTCATCCCCCGGGAAATTTACCGAAAAAATTAACATTTGCCCCCCAATCCCGGCGGGGATGTTCATCTCCGGGCGGCTGTTGCTAGAACGATTAACCCGGAGAAATTAATCCCAGGCGGGGGTTGCTGAAACTATTATCCTCACTACCCTCCAGTGTTCTTTATACCATTGTTCTTGAAAAACAAAACAGTTGAAATCCCCCCTTAGTCCCCCCTTTCTAAGGGGGGA
>NZ_JAJENT010000217.1:0-3816 GCF_035615515.1 Phormidium sp. CCY1219
GTTACCGCTACGGCTAACCCGGGAGGAGAGAGAAGCAAGCACCATTGACGCACCATTGTTTTGACTCCTAGTTTTTCGTTTATACTATCCTGCGAAAACACTCTTCGGAAACGGCATTTACTTTTGTGCCGTTTCCTGCAAACCGTAACTCCCGCTCCTTTAAAACTTAAAAGAGCCTTTGGGGATTCTATCATCATTCTGGGGCATGGTTTGCGAATCTGAATCCATCGGTGTTTTTTGCTGCTGCTTCTCCAGGGGGTTTTGAATGAGGTAAAAGCATTGGTTATATGCCGTACCTGGGTTGAGCGTCCAATCGCCCCGGTAGGGAGTGACCCGGAATTCGTCAGCGGATTTGACCACAATGTTGTATTGTCCGGGTTTGAGGGTGTAGCGTCCCACTGGACCGCGTGCGGGACAAGATTCGGGACCTTTTCCAATATATTTCTTGCAGTCGAAACAGGGTTCTATTTCTTCGATGATGGTTTCGGATCCACTGAAAATTAACTGCATTTTTGTGGGGGAATCGTTCTGAATTTCTAGGACGGCATAACTGCTATCTGTATAGCCGATTTGTTGAGGTTGCAGAAGGGTTGCTGCGCCCTGTTGTTTGGCTTCTGCGATGATGGAGTGGGCTAATTTTTCTTTGGTTTTTGGGGCAAGTTCGTGTTTGGGATAGGCGTTGAGAAATTGTCCGTAGATGACTGCTGCCTGACTGTATTTTTCTTGGGTTTCGTACAATTTGCCGCAACTTTGGTACAATGGCGGTAAGTGGTTGGAGCCGATCGCAAGCAGTTGATTTCGCCGAAAAGACTCTAACTGCGCGCAGAGTTTTGGATTGGTGAGTTTGGCACTGTCGGTTTCTGTGAATAGGTTGGCGGCGTTTTTTTGGATTGCGGAGCGCAATGCAGTATGGGGAGAGAAGGCCAATAACTTATTATAAGCAATCAGGCTGCGAGTTGCCTGCCCGGATTCCTGTCGGGCGATCGCTTTTTGGAAGGCTTTGCATTGGCGTTTTTTCGATTGAGCGCTACGCCCTAAGTTCTGGAAATCCGTCGGAAACCAGCGAGCGCTCACTCGCTCGAATTCAGCGATCGCTGCTTGGCAATTTCCACTTTTATACGCCCGATCGCCGCGCTGGTAATCCTTGTAACTCAGATATCCGCGCACGTAACTCCAGGTCAAAATGCTGGCTAAAAGCACGGCAACATAATACCAAATCCAAAAGGAAGAAGGAGAGGGTTGGGGAGAAGGTCTGCGAGAGCGAAAGACTTGGGACATGGGTAACTCCTATGGTAATTTACAGTGCTATTAAGGACAGAACAAACAACAAATTTGGATAAGGATTTGGGTGATTGGAAAAGGCGATCGCCTGCGGGGAGTTGCGTCAGGGAGTGTGCATTGCGCCGCGCGTGCGATCGCGGGCCTCCCCATCCCATCCCTCAACAGAGTGACTCGCGCCTTTGTTTCTCACAGTAAGAGCCAATTCACTTTGTTAGCATGGCGTCAGGCAAGACCAAGGTGCGAGCAGCTTGGGGGAAACTTTGGGGTGGGAATCAATTCGATCGCGTTAGTTCCAGTTCCCTCTGCAGTTGGTTGTAGAAGTCGTAATAATGTTGATAACCCGCGAGGTAAGACTGACGCTGTTCGCCGTCTACGGGGCTAAGTTCTTCGAGAATGGCAATGGCGGCTTCAACGCTACCCAAAGCCTCTGTGAGATTCCCGAAACTGCGTTGGGCGATCGCAAGACCCAACAAGGCAGCGGCTTCCTGTTGTTTATCTCCCTCTTCCCGAAAGATAACCAGGGATTGGTTGAAGTAGTCTAGGGAGGTTTGCTTGTTTCCCATCATCCAGGAAACTACGCCCATCATAGTGAGTATCTTGGCTTCCCCTGTTTTATACCCTAGCTGCCGATAGATAACCAAGCATTGGTTGTAGTAGTCCAGGGAGGTTTGGAAGTTCCCTAACTCGTAGTAAGCTAGGGCAGCATCCCTGAGGGCGATGGATTCCCCTATAATATCGCCTGCTTCTCGCAACAAGGGTAAAGCGCGATTGTAGTAGTCCCGGGCGGTTTGCCACGCTTCCCGACCTTTGTAAATATAGCCAATCCAAACCAGCGATCGCCCTTGTTGGCGGGTGTTCCCTGCTTCTTGATACCGGGCGATCGCTTCTTCAAACTTGGCGATCGCCGCCGTTGCCGATTCTGGGGTTCCTTCCCGAAACAGTTTCTCTGCCTGTTCGTATAAGCGATCGCCGTCTGGGGTGTTATTCTCGGCGGCGATCGGGTTTGGGCGATCGGCTACCGGGGTTTCCTGCGGTTCTAAAGCAGAGGAAACCGCTTGAATGGCGCTGCGGACGATTGCTTCTTGTTCTTCGTTGTCGAGTTCTTGAAATAACGCCAGAGATTGGTTATAATACTCTAGAGCCGTTTCCAACTCCTCTAGAGTTCGATAAGCCGCGCCGATATATTTCAGGAGATACGCTTGGGAAGCTCCCTCGTCCAGTTCGCGGAAAATAGGCAACGATTGGCTATAGTAGTCTAGCGCCTTTTGGTGCTCTCCCCGAACGTGGTAAATTAAGCCAATATTCCTCAAATTCTGGGCTTCGAGTTGGCGATATCCGGTGTTGCGGGCGAGTGACAAGGATTGTTGGTAGGAGTCCATCGCCGCCTCCCATTCAGCTTGAACGTAGTAAACGTGGCCCATCTCCCGGAGAACGATCGCTTGCTGTTCTTCTTCACCCAATTCTCGCGCTTGTGATAGGGCGATATCGTAGTAGTACAGGGCGCGGGGATAGTTGTTTAGGTCGGAGTGCATATGAGCGATCCAAACTAGGACGCGAGTTTCCTGGGTGCGATCGCCGACAATGCGGTAGAATTCTAGGGCCGCTTCAAATTTCGGGATTGACTCCAACCAAGCTTCTGTGGTATAGCGATCGTGCAGTTCTATTCCTTCACTAAATGCCTTGTGAGCAAAGATGCCAATCATCTGGCGAAGGGCAGCTTCCCAGTCCGGATCCTCCACTTGCCGCGCTCCAAATAGGGATTGGCGCAAGTAGCTGAGGGATTGGGGCAAATCGCCTAATTCGTAGTACATGTGACCCATTCCCAGCAGGGTGACGGTTTCCAATTTGCGATCGCCGGTTTGCCGCAAGAGGGAGAGGGATTGCTGATAGGAATCTAACGCCAGTTGCGGGTTGCCTCGCGCTTGGTGTACCAAAGCTAACTGATGCAGGATTCGCGCTGCTTGTTGGCGATCGCCGGCTTCGCGATACAGTTTCAGCGCTTCCTCGAACTTGACCAGGGCTTGTTGTAAGGATTTGGGGGTTTTTCGTTCGTAAAGTTGTATCCCTTCTTGCCACAAGCGATCGGCTTCAGTGCCTTCTACTTGAGCGATGGAACTGCGATCGCTCTCCACCGATGCCGATAGTAACGAGTCCATGTCCCGCGCAGAAAACGCCGCCACCGAACTCGACCACAGTAACAAAATTACCGATACAGCTAAACTGTTTCGAGACAGAAGAAACACCCAGTAACTCACCATGATTTTGACTCCTTTTTTAGTTAAATTCTATAAAATAAAGCGGGGCGATTGAAATCGCGGCTACACAGGCGATATGCGATTGTAATCGCCGTCTCCATCCGCTATCAACACCCAGTTTCCAAGGAGGCGATCGCCTTGATTCAGACCCCTGACCCAAGGGAAAAACTGTCATTATTTCCACTCCCCCTGCAACGTAAACCCCGCCCAAAAATAGGGCGATTTCCACTCCTCACGTTGCCACATCTCCAACTGCGCCTCCCGCAACGCTTCCGCCGGG
>NZ_JAJENT010000218.1:0-1473 GCF_035615515.1 Phormidium sp. CCY1219
GGAAGCCAACAAATAGTCCGGGCTAGGGAAATACCCGGAGGTGTTATCGTTTTTGGCTCTGGTAAGCGCCAACTCTTGGTTAGAGGTTGGGCCCTCCAAGCTGCGTGGCTTCAGCCCGCAGAAGTTGACCTCCGTTTACTTATTGATTCTGGATCTGTTTTTTATGTTGGTTATTTCTCAGTCTATCACATAACCTTTGCTCAGATAATTTATTCAGCTTCCAAGTTCCCGATTCAATTTCGGGGCTATCTCGGGAAGCTTTGCGAGGCTGAACCTTTCTGATTTCCTGGGTTTTCCGGATTAGCGCGATCGCCGTCGCCACCTTTGAAGTTGCGGTGGCCACGGCGATCGCTCTCCTCCGAGGCTCCTTTCTGCCGTTTACTCGATCTCCGAAATGGTCTTAGCCATTTCAAAATCGTTTTCCGTTAACCCCCCGGCATCGTGGGTGGTCAGGGTGATGGTGACTTGGTTATAAGAAATGGCGAGATCTGGGTGATGTCCCGCTTGTTCTGCTGGATCCACCAGTTTGTTCACAAAGGCGATCGCTTCGACAAAATCCTTTAATTTCCACACTCCCCGCAGTTCTTTTCCCTCCACGCTCCACTCATCTGGGAGCTGTTGCGATCGCTGTTGAATTTCGCTTTCACTGAGCAACTGAGCCATTCTTTGTCCTCTAGGTCTGCTAACAAATATTTTTTATTGCTTTTGCTCTTATTCTTTTTCCTCTGCCGAGATGATTTTCTGCCAGGGAGAAAATCAATCGTTGTTTGGCTTTGGCTGCCGTTTTTCGAGTCTTTTTCTGGATAAAAAAAGCTATCCGCTCTCACCGGGAGCGTTCAAGATTTAACTTTCACGCTATTGATGAGAGCGGTCTAGCGGGTCACTTGAATTGGAACCTGACTGCCGGGAGGAACTCCCTGCTAGTTTAGTTTATGAAGAATTATCGCTAATCCTTCACGGAATCTAAAACTAGCGTTTAGAGAACAGCCCCGGCGCGCAGCCGGTCTACTCCAATCAGGTGACCCATGCGTTTACTACTATCTTGCATAGGCATCACCTCCTTTTACCCTGTCCGGTTTCAATCTAATTTCTTTTACGCTACCTAGCATAACACAGAAATCGGATAATTTTTCCACTTCCCCCAAGTTAATTTGCGATTTTTCCCAAACTTGCCTGAAAGCGGTGGTTTGGCATTGGCACTGGCAAGGAAATAAAACATTCACCCCCACCAAAAGGCGGGGGTGAATGTTTTAGCCGATGATAGTAAATCTCGGACGCATTCTACAGAGCGTTACCGCGAGGCAGAACTTCTTCAGGGAACTCGAAGTTTTGGTGCGGCTGGTCAGCCGGTGCCATCCAGGCGCGGATCCCTTCGTTGAGCAGAATGTTCTTCGTGTAGAAGGTTTCAAATTCGGGGTCTTCCGCCGCCCGCAGCTCTTGAGACACGAAGTCATAAGCCCGCAGGTTGAGACC
>NZ_JAJENT010000219.1:0-618 GCF_035615515.1 Phormidium sp. CCY1219
TAGTCGTAGTTGAAGCGGAACCCAAGGGGTGGCTCGGAGGCACCAGAGAAATTGGAGACCGAACCCGTGCCGATTGCCAAGGAAGGCTTGATAAAAATTTCAGACATGGTACAATTTAGGTACTCTTTTTTGTTTTTAGGGGAGTCCAATCCCCTTTTTTTTTTGAAATGGGAAATTTAGAGATCTGATGGCAGAACGAACGCATCACGTTCTACTGTCATTATGCGACAAAATACTAGTCGTATTGTCGTTTATGCTGTTAACATACTCAAAATTTTTTAATTTGTCAAGGGATAAACCTACTTATTTTGTAAAGAAATGTAATAAAATCCGGGGTATTGAAAATAATTGTAGCAACATTAGTGCTAGGTGCTAGGTGAGCGAACAGAAGGACAGACAAGGGACGCCGCAGATGCGGTTGGCACAGTTGGTAGCATTTCTCGGAGAGATTTTGGCAGAACCGAACGATACGGCGCTGGCGCAGCGAATCGGGATCCAGCGTAGTGCGTTTCGGAGGTTAAAGGCTGGAGAAAGTACGAATGTCTATAAGCGCAACCGAGAGGCGCTGCTTAACTTTTTGGGCGTGACGGCAGATGAACTCAATGCCTATATTGAGGG
>NZ_JAJENT010000220.1:0-2556 GCF_035615515.1 Phormidium sp. CCY1219
AAACCCAGATCTCAAAGGTCTGGGCGGAGAAGCCCGCGCCGTACCGCCTAAGCGGTCGGCGTCGGGAGTACGTCACAAAAGCTTTCCGATCTGACCTCCATTCCCGTCAACGAAATGCTCGACTATTTGGAGGGACGAATTGACTGGGATACGTTTCTGGCAGGTCGGCTCCCCAATACCTACTCCGGCGTCACTAATTCTATTGAGCCAATCGTTACCCTGGAACGAGTCGTCGCCTGGCTCAAAACCCTTTCTCTTCACGAATTGCGTCCAATCTTGGATGCAGCCCTAGAACGCGCTGCTTCTCTTGTGGATCCATCTCGCCCACCGTCAAGCACTCCGCCATTTTCTCCACAAAGCCGTTCCCCAAAACGCTCAACCCCACCCCCCACATCCTCCGATCTGCGCCTCGATCTCAAAAACGAAGACAAATTCCCAGACCGCTTCACACTCCCAACTAAAGCAATTGCAAATGAGCTACTCGCAATAGAAGAACCAACAGAAGAACAAGGAACGGCCCAGGGAAGGCTGGCGCGGTTGGTGGTGGCGTTGGGCGAGAAGTTGGGAGAGCCAAACGAGGGGGTCACTATTTAGAGGTGAGGGACGAACAGGGGTTTGAGGCGGTGTTTAGCTTGGCGATGCTGTCTCCTGTGGCGTGTGAGGGTGAGGAAGTCGGGAAAATTTATTTTCCCGGCCTACAGAAACATAAAGAAATTGTAAAATTTGACCGGATGTATGATGCATTAAGATATACGCCTATTGTAAAGTCATTTATCGAACAAGCGTAGTTTTTGGTTGTGGAGCTATGAGTCAAACTTTTGAAGCCATCAAAATCCCCATCAAAGAAGTAGACATTCAGAAGACTGCCGATCTTTTTAACGAGACTTTAGGGGAAATTCAAAAAGGCATTGTTGATGCCTTAAGTTGGAATGATTTCAGCTTCATTATTCGCAATAACACTGAAGCGCTTCTCAAGCGGACGGGAGCTGTCAATGATTCGGGCGCATGGCCATTTGAAGATATTGAGCCAAAAACTGTAGTTGCGAAATTTTTGAAAGCTAAAAGTTTTTCCTTTGCGGCAAAGTATGCGTTGCCACATCGTGAAATTTGCATTGGTTGTTCTTACCCCTTGGTTGGTTATAAAAAGGTAGCTATGGAATGGAGCGCAGATCCTAAAATCACATGGGACAATATGAGTAACGGCGAAGATAAAAGTGCAGATGAAAACCGTGCTTACATCATGCAAAAAGATGGAAACTACATCTGGGTTTTTGAAGTCAATGGTTGAAGATGAATATGAATCATTGGTTTAATATCAAATCCAGTCTTCCCCTCTAGGGGAAAGCAATTCGCGATTTTCGTTTCCTATCCGTAAACGTTGGATTTGATATCAGGCGATCGTCGTGCGGGCGATCGCCTGCCCCGCTATGGCGCAAATATACCATCAAGCCTCCTTGCCACCCCTGGAGGAAGATGTCATATTTAGCAACGAGATGGTGCGTGACGCGGGTGTTTCACGAATCTGACAACCGGCCAAATTTCCTGGCACGTCACACACCCTACCCGAAATGGGTTGTGGCGTTTCCCAAAACCCCGGTAGGGTGTGTTGCGGCTTCGATAAATCATGGGTTTTCACGATAAATATTAACCTTGCCGCAACGCACCGCCGACAAACCCCATTGATGACGGATGGTGTTAAGAAAAATCGAATACGGGGTTCAGTGAATGATGATGTCAGCAATGAACGTGATGGCAAAAATGTGGGGGCGGTGTTGACGGCAATTTCCATTTTCTGGTGGCGCACGAAGGTTTATTGTTGCCGCAGGGCACCCTACCTATCATAATAAGATTATCGCAATTTTCGACTGATTACAATGGCAGAATATCGGCGAGAATATTGGCAGGGGGCAACCTATTTTTTTACACAGGTGACGTGCGATCGCCAGCCGTGGCTGTGCGACGATATTGCGAGGGTAGCGTTGCGACAGGCGATCGAAACAGTTCGCCTAAAACGCCCGTTTCAAATCGATGCTTTTGTCTTATTACCTGACCATTTTCATTGTTTGTGGACGCTACCGGAAAACGACGGGGATTTTTCAACACGAATGCGTTTGGTGAAAAGCCATGTAACCAGAGCGATCGGCGATAAATTGAATTTAGAGACAACCATAACCGCATCGCGAAAAGCCCGTCGGGAACGGAATTTATGGCAACGGCGGTTTTGGGAACATCGGGTACGGGACGAACAAGAATTTGCCGCCTATTGCGATTATATTCATATTAACCCCGTGAAACATGGGTTATGCAAATCACCCACAGATTGGCCGTGGTCAAGCATTCATCGGTTTATTCGACAAGGCATTTATCCCCCCGATTGGGGCCAGTAATTTCAATTAAAAATTTCGGTAGGGTGTGTTACGGCGGGAATACACCATAATTTTAAACCAAATATTGACATCGCCGTAACGCACCACATTTCAATTCAAAATTCAAAATGTCGGTAGGGTGTGTTACGGCGGGGATAAACCAGAATTTTCACCCAAATATTGAAATCGC
>NZ_JAJENT010000221.1:0-8494 GCF_035615515.1 Phormidium sp. CCY1219
TGCAGGCGGTTTACCGTGGCTTGCTGAGCCTCTACATCTCCGCGCACCTGGGCTTGCAGGCGGTTTACCGTGGCTTGGGCGGCGGTTTTTTGCCCTTCTAGCTCTGCTTGCAAGCGATTAATCGTGGCTTGTTGGGCATTCACCTGTTCTTCGAGTTCCGCTTGCAGGCGCTCGATCCGCGCCTGCTGAGCCTGGATGTCTCCTTGCACCTGCGCCTGTACGCGGGCAATGGTGGCATCTTGGGCGGTGACGTCCCCCTGCACCTGCGCCTGTACGCGGGCAATGGTGGCATTTTGCATCTCGATGTCCCGGGGAATCTGGGCTTCCAGACGCGCCACTGTGGCTTCTTGGGCGGCAATTTCCCCGGTTTTGGCTCCGGATTTGACTTGCGCTAACTGCGCTTGCGCGATTTTGACTTGTTGTTGGGCGCTTTCGAGTTCGGCGGAAAGGCGATCGCGATCGTTCATTATCGCCACCACTTGATCGGCGCGCACGTTATCCCCTTCCTCCACCAAAAGTTCGCTCACCCGTTGTGCCGGTTGGGAGGTGGAAGCGGAAAGTTGAATCACTTCCCCTTCCGGTTCTAACCGCCCTAAAGCGGCGACAAACTGTATCGGTTCTGGGGTGGAGAGGGAAGATAGGGGCGAGGACTCATTTCTCCCATAGCCCATTTGAAAGAGGGTGTAGAGAGAATATCCCCCGGTGGCGATCGCGCTGATGACGAGCAACACCGTCACCCATCCGGGAAGGAGGCGTTTGGGTTCTTCGGTACCCTTCGGATGAGAGTCCAAAGCGCTCCCCGGTGCATCCACAACCTTTCCTAAATTCCCTCGCGAATTCAGTTCCGGTTTGTTGTCGCTGCCTTTCGGCGACTCCTGAACCATGACTTGCAAAACCAGAAATGGTGCTTCTGGGTTTATTATTACCCGTCTGTTGCCTCCACCACCACAAGTCAATCCCAGATGCAGGGGCGAGCTGTAGGGTGGGCAAGGAATTGCCCACCCTACCGGTGAGAGCGGTGCGTAAGTCCGGTTAGTTAAAGATTGCTCAATTCTTCATTACTTTGGCGATCGCAAATCCGAGTGCTTCTAGGGCGCGATTGACTTCCGATTCGCTGACAATTAAGGGGGGAACGAAGCGCACCACTTTCGGTCCGGCGGGAACGAGCAATAAACCTTCTGTCATGGCGGCTTTGACGATATCGAGAGAGGTGATTTCTGTCTCGCCTTGGAGTTCCATGCCGTTAATTAACCCCCAACCGCGCACCTCGGCGATGAGCTGGGGATAATTTTGGGCGATCGCGTTTAAGCCGGCCCGCAATTGTTCCCCCCGTTGGGTGGTATTTTCCAACAGGCGATCGCGTTCTATGGTGTGACAAACCGCTAGCGCTGCACCGCAGGCGAAGGGATTTCCGCCAAAGGTGCTGGCGTGATCCCCGGGTTGGAAGATATCGCAAAACGATTTACATAAAGTTGCGCCGATGGGAATCCCGCCCCCGAGTCCTTTGGCGGAGGTGAAAATATCCGGTTCGATGCCGAGATTTTCATATCCCCACTGCTTACCGGTGCGTCCCATTCCTACTTGCACTTCATCTAAAATCAGCAGGATGCCGGTTTCGTCACAGATTTGGCGCACTTGCTGGAAGTAGCTGGCGTCGCCGGGCCGCACCCCGCCTTCTCCTTGCAGGGGTTCGAGCAAAATGCCCGCCACTTGCCGTTTTCCTGCGCTATCCAGGTGAGCGATCGCCTCTTTGAGTGCTTCGATATCGTTGTACGGTACGTAGTAAAATCCGGGCACTAATGGGTCGAAGTTTTTCTGGTATTTCGGTTGACCCGTGGCGGTGATGGTGGCGAGGGTGCGCCCGTGAAAGCTCGCATTGGCGGTTAGAATCACCGGCTGGTCGATGTTGAGGACTTTGTGGGCGTATTTGCGCGCCAGTTTGATGGCTCCTTCATTCGCTTCCGCCCCGGAATTGCAGAAAAAGGCGCGATCGGCACAAGAGCTATCCACCAACCACTTCGCTAGTTCCCCCTGCTCTGGGATATAGTACAAGTTCGACACGTGGTGCAACTTCTGGATTTGTTGCGTCACCGCTTCCACTAACGCGGGATGGGCGTGACCCAGGGTGCAGGTGGCAATCCCGGCGACAAAATCCAGGTATTCCCCGCCCTGCGCGTCCCACAGGCGACAGCCCTCCCCCCGCTCTAGGGCAATGGGAAACCGCCCGTAAGTGCCCATCACGGCGGCGTCAAATTCCGCCATATCAAAATTTGCGCCTGGATTTGAAGGGTTTTGAACTAAGGTTTCTGGTGTCATCTCAATCGCTGCTTATTTATTGCAGTCTGTTATAGCATTTTTCTCGCTCTAAATGAAGTGTCCCACCGACTGGCAAATGTGGTGGAATCTTAATATTCGGCCAGACACATTCCCACCATTGGGCAATTTATTTTTTGTATAGTATCTTAAGGGCTAAGCAAGGAGGCAACTTTTTTGGCACATCGATTGGGGGGCGGCGGAGCCTCGGGAGGCGCGTTCCCAGGCTGAGCCTGGGAACGAGTTACAAATCGGATGAGAGATGCTTCCGACCCCCCCCTCTTGTAGAGACGCGATTTATCGCGTCTGCTTCGGGGACTGGGGGGGTACTCACTCTAACACTAAGATCGAAAAATGGTGGGATTAAATTAGTTTTGAAATCGAGATTATTATTTAGGGTGCGAGGTAAACTTCGGCCAATATACCAGCCTTGCGCCTCCCTCGCACCCCTTCGTTGACTCTCACATCACGTCCTGATGTTTCCACCGCATGCGATATTACTCTTGCGAAAACCAAGGAAAATACTTGTCAAACTCAAACAACTTGTTTAACTCGTGCTGCACCTTTTGGTAAATCCGCATTTCCCCGGTTTCGATATGAGCAAATCCTTCCATGCCGGGTCGTAAAATATTATTCCGATTGTCGATTAAAATCGTCACGGTTAACATGGGATTTGTTCCGGCTTCTTTCGCCTGAATCCTCGAACTAATATCCTGCACTTTTGCTTTATATTTGGGACTGTAAGGGTCGCTGGTTTTAAATATCACCGATTGACCTTTCTTGACCAGATTGACCTCTTCCTGCGGAACTTTAATCGCCCCGGTGAGCTGACCCAAATCGGCAATTTCTAAAATAATATCGCCGACTTGCAAGGTATTTTTATTCATTAAGTCTATTTTTTCAGTCAGAACCGTTCCCGTGGTTTCTGCATTCAGAATCAGCTCTCGTTCTCGATTTTGCAAGCGGGAAATTTCCCCTTGTGCTTGGGTGACTCGTTCCATTTCGCTGGCGATCGCAGCCTCGGCGGCTTCCACTTCTTTTTTCGCAGAACGTCGGGCTGCAACGTGAGGCTGAATATCATTTTCGCGCTCATCTCGCATCTCTTCCATTTGTTTTTTTACATCGTTGATTTGCTCGGATTTCGCGCCGATGAGCTGATATTTTTGGTCGATTAAGTTTTTGTGCTGACGAATTTCGCTTTCTTTTTGGCGGATTTGCTGTCGCTTGACTTCTAGTTGATGGTCTTGCTGTTGGATTTGACTTTGGAACTGAACTTTTTGCATCTGCAAATCTCGCAGTTCTTTTCCGTTCCTAGCCAATGCCCCTTCCTCGGCTAATTTGAGATATTCAGTCAGGTCTTTTTCTACCAGGCTCAATTGTTCTTGCAAGGCGAGCTTTTCGCTGTCAATGGTTGCCATTTCGCTTTGAATCCCGGTGATTTCACTTTCAAAGCCGGAAATGACATTGCGAATGCCCGCTATTTCGCTTTTTATGCCGTCGATTTCTCGTTCGATTTGGCGAATTTTCGGCTGTTTTTCGCCGGAGATAATGGAATCGATTTCGGCTTGTTTTTTGGCCGCGCGATCGCGGGCAATGGCTTCGCCTTCTTTAGCGTTTTCTAGTTCGGTTTGAGCGATAGTTAACCGCTTGTTAGCGGCAGATAATGCGGATTCGGCTTGTTGAAGGGTGCTTTCTGCTGCGGCAATTTGGTTGTCGATTTCGGGACTGGAAATTTCCGCCACCACCTCACCGGCGTTGACTTGTTCGTTACTCTCCACCTGTAGCGTTACCTTACCGGCGATCGGCATGGTAATTTGTTCGCGGGCATTAACGCGCGAGGTGATTTCACCTTCTCCGGTAACGTAGTTGGTAATGGGCATGCGGGCGATCGCGCCCACTCCCGCCAGCAGCAACAGCGTGAGGAACCATTTCCCGTAAGGTTTCGGTTTCGCCGGCGCTTGGGCGGCGGGCGCTTGGGCGGGCGAAGGTGCTACAGGTTCCGGGATCGGCGCAACGGGCGGTGATTTCGGTTCCGGCGCAGGTGCTTTGGCGCGCGCTTTGGGGGGCACCACTTTTAAGGGAGAATCTTGCGGTTGCGGGTTAGTTGCACTCATAATGGTAGATGTCCTTTTGTGAGAATTAATCGGTTGACAAGCAGGGAAATTCACGATTTATCGCTGGGAAAGAAATAGTAAATCAGCCAGAGAACCAACAGCGACAAAGCGGTTAAGGGAATATTCGTCAAACTCCAATCGGCAATTCTGGCGAATAAAAATCCAAAGACAAAATAAATATAAGCCAAGCTCAAAGGAGCGTAAATCGCTAAAATTAGCGCATCGCTGGCGGTTTCCCGAATTGGCTTTCCGGTTAATAAATTGCCATACAAGGCAAACGATCGCGTCCTGAGATTGTTAATCCCAGTTAGGGCCACGGCGAGATAGTAGCCATCAAATTTTGCTAGGGGATTGAGGTTAATGGCGACGGTAACTAAGGCACCTCCCATTAACAAATAACTGGCAATATGCAGCCAACTGCTGGATGTTGTCCAATTCCACAACCCCAATGCGATCGCCCAAATGGCAAACTGCACCAACAATCCCGCCCCCACCACCAAAACTCGCTTCATTCTCGACAAACAATAGGAATCGGTGGTATTGGTATATGCGGCGGGCATACACATAATAATCAGCAATCCCATTTTCGGCACCACTCCGCCAAAGTTTTTTAAGGTAAAGGCATGACCGAGTTCGTGAAGGCTAACCACCAACATGGAAAGCAGGGCAAAGGGTATAATTAAACCACCGCCATGCGCCTGAATGAGTTGCTGTCCCGTATGGAAAATCAGGTCTCGTTGCTTGACGCCAATAATTGCCGAAAAAGCCAAGGTGCTAAATAACAGAAACGCAAAGGGTTTCGTCCAAATCCAACGCAAGCGATCGATATGTCGATTCAGCCAAGGGTCGGGATTAAATAACGGAATCCGGAAGTAAAGCAACTGCATCGGATTGAACTTGCGCTTCGGCGGCGGGGGCGGTGTCGTCCCTTCCAGCATCGCCGTAATTGTCAGCAGTTTGAGCAGGTGTTTCAGTTCGCTTTTGCTAATACAAAATTCCGCCAAAATTGCCGCAGTCGAACGTCTCCCCAGTTGGTCGATAATCGCTTTATCGTCATCGCTGACTTGCAAAAAAGTCATATCTTCCGGGTTGCGAAGAATCCAGTACCCACCCGGATGGTCGATAAATTGCACGCTGGCTTTTAGGCGCGGCGAATTCTCCGCAGCTTTCTTTGGGGCAGATTCCGCTTTTATTTCGGAATTTGGCAGTTGTAAAATATTGAGTTCGATGAGTTTTTGCAGCAATTGTGCGATAAAATTTTTTGGGATTTTATCGCCGAAGTGCTGTTGCGATAAATCTTGGATTTGACCGACGGTAAATTGTCCGGTAAAGTATTGCAAAGCGTAGCCTTCTGGGGCAGAAAAGATAACCCGCAGGTTGCCTTCCGTGGCTTTGAGAACCATTTGGTCCGAGTCGGGGACGGAGGATACACTCCAGTAGGGGGTTAAGTCGGGACAGATCCACTCCTCGGAGATAGAATGGTAAGCCTCTGTGGGTGGAGACTCCGCTTCGGAATGGTGTAAGATGTTGAGGTCGATGAGTTTTTGCAGCAGTTCTTCCACGAAGGTGGGCGAGATGCGATCGCCAAATTTTTTTTCGCAGCGCTGTTGGATTTGTGCTAGAGTGAGCTTACCCGTGAAATGCTGCAAGGCGAAGCCTTCGGTGAGGGAGAATTGAACTTGGGTGTTTTCTTCGCGCGATCGCAGCACGATTTTTTCCGCACCTTTCACCTTAGCCAGTTGCCAATAGGTGCCGAGGTTGGGAGACAGCCAGTCGCGATAGTTGGGGTCGAGTGGAAGGTTCTGAGAGTTCATAGCGATCGCCTCTTCTGGGCAGAGAATCTACAAAACAACCGAGGGGCTGCTTTCTGTATAGTTTCGGGACGCTTGCGATCGGTGTCCGAGGGAGCCTTGTCGCCCCCACCCCGATGTTCTATATCCTACCACGGTTTGAAGCAGATTTTCTCGGTTGACCAGAAAAAAAATCCAACCCAGACGCTGAATGGTATAAAATTCGTTATATCGTTACAAAAATTTATATTCGATGAGCAGTCGCTTTTCTCCCACTTAACGCGATCGCCCTGACCCGGGAGGCGATCGCCGTCGCGATGCCCATCAAAGAATCGTCAAATAAGTATCCACAGAGGTTTCCGGTAAAACAATTAATCGCTGATTTTTTAAATCCAATTCAATCCCCAAAGCTTCCAGAGGAATGACCCCCAACAGCGGATCCCGCCCCCCGGGCAATTCCAAACATTCAAACGTCCCCTCCCGTCCCAGCAGAGAAATGCGCGCATCTTGGAAAATGCGGGCTTTACTGAGTCCATTGGCGGTGGTCACATCCACTTCCCGGAGCAATTCTAAACCCAATTTGGCGATCGCCTCTGTGGGTAAGCACAGAGTAGTAGCCCCCGTATCCACCAATACGTTATTGAGGGTAAGAGAGCGGACTTCCGCTGGGGGAATATATCCGCGTGTTGCAGCAGATTGATCCGCTCGATTGATAATGGTCAATGTGGTGGTGATTTTTCCCATTTGTTCTGTAGACATAATTGTAACTCCCAATACTATACCACTATTGTAAAGTAAAAAATCGCGAAGTGGGGCGATTAACTCGCGATCGGGAAACCACTGCTATAAATTAAACCAATCCCCCCTAGAAATCCTCATTTTCTTCAAACACAGGCGGCCACAATTCCGAAATCTGCAATTCCCATCCCGGAAATAATTCCGGAATCGTCAGAGTTTCTTCGTCTTGAAAGACCATCGGATTTTGCGCGGGACGATAGAGCGTCACAGTCAGCTCGTCTGGGTCAACTAACAGGCCAATTTTAACCCCTTGGTCGAGAAACATGGCAATTTTATCCTGCAATTTAGACAGGCGATCGCTCTGGGATTTAATTTCCACCACCAAATCCGGAACCACTTCGCTAAAATAGCGAACCGTGCGCGGCATTCGTTCCCGGGAAACATAAGAAACATCCGGTGCAGTTAAATCCGAATTCGGAAGAATAAAACCCCCGCTAGAATCAAACACCAATCCCAAACGACGCGGGGACACCCATAGTTTGAGAAGAAAGCTCAACTGTGCCCCAATGTAGCTGGATACGATATCTGACGGCCCCATGACAATCAGTTCTCCCTCGCGCAATTCTATCTGGTAGTCATCTGGAGCGTTTTGGAGTTGGTCTTGCAGTTTTTCTAAGTGGTTAACTGTTAAAGACATAAATTTTCCTCCCTTGATTTATTTCTGATTATAACCTAAACTCTGATTTTGGAGTAAAATGAGGATGCCGAGACAAGCCCAGCATCCTACTCTAAAAAAAGGCGATCGCACTGCAATGTCAATTAAATCCCTCCTTAGTCCTCCTCCTCAAATATTACCGGCCAAAGTTCTTCCACGACTAATTCCCATTCTGGGAGTAATTCCGGCAGGATTAAAATGTCACCATTGCCCAAGGTTTGTACCGACCCATCGGGACGGTAAACCTCGAGGAGACAAGTATCGGGATCGATTAAGATCGCAACTCGCACGCCTTGGTCGAGATACACTTGAATTTTTGACTGCAATTTTTTGACTCTATCGCTTTGAGATTTGACTTCTACAACTAAATCGGGGACGAGAGCAGCAAAATAGCGAATGCTGCGGGGGAGGCGATCGCGCGAAACAAAAGAAACATCCGGTGCTTTCAGGTCACTATTGGGTAAAATAAACCCACCGGCGGAGTCGAAGACGCGACCCAAACGGCGCGGTTTCACCCAATTGCTTAGTTGACGGGCGAATTCCAGGGAGACTTCACTGGCGACAATATCCGATGGCCCCATAACAATAATTCTCCCTTCTTCCAGTTCGAGTTGATAATCAAAACCAGCCTCGCTGAGGATTGACTCAATTCGTTCCACGTCTTTTACAGTCATCTCAGGCATAGTGGAGAACTCCAATTGCGTTCTGAGGATTTATTGTAACGGGAAAGGAGCTTGTAGGGTGGGTAGCTTGTAGGGTGGGCAGGGTCACTAGATTTGATGCTAGAACGACTGATTTTATAACCCTGCCCACCCTACGAACTA
>NZ_JAJENT010000222.1:0-258 GCF_035615515.1 Phormidium sp. CCY1219
CCTAAACAACGGTTTGAATTAGCCCAGAAACTTGGGAAGAAATCCAAAGCCCGCTCCTTACGCAGAATATGGATTCCAAAACCAGGGCGCGATGAAAAGCGTCCTTTAGGAATTCCGACAATAAAGGATAGAGCCGAGCAAGCCTTGGTAAAACTGGCATTAGAACCCCAATGGGAAGCCAGATTTGAGGCAGACTCATACGGATTTAGGCCAGGGAGGTCAGCGCACGATGCGATTGATGCCATATTCAAGAAGGTT
>NZ_JAJENT010000223.1:0-13229 GCF_035615515.1 Phormidium sp. CCY1219
CAACAGTTTTTTTCCAGCCCTGGATTGGACTGCTGGGGAAATAACCATCAGGCGAACGCAACAGTTTTTTTCCAGCCTTGGAGTGGAGGGTTGGGCTGGCGGTGAAATAACTGTTGCGGTTATCGCGAGAGTTTCTTTCCATCGATCGCGTGGTGGTAGTGAAATATAGCAGCTCTCTTTCTTGATGTAGTAAGCAGGCATTTGTGTCCCAACCGAGTCGGCACCTCCGAGGTGAAAAATTCTCTACCTCACCAATAGGAGAACTGCTATATATCCTTTTTCTATAATTGCTAGAGATTCATATCTGTAGCCCCTTTGAATACCCCTGCCATTCTTTTTAAAAAGGGGGAGGACAGAGGAATAAACGTTTAGAGTACGGGGGTTGGGAGCATCCAAGACAATCGGGGGTTTTGAAAAATGGGATGACTCACTGATTTTGATGAAATTGTAGGCTATGAATTGCTTAAACTAGGTATTTTTTTACTTCGGGAATTCAATCAAAAATAATCAGTTTGAATTTTTCGGCAGTATTATTTTTTGATTTTGATGGAATTGTAGGTTAAAAAATGCCCAAACTACGTTGGGTTTAGCTCTGGAAATTAAATCAAAAATAAAAGAATTATTATGGGGGTATTTGATAAATTAAAGGGGGTTATTCAAAAACTGGAAGTTCGGCGACGACCACACGATCGCGTCCTTGACTTTTGGCGCGGTATAAAGCCGCATCGGCCATTTGAAACACAGCTTGAGCGGTAGTGCCATGTTGGGGAAAGAGGGCCACGCCAACTGAAATTGTAATGTTGTTCAAGGGGCGATCGCCATAGTGCAACTGTAGCTGTTTAACTTGTTGGCGCAGATATTCAGCGTGGTTCTGAGTCACTTGCAACGAGGATTCGGGTAGAATTAACAGAAATTCTTCACCGCCATAGCGACAGACAATATCGGCGGGACGACTTTCGGTTTGCAGGAAGCGCGCCAATTCGCACAGCACCAAATCGCCTGCTTCGTGACCGAAGGTATCGTTAAAGCGTTTAAAATGATCCACATCCACCACAATTGCGCCGAGCGATCGCTGATTTTGTTGGGCGCGGGAGATTTCACGATGCAGAGATTTTTCCAAATAACCGCGATTAAACAGACCGGTGAGCGGATCGCGAATGCAGCGATCGTGCAACAGTTCTTCCACAATATCGGCATGTTCGATGGTGGTTTCCAGCATAATTTCCAGATCGGCTTTTTCCCGCAGTAAAAGAGCAATAACAAACTGTAGGGTTTTTTCCCGACTCTGGCGGTTGCTTATTTCCGCTTCCAGTTTTTCATTTGACTGGGACAACAGATATTCAAGTTGCTGAGCGCGAAGGGAAAGGGATTCAACAGACAGTTCCAGATCGGTTTGTTCCTGCTTCAAGTTACTGACTTCCAGGCGGAGTTTTTCCAGTTTCCAGAGTAGACGTTCTTTAGAAATTTTTTCTTCCTGCATTTTTACCTCGCTTTTGGTCATCAAAATCACGGTTATCAAAGTAAATATTGCATAAATTGCAGAACGTAAAAAGGAAAGCGGTGCAAGCATAAATTGCGTAAATTGCACAAAGTGCCCAAATCGCCGATCGCATTTTCAACCCCCCGAGAAAATTCGTTCCAGAGGAATCCAATCGCTCAAGCCAAAGGGAGACAAAAGCGAAAGGTACTGCCCTGTCCGAGTTCGCTTTCCACTTCGATGCGACCACCTTGTAATTCTACTAAACGGCGCGAAATTGCCAATCCGATGCCGGTGCCCGTCCCGCCGCCGGACTCGCCGCGCCAGAAGCGCTCGAACACGTGGGGTAAATCCTCCGGAGGGATACCGGTGCCCGTATCGGAGAGGGCGATCCAAAGATAACCGGTACCGGTTCTAGCGCGCACCACGATTTCCCCAGTAGCGGTATGACGCAAGGCATTGCCCAGCAAATTGACCAAAACTTGCTGCAAGCGATCGCGATCGGCGTAGACTGGGGGCAATTGCGCGGGTGCTTCCAATCGCAGATCTGGCCCAACTTCGAGCAATTGATCGGCGAATCGCTCCACTAATGCCTCTAAAATCGGAAGAACGTTAATGGGTTGCAGATTTATCGGTAGATAACCCGCCTCCGCTTTAGACAGTTCTTGCAGATCGTTAACCAACCGTTCCAGGCGGCGCATTTCTTGGCTCAATCGGTGATAAATTTCCGGATCCGGGGGTAGGGTGCCATCTTCCAGTTCTTCTAAATTGCCGCGCACGATAGTTAGGGGAGTTCGCAGTTCGTGAGTCAGGTCGCTAATCAATTCTCGGCGTCGATTTTCCACATTTTCCAAACTGGCAGCCATACGGTTAAAGCTAGCCGCAAGGCGGTTGAGTTCGGGAATTTCGCTAGTTGGCATGCGGGCATCGAGATGACCGGTGGCAAATTTTTGGGTAATTTCTTCCAGTTGAGTCAGGGGTTTCGTGATACGTTTGGCGACCACATAACTCAACAACCCCGCACTGGTTGTACCCACAATAACGGACCAAAACGTGCCGCGATTCCAGGTAGTTTCAAACACATCCACAAGCGAGGTGCGGACGTAGCGCAGGTTAAACCCTTGGCCTTCGAGTTGTTGCAAATGAACCACAAAAAAGCGCGGGGAAGAGAGCTTGCCGGTAATCACCAAAACGATAACGCCCACCAGGAGGACGAACAGATGAGAGAATAATAAACGCGATCGCAATCTGAGTTTGCTCATAGTTTCAATCATGGCATAAAACCTTCGCCAGTTGCCCTGGGATTGAATGAATGGGTCAGGAAGGGTGCGATCGCCCTTTCTCCCCTGAAGACGAGAGCAAACCTCAACTCCTTGCCTGCTTCACGAGGAATCGGTGGAACTCTCCTTAACTTCCATCGGCAATTCAACCGTAAAGGTCGAGCCTTCTCCCACTTGACTTTGCACCGAAATTTTACCCCCCATCATCTCACAGAAGCGCCTCGCGATCGCCAGTCCCAACCCAGTTCCCCCATATTGGCGGGTGGTAGAAAGATCCGCTTGCTGGAATGCCTGAAATATCGTTTCCATTTGTTCTACAGAGATTCCGAGGCCGGTATCGGTGACGCGAAAGCGCACCAAGGATTCCCCAGGAGAAGAAGGTTCTCGATTGTCTTCTTGAGTTACTTCTATTGTAATCCGACCGTTTTGAGTAAACTTTGCGGCATTGCTGAGCAAATTTAACAGAATTTGGCGGACTTTCATCAGATCCGCGTACATGGTTTCTACCGACTCCTCGCAGGTAAGAATTAAGGAATTGCGATTTTTTTGCACCAGTGGTTGGACGGTATTGATAATTTCTTGAAGTAACAGTTTGACCTCGAACCGTTCCAAGTACAGGGTCATGCGTCCCGCTTCGATTTTAGAGATATCTAAGATATCGTTAATTAAAGCCAGCAAATGTTTGCCGGCGGTGCGAATTTTATGCAAATCTGGAATTAAATCCGCCGCGCCGAGGTCTTCCATTTCTTCAGTGAGGATTTCACTGTAGCCAATAATGGCATTGAGCGGGGTGCGGAGTTCGTGGCTCATATTGGCCAGGAAGGTACTTTTGGCGCGGTTTGCCGCTTCTGCAGCATGGAGGGCATGTTTGATTTGTTCTTCAGCGCGGATTCGCTGGGAAATATCGGTACTGATGCCGATGAGGCCGACAATTTGTCCCGAGGGGTCTTTAATGGCGTCGGCTCGCAGGAGGACCTGGAGGATGCGATCGCTTTTCCCTCGCATGATGACTTCTCCACTCCAAGACTCACCGGCCATAATCCTGTCAAAAACTTGCGCGCCGATCGCCGCATCCACATAAAGCACCTGGGGTCCGCCCGCCGCATTCAACTCCTCCGGGGTGTGGTATTCAAACAACTGGGAAAACGCCTGATTGTGATAGATATGGCGTCCGGTGCGATCGGCAATCGAGATCGCGTCGCTGGAACTTTCCACCGCCTTGCGGGTGAGCATCAGTTCCATTTCCGCTTGTTTGCGCGCGGTAATATCTTCCACCATCCCGATCGCAAATTGCGGCTCACCGGTGCGATCGCGTACCAGCGAAACACTCAAGCGACCCCAAATCACCCGCCCATCTTTGCACCGATAGCGTTTTTCCATTCCATACCCCGGTGCCCCGCCGCTTAACATCTCCTCCGCTAATTTATTTTCTGTCGACCACTCTTGCGGATCGCTCAATTCTTCCAAGGGTTTGCCAAGCAATTCTCGCTTGGAATAGCCCCACATAGCTTGCAAGGCGGGATTGCAATCTAACAGATGTCCGTCGAGACTGCTGACGGCAATTCCAATAGCCGCATTTTGAAAAATCGCCCGGAATCGTTGTTCGTTCTCGCGCAGGGCATTTTCCATGCTCGATCGGGCGATGATTTCCTGGCGCAATTGAGCTAAACTGCTTCTCAGTTCCACCGTGCGGCTCTCCACCCGGTGTTCGAGTTCCACATTGGCGTAGATGAGCGCCTCCTCGGCGTGCTTGCGTTCGGTGATGTCGCGGGAGTTGACCGCTAACCCTGCAACGGCGGGTTCTTCCAGCAAATTGGCTGCGATCGATTCGAGAAATAGCCAATATCCCTCGACGTGGCGCACGCGATACTCGATTTTTACCGTCGCTTGCGGGTGGCGGCACACTTCTTCATAGGCTTGGGCAACGTTGTCTAAATCCTCGGGATGAATGAACGCAGCGGCATTTTCCCCGAGCAGGGAACTGCTAGAATAGCCTAAGATGCGCTCTGTTGAGGGACTGTGGTAGCGGATGACGCCCTCGGCATCCAAGATGACAATCAGATCCGAGCTATTTTGAATCAAAGCGCGCCATTTCGCTTCGCTTCTGGCTACTGCGTCTTGAGCTTGTTTGCGCTCGGTAATATCGAGAACCACCCCTTCCCAAAGCAGATCCCCATTCGCTTGTCTTTCCGGACGCGCCGCAGATTGCAGCCATTTGAGGGTTCCAGAAGGCAGGATAAACCGCCCTTCCCACCGCCAGGGTTGCAGGGTTGCCATCGAGATTGCTAGGGAGTCGTAGTAGGCGCTTAAGTCATCCGGGTGAATCAGGGCGATCGCTGCATCTGGATGCTCCCGGATATATTCTGGCTCGAGTTCGAGCAGTTCGCGACAACCGGAGGAAACATAGGGAAACGCACTAGACCCATCGCTTCGCATGAGGTACTGATAGACCATTCCAGGCAGGTTATCGGCGAGTTTCTGGAACCGCTTTTGGCTCTGTTCTAGGGCGCGGTGGGTCTGAATGCGATCGGTGACATCCTGCACCAAGGATGCTACCCCTACCATTTCACCGGCGGCGTTGACTAATGGGGTGTTGTGCCATTCGCAGATAATAATCCGCCCATCTTTGGTAACGTTCTCGTTGGTGCTGTAAATTCCCCCCTGTTGGTTCAGCAGAGCTTGCAAAATATCGTTAATCTCAACTTTGGCATGTTCTGGCGCGAGCAAGTCGAGGGCGTGACGCCCGATCGCCTCTTCGGCTCTGTAGCCAAAAATGCTTTCGGCGGCACGATTCCAGTTGCTAACTTCAAAATTCAGGTTCCATTCGATCGCCGCGAGGGGGGTTTTCTCCAGATGGATCTCTAGTTTTTGCTGGGATTGTCTCAGCTGCGCTTCGTAGTGCTTGCGTTGGGTGATGTCGGTGGCGGTGCCGGTGGTGCCGATAATATTGCCCTGCGAGTCGCGCAAAACTACGGCATTGTAACTGAGATAAACCGGCGTACCATCTTTTCGCTGATGCATGGTTTCGTATCGAAAGCAGGATTCGCCAGCTTTAATTCCCTCGAAGACCTTTGCATCTTTCTCCCGTTGCTCTGGGGTCATAAATTCCAAAAATGACCGCCCGATCGCCTCGTGGGGTTCGTACCCGTAAATCTCTTTCATCGCTGGGTTGACAAAAGTCCAGTTTCCTGCCAAATCCACGGACCAAATTAAATCCCGCGAGGTCTCTACTAGGGTACGATATTGTTGCTCCCTTTGTCTCGCTGCCGCTTCTAACTCTTGCTGTTCGGTGATGTCTCTGCCTACGGCATAGATGAGTCCGTCTTTGTAGTGGGAGGCTTTCCAGGAAATCCAGCGGTAGGTGCCATTTTTTTGGCGATAGCGATTTTTACAGGCAACATCCGCTTTTTCGGGGGTTGGCGGTTTGACGATCGAGAACTCTCGGTCCTCCGGGTGAACCAGTTCGCTCCACTGATGGGAGCGCAGTTCTTCTGGGTTCCATCCCAATACCCCGGTCCATGCCGGATTGACGCGCTTGAAATATCCATCAGCGCCGATAATACAAAATAAATCGGCAGAGAGGTTAAAAAATATACTAGAAATCAGGTTAAGGGATTCGGCGTCGTTTTTCGCTGCCGAAATCGGCTCTGGAGAGTGTGGGGTCTGTGCGGGTGAATTCATACGTTTATCGCGCAAATGATGACAAGTAAATCCCGGGGCGATCGCGCTAGTTATCGGCTGCCGATAAATCACCACTGGCTTTTAAATTAAGCTTTTTTTGTAAAATTAAACCGATTTAATCGAATCAAATCGGCATTTGAAAGTGGCATTTTTTTCCAAATTTCAGCGGTTTCTCATGGCGGTTTCGGGAATTTCAACATATCGGCGGGATAGGGTAGTCCCTTAGTGTCATTTGTAGCATAAATCGCCAGAGCCAGGGGCGATCGCGATCGCTGCCAAATTACAATTTTTTTCTTGACTTTGTTCTAGTTTTGTGGTAATCAGTACAACATGGTAGAGTGGGCAAAGTCAGTGGAGAGCGGTGCCGATCGCCTATCTGTTCTATTGCCTGCCTACCCTACAAACCGCTAACTCTATGGTAATGAGTAAAGTCCAACCCGATCGAGGCTTGGAGGTTAGGCACAGGAAAGGGAAAGAACAAACGAGGCAATCGGGTGGGATTCAGTCTTCAAATTTATATCCCACGCCAATCACGGTTTTAATAAAAGAAGGATTTGCCGGATCCGGTTCGATTTTTTTTCGCAAGCGAGCCACGTGGGTATCCACCACTCGCTCGTCACCAAAAAAGTCATCGCCCCAGAGTTTTTCAATGAGCTGCGATCGCTTCCACACTCGCCCGGGATAGCTCAAAAAGGTGGAGAGCAAATTAAACTCCAACGTAGTTAAATCCAAAGTTTCTTCAGTGTCGCCATTGAGTTGGCGAGTGGCAATTCGGCGATCGAGATCCAAGGTAAAATGTTCGGTTTGATAAACTTGCGAACTTTGGCCCCCTTGACGCAAACTGCGTCGCAACAATGCCCGCACCCGGGCCACCAATTCCCGGGGACTAAACGGTTTGACCATATAATCATCCGCCCCGGTAGACAACCCGATGACGCGATCGATTTCTTCCCCGCGCGCCGTCAAAATTAAAATGTAAGGATCTTTCGGACCGGGTTGCTGGCGGATGCGGGCACAAACCTCCAATCCATCCAACCCGGGAAGCATCAGATCCAACACCAACAAATCCGGTTGTTCCTCTTCAAATAGGCGCAACGCCGTCAACCCATCGCGACAAGTCAGACAGGTAAATCCTTCCGCTTCTAAAGCGCGCTGAACGATGCGCGAAATTTCCAGTTCATCCTCAACAATTAGGATTTTCATGGCTAAAAAAGCAGTGTTTAGATAACCTTCGCCGGGGTAAAATTAGCGATCGCGGAGCCATTACTCGGAGCGATCGCCCCTGACTCGGTATGTTCTTCGGGGGATTCTGGAGATTGATAAACGGCGAGGTCGAACCAAAACGTGGTACCCACCCCCACTTCGCTCACCAGATGAACCTGAGTATGATGCTTTTCGATAATATTTTTGACAATCGAGAGACCCAATCCCGTGCCTTCCAGGGTATGCACCCGATTTTCCACCCGGAAAAAGCGATCGAAAATCGCCTCTCGATCTTCCGTATCGATGCCAATCCCCGTATCCCCAATTTCAATCCGCACCATTAGCGAATTCTGCTGGGATGGAGGATTGACAATCGAACATTGCGGGTTGCCTTTCGATTCTTCCTCTTCTGGGTCAACGAGATACGCCCGAATGGCGATCCGTCCTCCCGATTCGGTAAACTTCAGGGAATTTCCTACCAAATTAGCAAACACCTGTAGCAAAAGGTCGTAGTTAGCCACCACTGGGGGCAAATTCGGCGCAACATCTTGAATCAGTTCGATGTTTTTATCCTTGGCATTGAGCTGGTAGGTTCGCAGGGTTTGCTCCACCGGTTGGAGGATGTCCACCGCTTCAAAATGATAGACGCGACAGGATTCCAGGCGCGAGAGGTCCAGTACGTCGTTCACCAACCGGGTGAGGCGATCGGTTTCGCGATTGGCGGTTTCGAGAAATTCCTGCCGCTCTTCTTCGCTCAAGTCTTCGCCATATTCGTGCAAGGTTTCGATGAATGACTTAATGTTAAACAACGGCGTTCTCAGTTCGTGGGACACATTGCTGATAAACTGACTTTTCGCTTCGTTGAGTTCCACCTCGCGGGTAATATCCTGCACCGTCATCGCAATCCCTTTGAGACTTTCGCGATAATGATGCTCTAACGGATTGGTTTGCTCGTCTTCTTGATAAAGGGTGCATTCCCGGGCGTAGGGATGTTGCGGCGCAAAGCAGGTATTCTCCAAATGATAGGTGCAACTGTTGCACAGGGGTTCTTCCCCCCGCGCTTTGTGCAACAAGACAGTAGTCAACAAAATGCGAACGGTGCGCCGGGTGGGTTCGGTTAAGGTAATGCGGAATTCTCCTCCTTCTCGAGAGGGGTACAGATAGGTGGCATCGGTATTGTCGCTCTCCGACTCGTTGCGGGGCGGAGGAAAGTCTCCGGTTGCCATTTCCGAGAGTAGGGGGCTTAATTCGGTGGCGATGCGGGCGGGTAGCAGGGAGAGGACGTTTTCGGAGACGATGTTTTTGCCTTCCCAGCCGAAAATTCGTCGGGCGGTGGGATTGACGAGAATTACTTGCAGGGTGGTGTCGAGCAAAACTGCGCCATCGGCGATCGTGGATACTAAGGTTTCTAGTTTGGCTTTTTCCCCCGTTAGCTCTTCGATATTTTGCTCTTCATAGCGTTCTAGTCGTTCCGCCATCTCGTTGAAACTGCCGATCAATTCGCTGAGTTCTCGCTGGGCGGGTAAATCGATTCGCTGCTTGAAATTCCCGGCGGCAATATTTTTTACCCCCACCAGCAGCTCTTTGATGGGTTTGGTAATGGTCAGGGCGTTGAATACGGCTCCTAAAATCACCATTACCCAAATGGAGATAAATACGGCAATGGTCACATCTCGGGTTAAATTCGAGGAGGTGACTACGGTGGGGTTGGGATTGATCCCGATCGCGAGTACCCCTAAATACTCTCCTTCGTGAATTAAGGGCACGAATACATCGGCGACTTCTCCATCGGGGGTGCGATGCTGTCGCACCATCGGCAATTCGGAATGGGTGGCAAAACCCACTGGAAGCTGTATGCGACGCTGAATGGTGAGGGAATTTTGCACCTCGGATTGGGAAAAGGGAATCCCGAGGAAGATTTTTCCCTCTGCATCGGCATAAAGCATGTAGCGCACGCTGCTGGTGCTGCTGTAAAACCGATGGGAAAACTGCGCCACCTGTTCGCGATCGCGTTCGGCAACTAAAGGGGCTACGTTGGCAGCCAGCAGCAGCCCTAAATCGCGCCCAAAGCGGGTGTCATTAAGGCGGGCATCCTGCTGAATGGTGTTGACGGCCCAAAATGTCAGCCCGCTCATTACTAATGACACGACTAATGTGGCTGCAGCCATCAGTTTGGTCTGCATGGTAAAGTCGGACCACCAACGGGCAATGATTTCTCCGATTTGTTTGAGTATAGCCAGCAAGGTTCTTCCGTTCTCTAGGGAAGGCAATGATAATTCAAGGTTTGCCGATGCGGGGGGCTAGTGCTGACCCGGATGCGCTTCATCGGGTGACAGAAATGCCACTCCCGCATCGGTGGGATGAGTTTTTTGCTTTACTTATATTGTTGCACGTGGAATTCTATTGCGCCGATCGCACCCGATGTCCGATGTCTCTTCGGTAGTATGCACCGTCGAATTCGATGCACTCGATGCCGGCATAGGCATTGGCAAAGGCGCGATCGAAGTCTTCGCCTAAGGCGGTGACGCCCAAGACTCGTCCCCCCGCCGTCACCAGTTGCCTGTCTTTTAATGCGGTGCCGGCATGAAAGACTATCGCCCCCCGGGCGGCGGCTTTCTCTAATCCGGCGATCGCTTTTCCTTTTTCATAGTCTCCAGGATATCCTTTGGCTGACATGACCACGCAGGCGGAGACTCCCGCTTTCCAGCGAATCGGGGGCATCTCCCTGAGTCGCTGCTGGGCACAGGCGAGAAGAAGTTCGTGCAGGGGGGTTTCTAATAAGGGCAAAATGGCTTGGGTTTCCGGATCCCCGAAGCGACAGTTAAATTCTAAGACTTTGGCTTCGCCGTCGGGGGAAATCATCAAGCCGGCATACAAAACGCCGCGATAGTCTATGCCTCTTTCTCGCATGCGGGCGATCGCTGGCTCTAATATCTCGGTTTGCACCCGGTCCATTAATTCTGGGGTGACGATGGGGGCAGGGGCATAGACTCCCATCCCGCCAGTATTCGGTCCGCTATCCCCTTCGCCGATCGCTTTGTGATCTTGCGCGGGCAGTAAGGGGCGCACGGTTAATCCATCGGTAATGGCAAGTACGGAGGCTTCTTCCCCGGTTAAGCATTCTTCGATGACGATGCACTCGCCCGATAAGCCGAATTTCCCGGCAAATGAGTCGTGAATGGCGTTTTTGGCTTCTTCTCGGGTGGTGGCAACGGTGACGCCTTTGCCGGCTGCTAATCCATCGGCTTTGATGACGATGGGGACGCCGTTTTTTTCGACATAGGCGATCGCTGCTTTTTCTTCTTCGTCGGTGAATACTGCCGATCGCGCGGTGGGAATTCCCACATCCTGCATGAATCCTTTCGCCCAGGATTTACTGGCTTCTAGTTGGGTGCCGGCTTGACTCGGCCCGAATACCATCAGGTTCTCTTGCTGCAGGTAATCGGCAATTCCCATCGCTAGGGGCACTTCCGGTCCGATGATGACTAAGGAGATGCCCCGCTCTTTGGCGGCGTCTTTTATACCGGAAAAGTTGTCCACTGTCAAGGGAATGTTTTCGCAGCGTTCCATTGCGGCGGTTCCTCCATTGCCGGGAACGCAGAACACTCGCTCGATTTCATCGGATTGTAGCAGCTTCCAAGCCAGGGCATGTTCGCGCCCTCCGTTACCAACAACTAAAATTTTCACTCTCATCCTCGCTGTCAAGGTCAGTTTTTACCGGGCGCGCAAACCCGGCGCGATCGGCTTCGATTCTACTTTAAAATATGCTAAAACAACTCGCATTGATAATCGGAGTTTGGTTACAATAGGGTTTGCGTTTATCTGGGCTTGAATTATGGCTACGAATATCGTCACGGGGGCGGCGGGTTTTGTCGGGTCTCATTTGGTGGAAGCATTGCTCGATCGCAAAGAACGAGTTATCGGCATCGACCATTTTAACGATTATTACGATCCGAGTTTTAAGCGGCACAATATTAAGCCGTTTGCTACTCACCCGGATTTTCAACTGATTGAGGCGGATATCCAGGATTTGGATTGGCGATCGCTGCTCGATGATGTGGCGGTGGTTTACCATCAGGCGGCACAAGCGGGAGTGCGCGCCAGTTGGGGCACCGGCTTTCGCGGTTATACCGAACGCAATCTGAATGCCACTCAGGTGATGCTGGAAGCAGCAAAAAATGCCACACACCTGCAGCGGTTTGTGTTTGCCTCTTCTTCTTCGGTGTATGGCAATGCACAAAAGATGCCGACGGGAGAAGATACCTGCCCTCAACCGGTTTCTCCTTATGGGATTACTAAGTTGGCATCGGAACAGCTTTGTTTGTTATATTATCGCAATTTTGGCGTGCCGGTCTCGGGATTGCGCTATTTTACTGTGTACGGTCCGCGTCAGCGCCCGGATATGGCGTTTCACAAGTTCCTACAGGCGGCGCTGAAAGATGAGGAAATTGTCATTTTCGGCGATGGGCAGCAAACGCGAGATTTTACTTATGTTAGCGATGCGATCGCCGCAAATTTGGGGGCGGCAACTGCCCCGGATGCCCCGGGGGAAGTGTTCAATATCGGCGGCGGTTCTCGCGTGTCTTTAGCTTATGTCATCGAGACGATGGAAACGGTGGTGGGCCGCCCCATCCGTCGCCAGTATATCGAATCTGCTGTGGGCGATGCCCGTCATACCAGTGCGGATGTGTCTAAGGCTCAACGCATCATGGGATACAATCCCCTGGTGTCGTTGGAAGAAGGCTTAACCCGCGAATGGGCCTGGATTCAGGAAGTGTATGGCTAGGTTGGTTTATCACATACTGTATCCGCCACTCGCGACTCGTTCCCAGCATGAGCTGGGAACGCCTCCGGAGGCTTTGTCTCCTAGTGACTATATTATATGTGACTCAAAGGATTGAAATCGCGCTAAGGCGATCGCTAGCGAAGCCATGCGCGACAGCGCTATAGTCACCCGACGATAGGCGCGTGGGTTGCAAACCCACGCCTCATAGCTCGAGTCGGTTGGAAACCGACTGAAAGCCTTACAGGACAAATATTTTAGTCGGTTTCAACCGACTTGAGTTGTGATTTCTGCGAAAGCGGGAATTCAGTTAAAGTTGCTGTTTCAATCGCAGGAAAACCGCGAAAAGAGAGAGATGTGGCGAAAACATCTCTCTTTTTTTGGGCGGTTGAAGATGCGATCGGGGTTTTTAGGATACGGGGTTTCTCCTCAGCCTGATGGTTATGAATCGGTAGAGACGGCAGTGTAACGGATGCTGCTACTGGCGCAACGTTCTGGTTTTCAACGAGTCCGATTTTAAGCGATCGGGAAGTGAAGCCGAAGTAATGGGTACCATTGTTGATTTCTAAGGTTTTCCAACGAGTGCAATTTTAAGCGATCGGTAAGAAGTTATGGAGTCACAGCCTCCGCAGGCGTGACTGGAGAGTTCGAGCTTCCAACGAGTCCGATTTTAACTAATCGGTAAGTCAAGTTGTAGTATTTGCCACATGCGGAGGAGAGGTAACGTGGTTTCCAACGAGTCCGAGTTTAACTAATCGGTAAGTTGAAAAAACCCTCTCCTTGGATGAAGGGTTCGTAACAGTTG
>NZ_JAJENT010000224.1:0-20481 GCF_035615515.1 Phormidium sp. CCY1219
AAAGAATAAGTCCACGAAGGTGGACTTTGCCTGTGTAGCCGCGATTTCAATCCCCCGGTTCGTAGTGACAATTTGCTTTCGCCAAATAGGGCCATAATCGCATCGCCAATGTATTTGTCGATAAAGCCATTGTTGAGCAGAATCGCCGGTTCCATACGCCGCAAATAGGAATTGATAAATTTAAAATTGTCTTGCGGGTTCATGCTTTCTGATAAGGTAGTGAAGGAGCGAATGTCGGAAAACAGCACGGACATTTCTCGTTCTACATGATTGCCCAGTTGCACATCGACGATACTATTTTTGTTGAGAAATTGCAGAAATTGTCGGGGAACAAAGCGCGAGTAGGCGGCGTTAAGCTGTAGCAAATCGTTGGTGAGTTTTAGGCGTTCGGCTTCCGCTTTTTTGCGGTCTGTGATATCCTGAAAGGCAGCGATCGCATACACCACATTCCCTTGTTCGTCAAAAATCGGCGTTCCCCAACTTTCGATGGGGATAATGCGATCGCCGCGATGAATTTCCAGATTATTTGCCATACTAGATAACCCCCGCAAAGCTTGCACGCTGGATAATCGATCCGTGGGATAGAGGCGATCGCTGTTGGTGCAGTACAGGCGATAAACTTCAGTTAATTTATCCGGCGCTACCGATTCAATGCCTTTGCCAAACATCTGCTGGGCGGCGTGATTGGCATAATACGGAGTTCCGGTGCGATCGAGCACCAAAATCCCCACCGGAACTGCTTCGAGAAACTGCATCAAGCGGCTTTCATTCTCCCGCAATTCACTATACAGTTTGGCATTTTCAATCGAAATTGCCGCTTGAGCCGACAACAAAGTGATAACCTTTCTTCGTTCTTCCGTAAATGCTCCTACGGTGAGGTTATTTTCCAAGTAAACAATACTAATTAGCTTCCCTTGATTGATTAACGGAACGCAAAAAATCGATTGAGTTTGATTTGCCGAAATATAAGGGTCTTGGTTAAACCATTGTTCCCGATACGCCTCATCGAGTACCACGGTTTCTCGGGCGCGCGCCACATAATTCACCAGGGAAACGGGCAGGTTATTTTCTAGGGGAAGCGATTGCAACACGGTAAATTCATCCGACTCTACGCTGCCCGCTGCTTCGATAAACAATTTTCCCGCTTTTTCTAAAATCAACACTCCCTTTTGTGCCCCGGCATTTTCTATCATAATTTTCATTAATTTAGCCAGGGATTTTTCTAAGATTATTTCGCCAGAAATCGCTTGAGAGGCTTTTAATACGCTGGTGACATCCAGGGCTTTTCCGCTATCAGTTGTGGTGGGCAAATGGCTGGATTGTACTTGGGAATTGCCCGCCGGATTCTGAGCGATAATTTGAAAGAGTTGCGGATAGGTTTCTTCTAAATGCTTGACTTTTGCCGTTGCGCCCCATTTTAAATAGCAATAGCGCGCTTCTTGCATATAGGTTTGGGCAATTTTGATTTTGCCTTTGGCGAGGTAAAATTTGGCGGCGAGTTCGTTGGCTAACGCTTCGTCGTTGAGGTACTGATTTTCTTTGGCAAGTTCAATGGCGCGATCGTACTGGTTCATGGCTTTAATCTCTTTGCCAACAACCCGATTTCGTTCCGCTTCCACCAGATAATATTTATGCAAAAAGTTCATCGGCGCATGATGCGCCCACTTTTTCATTTTTTTCTGGTTGTTTAGCACTTTCTGCAACATGCGCTTTTTTTCTAGTTTGGGAACGGTACTACATACTGCCAATTGCGTAAGAGCAGCGTAAAAGTAAAACATTGGGAAACCTATCAAACCTTTAATTACTTCTAAATTTGATAGCTTTTTTTAAAATCAGTTAAAGTATCAATCAGAGGGGGTTTCCAGAAATTCACGAACATTGCTCCATTAATTAAGGTTTTAGCTTGAATTTCTTTTGCAGTATTTTTGTCCGCTAATTCAACCCCCAATTTGCCCATCGTATATCCCGCCTCAATATCTCCGACAACGCCACATAAAATTACCCCATAACAAACATAGCCAAAGGCAGATTCAGCCGCATTCCCATGTTTGACCGATAAATCAATCATTTTACAAATTGAAGGCAGTAATAGTTCGGGAACGCTGACATAAGCAGCAGAAAACAAACTGACCAAGATTCGCATTGCGGCTTGATGAAATGCATCGCGCATTGGCGGTAAATTCTCTAAGGTTTCGATGCGCTTTTGGGCTAACAAAAGCTTGGTTTTTAGGAGAGTTAACCCAATCTGCAATTGCGTAGGCTTTTGAGGAAAATTGATTCCCAATAGCTTCAGCACCGATAAAGCGGTTTTCACTGCTTCTCGAGGCTGGTTTTGAGCCATGCAACCTTGAATTTTTATCTCATATATTTTGACTTTATCCAACAGGTGCTTTGCTTGCTGTAACACCCCTTGCACGTACCGCTCCATTGCTTCAAACTCGCCGCAGACATAGGCAGCTTCGGCGGCTTCTACATACAGGGAAAGGGTCAATTCGTAGTGCGTTTCCCAAGTGCGATCGCCGAACAGTTCTCTCCCTACTTGCAAGTATTTAAAAGCAGCTTCGTAGGCGGCTGACGCTTTGGCTTTTTTCCCCGCCCGCAAGTTCAATTCTGCCAGTTCTTCCCGCGCCTCTGGTGCGGAAATTAATTCTGTAGCAAAATTTAGTTGGTTGACAATCTCGAATCCGTAATAACTGGAATTATGCTGAAGTTTCAGCACCTTTTCCCTTCAATAAGGGTCAAACACCAAATCGGCGCTAAATTTATTAGCGGCGCGCGAAGTTTCAGCACCTTTTCCCTTCAATAAGGGTCAAACTCTTTACGGTGTATATTATTACCGCAAAGGTACGCACTCGTTTCAGCACCTTTTCCCTTCAATAAGGGTCAAACAAATACGAGGGCGAAGGTGTCGTCCGGGTGATTCCCTGGGTTTCAGCACCTTTTCCCTTCAATAAGGGTCAAACCCTTTTTTACGACCTTTTCCTTGACTCTTTCGACTAGTTTCAGCACCTTTTCCCTTCAATAAGGGTCAAACACCTAACCCCAAAAGAAATTCTTAACCTGCCTAACCCTTTCGGTTTCAGCACCTTTTCCCTTCAATAAGGGTCAAACTTCTTTTCAACCCCTGCACCTGCAAAAGCACAACTTGTTTCAGCACCTTTTCCCTTCAATAAGGGTCAAACGCCTTGAAAACGGCCTTATGTTTATGATTGTAAACGAAGGGTTTCAGCACCTTTTCCCTTCAATAAGGGTCAAACCTATTTTTCCCACCCATGGGAAGACGAATGGGATGAGTTTCAGCACCTTTTCCCTTCAATAAGGGTCAAACACGATACAGAAGTGGGACGTTTCCGCGGAAACTCCTAGTTTCAGCACCTTTTCCCTTCAATAAGGGTCAAACAATCTCGCAATGCGGGCACTACCCGGGCGATTACTGGAAGTTTCAGCACCTTTTCCCTTCAATAAGGGTCAAACTTTTGCGTCATATGGACGCGGGACTAGAAAGCTGCTGTTTCAGCACCTTTTCCCTTCAATAAGGGTCAAACGAGGTTGTTGCCTGGGTAGTGTACGAAGACAAAGTTGGTTTCAGCACCTTTTCCCTTCAATAAGGGTCAAACATAAAGCCCTCCTCGGCTTAGAAGGCGATGATGTTTTTGTTTCAGCACCTTTTCCCTTCAATAAGGGTCAAACATTTCAAAAATGAACGGCTAAGTTGGCCGGGCGAATGTTTCAGCACCTTTTCCCTTCAATAAGGGTCAAACTCCATGGGCAGGGAAGTTTTACTTCCTTGCTTATTGGGGGTTTCAGCACCTTTTCCCTTCAATAAGGGTCAAACGCATTGCAAAAAGAAGGTTACTCTTTCCAAATTTTTTGGGAAAGTTTCAGCACCTTTTCCCTTCAATAAGGGTCAAACCAATACCAGGGGTTCGTACCGCCATCGACGGAGGATGTTTCAGCACCTTTTCCCTTCAATAAGGGTCAAACAAATAGTCAACAACGACAATCACCAGGGGCTAGTAGTTTCAGCACCTTTTCCCTTCAATAAGGGTCAAACCAGCTGTAACCCTAACCCTCGGGTGGGTTGTTTCTCATTTGTTTCAGCACCTTTTCCCTTCAATAAGGGTCAAACATCTCCTTTGGAAACAAAGGAAATGATACATTTTATGGTTTCAGCACCTTTTCCCTTCAATAAGGGTCAAACAACAACTGATTGACCGAATAGCCCAGCAATGGGGCCTAGGTTTCAGCACCTTTTCCCTTCAATAAGGGTCAAACACCTATATCGCAAGTTATGAAGGCCAGTCTATATTCATGTTTCAGCACCTTTTCCCTTCAATAAGGGTCAAACTAGAATTTACAGGTCAAGGGGATCAAGTTGTAAAGAGTTTCAGCACCTTTTCCCTTCAATAAGGGTCAAACTATTCTGTGGCGAAAATGTCGCCTGGGTGGTCTGGGGTTTCAGCACCTTTTCCCTTCAATAAGGGTCAAACGAGGAGCGGGAGCGGATTAATTTAAACGCCCCCACAGTTTCAGCACCTTTTCCCTTCAATAAGGGTCAAACGAGAGCAATGGATAGCATAATGAAACAGTGCTACCCTGTTTCAGCACCTTTTCCCTTCAATAAGGGTCAAACTCTCGGAAAGAAAAATGACTTTCCTCAATCGTCCGTCGTTTCAGCACCTTTTCCCTTCAATAAGGGTCAAACACTTGCAAAGTCAAAAATGGATTTTCTTCGATATTTTGTTTCAGCACCTTTTCCCTTCAATAAGGGTCAAACCCCTTTTAGAAAAAGGGTATTCGTATTGGTACGACTGTTTCAGCACCTTTTCCCTTCAATAAGGGTCAAACGGTAGGAAATTTTTCAAGCTTAAGCATAGTTCTTGACTAGTTTCAGCACCTTTTCCCTTCAATAAGGGTCAAACAAATGGAGCAATGTGGTCATAATTGGTCAGATTTTCATGGATAGTTTCAGCACCTTTTCCCTTCAATAAGGGTCAAACAGTTTCGGTCTGTTTCTTTCGGAGCAAGCGGCAAGTTTCAGCACCTTTTCCCTTCAATAAGGGTCAAACGGTACGAAGAGGATAAGAGTTTAAATACCATTCTTGTTGTTTCAGCACCTTTTCCCTTCAATAAGGGTCAAACAGTTTGCACTAGTTGTTCGCTATGCATCCACATATGAATGTTTCAGCACCTTTTCCCTTCAATAAGGGTCAAACAAAATTTTCAAGAGCCCAATTTTGCGGATGATAAATCGTTTCAGCACCTTTTCCCTTCAATAAGGGTCAAACTTTATGGCGATGGGCTTCAAATCAAAATTTTGCTAGAGTTTCAGCACCTTTTCCCTTCAATAAGGGTCAAACCCTATATAGTATCCATGTCCAGCACCTCTATTACGTTTCAGCACCTTTTCCCTTCAATAAGGGTCAAACGAACATGGGTGCTATCCAGCACCCAACTAGTCTAAAGTTTCAGCACCTTTTCCCTTCAATAAGGGTCAAACTATTACAAAGGAGCCTACCACTCTAATCTACTCTTGTTTCAGCACCTTTTCCCTTCAATAAGGGTCAAACTATTACAAAGGAGGGAATAGTTCCCTCCTCCTCTTCCTGGTTTCAGCACCTTTTCCCTTCAATAAGGGTCAAACCAGTTCGATAGTTCGCCCCTGTATGGGGTGTATTAGTTTCAGCACCTTTTCCCTTCAATAAGGGTCAAACCACAGTTGCTCCGCGATCGGAGCAACAGCTCACAAGTTTCAGCACCTTTTCCCTTCAATAAGGGTCAAACACTATTGTCCACTTTGATAAGGGGCAAGGACATGTAGTTTCAGCACCTTTTCCCTTCAATAAGGGTCAAACAATTCGTAGGGGGTGAAGGTCGGGATTTATTCCTGGTTTCAGCACCTTTTCCCTTCAATAAGGGTCAAACGTTTCAGGGCGATGGCCATTTCAAAACACCCAAGAGTTTCAGCACCTTTTCCCTTCAATAAGGGTCAAACTTCCAAACGAGACTCGTCTAGAGTCTGCTTACATAGTGTTTCAGCACCTTTTCCCTTCAATAAGGGTCAAACCGTTTACACGCATAATCTCGGGATCGTATGTCGTACGTTTCAGCACCTTTTCCCTTCAATAAGGGTCAAACTGGTCTTCCAGTGGAACAAACGTGGAAAATCATGCGTTTCAGCACCTTTTCCCTTCAATAAGGGTCAAACCATTTTGACGAACCCCCCGTCAATTCATGGAATTAAGTTTCAGCACCTTTTCCCTTCAATAAGGGTCAAACAGGATATCATTCCATGGCTTTCGCCATTATTTAAAAGTTTCAGCACCTTTTCCCTTCAATAAGGGTCAAACACCGTGCTAATTGAAGTGACAGATTTTGATTTGCCCACAAGTTTCAGCACCTTTTCCCTTCAATAAGGGTCAAACTTTTTCGCGGACGGAACTCCCCGAACCCATACCACTGCGTAGTTTCAGCACCTTTTCCCTTCAATAAGGGTCAAACCGGCTATAGCAAACCAAAACCCTGCTATAGAGCAGGGGTTTCAGCACCTTTTCCCTTCAATAAGGGTCAAACGATTACAGTTGCACACGCTATTGGCATTGCGATGCTGTTTCAGCACCTTTTCCCTTCAATAAGGGTCAAACTATTGCTTTCGTTGGGCTTATTGTATGGGCCCTTGGAACTGTTTCAGCACCTTTTCCCTTCAATAAGGGTCAAACTTTTCTCCATGAGGGTGAGGGCGAGTATGCCCAGGGTTTCAGCACCTTTTCCCTTCAATAAGGGTCAAACTCTGCGTTCCTCACCGGAACCAGGAGATAGATATATGGTTTCAGCACCTTTTCCCTTCAATAAGGGTCAAACTTGAGTGGATTCTCAATGGCTTTCAGGCTCAGTATAGTTTCAGCACCTTTTCCCTTCAATAAGGGTCAAACGAGTATCAGAAATTTTTGATAACAGCCACCGTAAGGTTTCAGCACCTTTTCCCTTCAATAAGGGTCAAACTCAAAAATTTCTGATATTCGCGACCGTAAGGACCGGAGGAGTTTCAGCACCTTTTCCCTTCAATAAGGGTCAAACTGCCACCCAAGCATCCCTGAGATCCAAGAGATCCAACTAGTTTCAGCACCTTTTCCCTTCAATAAGGGTCAAACCTGTTGTCCACCACCCAGATGGGTCGGTGGTGGAACAGTTTCAGCACCTTTTCCCTTCAATAAGGGTCAAACGGGCGGTTTAACTACATTAGCTGGTGGGCTATTGTCGTTTCAGCACCTTTTCCCTTCAATAAGGGTCAAACAGTCCCCCAGTCCCACTAGGGTAGATTAGTTTCAACGTTTCAGCACCTTTTCCCTTCAATAAGGGTCAAACGCTTCGATCGACATAGCGGAGAAGAATTCCGTACCATAATGTTTCAGCACCTTTTCCCTTCAATAAGGGTCAAACACTTGTCAGAATACGAGGGGCTACGACAGTGGCTAGAGTTTCAGCACCTTTTCCCTTCAATAAGGGTCAAACTCCACCCTATGCATGGTAGGAGATAATTTTGTTTCAGCACCTTTTCCCTTCAATAAGGGTCAAACCCTCTGCGCACCAGTATGCGTAGAGTGGGTCGAGTTTCAGCACCTTTTCCCTTCAATAAGGGTCAAACTTTCATCGGCGGGCATATGGTCCGTCCGGGCAATAGTTTCAGCACCTTTTCCCTTCAATAAGGGTCAAACAAGTACCGGCTGGTTCAACCAGCAGGAGATGACCTGTTTCAGCACCTTTTCCCTTCAATAAGGGTCAAACTTCCACCAACTACTTCAAGGAAGAAGACAAGGAAGAATGTGAAATGTTTCAGCACCTTTTCCCTTCAATAAGGGTCAAACTCATCGCCTTCACGGACATGGTGAAGGAAGACAAGGAAGAAGTTTCAGCACCTTTTCCCTTCAATAAGGGTCAAACCCTTGAGTCCTGAGACTCGGGTATAGAGCCAATTCTACACCCATCGATCTGAGGGGGTCAAGGTTTTGTAGCAACAGAGTGGTCATTTTTGTCAAAAATCACGGAAAATCGTCGGCTGAAACCCAGTCCCAGAGGCTTATCTGAGGGGGGTCACGATAGAATGCGGGTTTCAGAGGTTGCCTACCCCCCTCAGATGCTTATCAATCCCAAGAAACTGATAAGACCAGCTAATAACTGACCGGGCTAGAGATTGCGATCGCGCAGGATGCGAGTTTTGGTTTCTTCGGGAACGGAAGGATCCGCTAACAGGCGATCGAGTAAGGGAGACATCTTACCTTCATTGTTAGAGATGGCAACTACTAAAGCTTGTTGATTGGCAATCGGTAATATCTTATTGTCCCTCGTCCAATCTTCGGTGATAATCGCTGACAATAACTCGGAATCGAATTTGGCTAGATGACTCAGCAAACCCGTCACTACCAGTTTATCAATTTTTCCAGCAATATCCACCGAGCGAAATAACAATCGGGTGCATTCCGTCAGTTCGGGAATCAACTGGCGTTCTTCCAGCAACACCATCTGGTTAAAAGTAATCATAGCAATATTGCCGATCGCATCTATGGTTTTCTGAGGCACATGACCCACAATCCTCCGGGTTAAGGCAAATGCAGCATTGGCAATGGGCAATTCTAGCATCCGTTCCCCAGAAGGGTGGTTCCAAATTGCCGCCGTCGTCAGTTTGTACGCCAGTTGCAAAATTTCCGGTGCAGTTTCGGTGGCGATCGCCTCAAATACAGTGACGATTTGTGCGGGACTCACCACCTTGGCATTCACCCGTTCCAAAATCGCCTGAAAGCAATTTTGTCGAACCCCAATTATCCGAGAATTGGCTAAAATAGGCAACAACGATTCAACCGCGATCGCTTGTTGTTGACGGGCTAATTCCCACAGCATCCCTGACGCATCCTTAGCAACATCTTGAGAAACATCGGCACAAGCAGCGATAATTTCCGTCACCGCTTCCGATGACCCCGCCTCAGCTTCTTGCTGGGCTAATTTTAATAACGCTATGCGACATTCTTTCGATTGACGGTTTTGTTGCAAATAAGGGACGATCGCCGGGGGAATGTACGCCAGTTTTTTGAGAATTAAGTTGATTTTTTTCGGTTTTAGGGAAGCGATCGCGCGTTGCAGCACTTCTGACAATTGGGTTTGCACCCCAGGCGATCGCACCGCCAAAGCATCCAGCGCCCCAATCCATTCTACCGGATGAGAATCAATCACCGGCTGAATCCATTCTCCCAATTTCACCGCCCATTCTTCATCCTTTGCCGTCGTTTCCCACCCTTGTTTCCCCAACTGTCTCACCATCATTGCCAAGGTAGAAATGCGATTTTCAGCAATTTGAAGGATATCCCGCTTTACCAGTGCGGATGCCACAGTGTCAGCGCCCCCGGATTGAATCGCTTCTTGCAAAGCGATCGCGCTGCTGCGGTTAAAAGATTTTGAGGCATTGGGGGGCGGTTCCTCAAACAAAGCCCGAGCGATCGCTTCCACCAATTCCGGATCCCTGGCTGCTTTTTGTCCCACAACCACTGCACAAACTCCCACCCATTCCGGTTGTAACTCCGCATCCAATACGCTAAACCAAGAATTGCCAAACGGGGAATTTCCATCGGCGATTAAATCCGGTAACAGGTGCAACAGCAAAGTCACCGCATTCTCCTTTTCCACAAAAGAATTATTCGCCGGAGGAATCTCCAAAATGGTTAGTAAAAAATCGCGCTGCACTTGAGTAGGCACTCCAGGAGTCAAGTACAAATCGATGGCGATCGCCCGCACGTGACTGCCAAATGCGCTATACTGTTGTTTGAGAATTTCTAACACCGGCAAATCCAGCGACTTCCCCGAATTGCGAACGCTGCGATAGTATTCTCCCAGGAACTTTCCCCACAGAGTATGACCCAATCGCGTATCAGTTAATGCACTGGCATCTAAGGCAGAAATGGCATCGCGAAATCGCTGACTTCCCGCCTCGGAACGAGCAATCCAACCCGCAGCCACTTCAATGGTTTTGTTAATCAATTCTTTCCCCGCATGAGAGAGCGATCGCACCACCACCTCCCACACCGGATTGCTATGTCGAATCGGGGCAGAATTGGCCGCAATTAACAACGCTTCCAGAAACGCATAATCGCCAGTTTTAGCAATGTCAAACAGTTGCAGCAGTACCGATGCCGATTCCGGTTCCGTGCGGGATACGGCAGCAAAAGCAATGGCACGAAAGGGGAGCAATTGTTGTTTATCCAGTTCGGTGCAAATCCGATAAAATTCTTCTAAAGCAACCAAGGTTAGCAACTGACGAAATATCGGCCATAAATAATGACGAATTTCCGGAGAATTGGCGCGAAACTGACGGCGGATGTGGGCTTGAGTTCGTTCGCCGGATTCGGTAGCATTTAACCAACGAGCGATCGCATATTCCAGGAACGTTTGATGGAAAAAACCGATGCGATGGTTGCCAAACTCTTTCAACACCCCATCGCTACGCAAGGCAGTGTAGGCGGCAAAATCGGTTTCGTTGCTGAGGTCAAACTGAGTTTCATAGATAAAATCGCGCAACCGTTCTTCGGAATTTTGATATAAAGTTTCGGCTAAAAATAAGCATAATTTTTCCTTACTTTTGCCAATGCGCGGAGATTGCTGTTGATGCCGGACTTTAGAAATTTTCCACGTCCAATAGATGTCGTAAAGTTGGCTGACGGTCAAATCTTCCGGGACGACTTGCGCTTCGGCAAACAGTTCGCACAACAGCGCCAACAGCAGGGGATTGCCCACAATTTCTGCTAAAGAAACGCGATCGGCAGATAGGTCTAAAATGCGGCTGGCAAAGCTGATTTGACTCTCAGGGGTGGGATATTCCGGTTTGAGAGCGGCATAAGTGCGAGCCGCTGTTGCCACTTCTTCGCGATCGAATTCAGCGATTTTGCAGCCGTCATACACGCTTTCCCGGAACCCGGCAAAACTTTCGTGATAGGGTTCAAAAAAGTCGGCATAATCGCTATCGCGACAGGTAAAGGCGACTGTGGTGCCGGATTCGAGCAGTTGGGAGAGAGTGAGACGCAATACCGGTACGAGGGGTTTAGTGAGAATAATATCTAAAGTATCGAGCAATAACACCCCGCGTCCCCGTTGTGCGGTGAGTTGTTGGGCGACGGCGACGATGGAGAGGGGGGAATCGCTGACTTTTTCCCCCACTTCTTCCGGAAAGCGATCGCTTCCTCCGATTAAATCGTCACAGCGCACTAAGGCAATCCAACCGGCATGATTCTGAGTCAGCAACTCGTCATACAGCGTGCCCAAAAGGGTACTTTTCCCATATCCTGCCGCCCCCAAAATCGGCACCACCCGCTGTTTTCCCGCAAGTCCGATCGCAATCTGACTCAAGCATTTGTCGAGCAATGCTTCCCGACGAATCGCCGGTAAAATATAGGGTTCGAGGGCTTTGCGGGTTCTCGAGGCATTGCGGGTGACGGTTTCAAGTTGAGCCGTCGCCGGTGTTGCTTTGGCAAACGCTTCTTCGATAATGCTTTCCACTGGGGGTGAATCCGGTTCGGGTTCATGACTTTCCGAAGGAATTCCAGCAATTTCCTGCCAATCGAGATCCAACGCCCGACAGATTTCTTGGAAATAGGGGCGATCGACGGGTTTGCAATTGAAAAATTTGCTCACTGTCGTCCAAGATGCGATCGCTAATTCCTTGGCGATCGCGGTTTTCGTCAAATTATGCCGTTGTAAAGCTCGTTCGGCTTTTTTGAGACCCTCTTCAGACGCAACCAGCGATCGAGGCGACATCTCAACCTCCTGTGAATATTGATTTTTTCGATTTTACTCCAAACTCATATAAAAAATCATACACTCTCCCCCCATACTCATACGCGAACTCAAATAAGCCCTTGCCACGATGGAAATGCAAGCCATTTCTTTCCTTGCTTATGGAATTTACCGACAACTTGCTGAAAGCAGCTTGGCAACAAGTGCGCCGAGGATCCCGAATGGCAGGGGTCGATCGCATTACCGTTGATGGGTTTGCTGACAATCTGGAGGCGCAGTTGCAGCAACTCCAACAGCATCTTACTCGCGAAACCTATCTCGCCAAACCCGCTTTGGGCTTTCACTTACCCAAGGCATCCGGTGGCAAACGCTTAATCGGCATACCCACCGTATCTGACCGCATCGTACAGCGATTGTTGCTGGAAGAACTCTACTGGCCCCTGGAAGACACCCTACTCGATTGTAGCTACGCCTATCGACCGGGGCGCGGTATCCAGATGGCAGTGCGGCATCTGTATTCCTACTACCAGTTTCAACCCTGTTGGGTACTCAAAGCCGATATTGCCCAATTCTTCGATAATCTTTGCTGGGCGCTGTTGCTGACTCACATTGAAGAATTGCAATTAGAACCGATTTTGTTGCAATTGCTCGAACAGCAAATCGGCGCGGGGATTGTGATTCGGGGACAGTATCGCAACTTTGGCAAAGGGGTGTTGCAGGGGGCGATTTTGTCTGGTGCTTTAGCCAACTTGTATCTCACCGAGTTTGACCGGCGATGTTTGGCACAGGGATTCAATCTGGTGCGCTACGGGGATGATTTTGCGATCGCCACCCCAGATTCCATCCAAGCACACCGCGCCTTAGAACGAGTGCGGGACTGGTTGGGCGAGTGCTATCTCACCTTGCAACTGGAAAAAACCCGCATCTACAGTCCCGAAGAAGAGTTTACCTTTCTCGGCTATCGGTTTGTCAAAGGTGAGGTCTATGCACCCCCACCACCCCCCAAACGAGACAGCAGTGAATGGGTGCTATCTGCCTCTGGCGTTCCCTCTCGGCGTCCCGCACAACGCAAGCGAGTGCGCGTTTCTCGTCCTCCCCTGGCGTGCAGTCTCAAATCGATCCACTTTCCCATTGCCCATCCGCAACATTTGTGGAGTGATACCATGACCACTTTATACATCACCGACCAAGGCGCTTATTTAAGCGTCAAAAACCAGCAATTTCAAGTGTTTTCCAATCGGGAACTGCGGGTCAAAGTTCCCGCCAATCGCGTCAGTCATATCGTCTTGTTCGGCTGTTGCAATATGTCACACGGTGCCGTTTCTTTGGCCTTGCGCCGTCGCATTCCCGTGATGTATTTATCGCAAAAGGGGCGTTATTTTGGACGATTGTACTCGGAAAGTCATGCCAAAGTCGAGTATTTGATTCAGCAAGTGCAACGCAGTTTGGATCCGGAATTTACGCGGATGCAAGCGGAGGCGATCGTCGCGGCAAAATTGCACAATTCCCGGGCATTGTTGTTGAAACTGAATCGCCGTCGCCAAACCGATGAGGCGTTCATTGCTTTGGAAATGCTTGCCAGTTGCATGAATAAACTCTCGTTAGCCGAATCGATGGATGCCTTGCGCGGGTATGAAGGAAAAGCCGCTGCTGCCTATTTTCAAGGATTGGGTTCACTATTTACCGGCCCCTTTGCCTTTAACAAACGCACCAAACGTCCCCCCACCGATCCGGTGAATAGCATGATGAGTCTCGGCTATACGTTGCTGAGTCAAAATGTGCATTCTTTTGTGAATTTAGCCGGACTGCATCCGCACTTTGGGAATTTGCACGTGCCTCGGGACAATCATCCGGCATTAGTCTCGGATTTGATGGAGGAGTTTCGCGCTCAAATTGTGGATTCTTTGGTGGCGTATTTGGTGAATTCCCAGATTTTGACTCCCGATGATTTTACCCCACCGGACGAACGCAATGGGGTTTATTTGCAACCTCATGCACTCAAGAAATATTTGAAGCATTGGGAGGATAAGTTGCTGTCGGAAATCACCCATCCTCACACGGCTTATAAAGTCAGTTTGAAACGCTGTATCGAGTTGCAAGTGCGGGAATATATTGCCTGTTTGGTAGGGGAAGTTGAGGTGTATCGTCCGATGTTGTGGAAGTTGTAAGGGGTGATGGTTGATTGTTGATGGTTGATTGTTGATGGTTGATTGTTGATGGTTGATTGTTGATGGTTGATTATTTTTATTAACCCTTCATCCTTCATCCTTCATCCTTCATCCTTAATACCCGTTTCCCGTTCTTCATGCCCAAACCCCTAACAGGAACGAGGCGATCGCTATTTTTAGCAGTCGCGAGACAACCGGGAATTACCTCAGCACAACTTTGCGCCCAGAGTTGCGCCCGAGGCGGTGAGCTTTCACGCATCAAACATCATTTGGCCGGTTTGATTGACGAAGGATTTATTGCCATCTCCTTTCGCAACAAACGCGGCAAGTCCCACTACCAGATTACGAAAAGCAAAGGCAAAAGAATGCTAAAATATTTAACGGAGGCTTAAGTTTATGTGTCATTTATCCTGAGTTGATGGTTGATTGTTGATTCTTCATCCTTCATCCTTCATCCTTCTCCCCCTGTTCCCTTCCATAACCACCGGCAAACCCGCTCTAGTTCTATTAGTCCACCTTATCATTAGAGACTGACTGATAAGCATCTGAGGGGGGTAGGGAAGTGCTGAAACCCTGATTCTGTCGTTACCCCCCTCAGATAGCCCTCTACCAGAGGGTTTCAGACCACGATTTTCCGTGATTTGAGGCGAAAATGAGACCCGTGTTGCTACAAAACCTTGACCCCCTCAGATGGATGGGTGTAGAATTGGCTCAGCGCTTGAGTTTCAAAACTCAAGGGTTCGACCCTTCTTAAAGGGAAAAGGTGCTGAAACCGCGACGCTCGCGACGCTCGCGACGCCCGTAATGTTCGACCCTTCTTAAAGGGAAAAGGTGCTGAAACACAATCGGCTACTCCGTCGCCATTACAGTCAAGGGAGTGTTCGACCCTTCTTAAAGGGAAAAGGTGCTGAAACACGGTCTTCTACTACGATTGCTGCTTCTTGAACCCCAACGTTCGACCCTTCTTAAAGGGAAAAGGTGCTGAAACACTTCCGCTGTGATAAGAACAGCAGGGTATTGCCCGGTTCGACCCTTCTTAAAGGGAAAAGGTGCTGAAACTTGGTGGAACACACCACCACACCGATAGCGACCGCGAGTTCGACCCTTCTTAAAGGGAAAAGGTGCTGAAACTCTTCCTTGAAGTTGGAACACACCACCACAGCACCGGTTCGACCCTTCTTAAAGGGAAAAGGTGCTGAAACAAATCGGCGAGCTCCGTCGTCGTTGAACAACAGTTGTTCGACCCTTCTTAAAGGGAAAAGGTGCTGAAACGGATAAGAGGCGGGGAGTATTTGGGTTACGATTCCAAGTTCGACCCTTCTTAAAGGGAAAAGGTGCTGAAACATTGGGTGCAGATTGGGGCGCAGAGCACCTTGCATTGTTCGACCCTTCTTAAAGGGAAAAGGTGCTGAAACAACCACTGGGAGACTGATCCCCCGGATGGTTGCGCAGTGGTTCGACCCTTCTTAAAGGGAAAAGGTGCTGAAACATTTCCATCGTCCGGAAACGTTGTCCGAATGATGAATCGTTCGACCCTTCTTAAAGGGAAAAGGTGCTGAAACACCACAGCCCACCACGAAATATAATTGAATCGGCCGTGTTCGACCCTTCTTAAAGGGAAAAGGTGCTGAAACCCTCCGTAGGAAAATACCGCCGACGACATCGACACGGTTCGACCCTTCTTAAAGGGAAAAGGTGCTGAAACGAAATAAGTAGCATCTACCACATTAAGGACTTGACCAGTTCGACCCTTCTTAAAGGGAAAAGGTGCTGAAACCGTCACTGTTCTTCTGAATAAACAGCACCTGGCACTTGTTCGACCCTTCTTAAAGGGAAAAGGTGCTGAAACTCTACTGTTCGGAAACTTTGTCCGAACGAAGAATCGAAGTTCGACCCTTCTTAAAGGGAAAAGGTGCTGAAACAAAACTAATCTACCCTAGGGGGACTAGTTACCCGTTCGACCCTTCTTAAAGGGAAAAGGTGCTGAAACTCATAATAAATCCGGCATAGACTTGAATTTTCCATCCGTTCGACCCTTCTTAAAGGGAAAAGGTGCTGAAACAGTCCTCCCCCTGGTATCGATAGGTGCTCGTTTTCAAAAGTTCGACCCTTCTTAAAGGGAAAAGGTGCTGAAACCGAAAATAGTCATCTGGACTGCTTCGCAACTGCTGTCGTTCGACCCTTCTTAAAGGGAAAAGGTGCTGAAACAAAAGACATTTCCCTAGGACACCGGGGAAGCCAGAAGTTCGACCCTTCTTAAAGGGAAAAGGTGCTGAAACTTGAACAACAACCCTTCCCCCCAAGTCGGAAAAAAAAGAGTTCGACCCTTCTTAAAGGGAAAAGGTGCTGAAACTAGCAACAGAACCAGAAGTTCTCCAAGCAAAACGGTTCGACCCTTCTTAAAGGGAAAAGGTGCTGAAACCACACCTCCACACATTGAATTTCTTCTTTAACACAGTGGTTCGACCCTTCTTAAAGGGAAAAGGTGCTGAAACCCAGTTTACTCGCTATCGCGAACGTAAAACCAAATGGTTCGACCCTTCTTAAAGGGAAAAGGTGCTGAAACCGTTGGTAACGATATGGACATAATGTGCATGTCCTTTGTTCGACCCTTCTTAAAGGGAAAAGGTGCTGAAACACTAGCTGGTCGATCTTGGAGCCGACCAGTAGGCATGGTTCGACCCTTCTTAAAGGGAAAAGGTGCTGAAACTACCGATTCCTATATTGATCGATACAGTAATACTGAGGTTCGACCCTTCTTAAAGGGAAAAGGTGCTGAAACTCTAAGTCTACTTCTACCCACTCGACACAAACCGGTTCGACCCTTCTTAAAGGGAAAAGGTGCTGAAACATTAACTGGTCTATCTTAGATCCCATCATGAACGAAAATAAAGGTTCGACCCTTCTTAAAGGGAAAAGGTGCTGAAACCTCTTACCTCTCAGCAAAATCGAGAACCAAAAAGCGAAATGTTCGACCCTTCTTAAAGGGAAAAGGTGCTGAAACCTAAACTTGTTTCAGCGTAACCTAGGTCAATTCGCCCTCGTTCGACCCTTCTTAAAGGGAAAAGGTGCTGAAACCGGTCGCGATTGAGTTGTCGGTGCCTTGGAAGACTAAAGTTCGACCCTTCTTAAAGGGAAAAGGTGCTGAAACTTGAAGTCCAAAAGGACATCATACCCGACTCCATCTGTTCGACCCTTCTTAAAGGGAAAAGGTGCTGAAACACTGTTCCACCCACTCGACACTGAAGTGTGTCGAGGGTGTTCGACCCTTCTTAAAGGGAAAAGGTGCTGAAACTCTTGTTCCGCTGATACCGGTACGGCAACAAGAAAAAAGTTCGACCCTTCTTAAAGGGAAAAGGTGCTGAAACACTCAACGTTCGCGCGGTCTGTATTGCTAAAATGCTTCGACCCTTCTTAAAGGGAAAAGGTGCTGAAACTTTCCACGCCACCGTCCTACGACAGTGTCGTAGACATGTTCGACCCTTCTTAAAGGGAAAAGGTGCTGAAACGCTTTTTTTTACCAGTATCGTACTGGTATGTCAAAAGTTCGACCCTTCTTAAAGGGAAAAGGTGCTGAAACGTTAAGCAAGACAGGAAAAGGGCTGTTAGAATCAAGTGTTCGACCCTTCTTAAAGGGAAAAGGTGCTGAAACGTTTCACTCCATGAGAAGTTCCAGCCGTAAAACATGGTTCGACCCTTCTTAAAGGGAAAAGGTGCTGAAACTATAGATCCAGATTCAGTTTCAGTCCTGAAACTGAAACTATGTTTGTTCGACCCTTCTTAAAGGGAAAAGGTGCTGAAACGCAGTCCTGAGACTGAAACGACGATCGTCAAACAGATAGTTCGACCCTTCTTAAAGGGAAAAGGTGCTGAAACGTGAAGAAGAGCGGCGTATTTGACGTATCCGGATCTGGTTCGACCCTTCTTAAAGGGAAAAGGTGCTGAAACAGTTATCGCCCACAACACATGTTGTGGTAAATAATTGTTCGACCCTTCTTAAAGGGAAAAGGTGCTGAAACTGGATGGTTAAATGCGGTATTGGTCCAAATTCACTAGGGGTTCGACCCTTCTTAAAGGGAAAAGGTGCTGAAACGTTGGTACAGGGTCCTTCAAATACGACTCTCACCCCATCAGTTCGACCCTTCTTAAAGGGAAAAGGTGCTGAAACGGGTCCTTCAAACAGGATCCTTACCGCATTACAACGTTCGACCCTTCTTAAAGGGAAAAGGTGCTGAAACTGGTACCATATTTGAGCACGTACATACCCATCGCTGTGTTCGACCCTTCTTAAAGGGAAAAGGTGCTGAAACCTTCGAAAAGGGGCTGAGGGAGGTCTATTTCGTGGTTCGACCCTTCTTAAAGGGAAAAGGTGCTGAAACTTTAACCCTGGGTAGCATGATTCCTTCAAGAGATTCAGTTCGACCCTTCTTAAAGGGAAAAGGTGCTGAAACGGCTGGTAGCCAAGACCAAGGCCAAAACAAGCAGTTCGACCCTTCTTAAAGGGAAAAGGTGCTGAAACTTTCCAGCAATTGCTGGGACACCGATCCTCCTCGGACAGGTGTGTTCGACCCTTCTTAAAGGGAAAAGGTGCTGAAACTTGCTAGCCCTAGCCAAATGGATCCAGGACGAATCGTTCGACCCTTCTTAAAGGGAAAAGGTGCTGAAACCTTTACTAATATTTCAAGTAACCTTGGAGTTGGAGGGGTTCGACCCTTCTTAAAGGGAAAAGGTGCTGAAACAAGGGTCCATTCGGACCCTCCGTCCATTCGATACAGAGTTCGACCCTTCTTAAAGGGAAAAGGGGCTGAAACTCAAGTAACCTAATTGGAGGGGGGAAGAGGTATTTTGGGGTTCGACCCTTATTAAAGGGAAAAGGTGCTGAAACAGGTGCCGCTCCTCTAACTCTTCGAGGAGATTAGCCTCCGCGTTCGACCCTTATTAAAGGGAAAAGGTGCTGAAACGAATAAAAGCAGTCGAGTTCGATCGCGACTGCTTTTTTAGTGTCTTTTTTCCAAATTGACCCAGCCAATATGACTGCTGCGCCAAACTCATATAAAAACTCATACACTGAGGCGCAGAAAGCATATAAGAACTCAAATACTCCCTTGCAATGCTGGAGATGTAGCGTTTAGCTGAACCTAATGCCTATTTATCTAACCCAACCCGGTTCGATTCTCAAAGCAAAGCGGCAAGTGTTTGAAGTCTGGTATCGCCAGCAATTGCAGCATCGTCTTCAAGCAAAACTCACCAGTCACATCGTGGTTTTTCAGGGCTGCGAACTCTCTGGTGAGGCAACCGCATTAGCCTTGTCTCATTCTCTGCCGGTGTTGTTTCTCGATGCAGGCGATCGCTATTTAGGACGCCTTCACCTGGAACCCGATGCCAAATATTTGCCCCAACAACTGCAACTTGCGTCGGATCCGCAGTTCCTGCAATCCACCAGCGAACGAATCGTGAGTGCCACTTTGCACAATCGTCGGGCATTGTTGCTGTCTCTCACTTCCTGCGGTTGTCCCACTGTCGAAATCGCCTGTGAAGCGATCGAACTGTTTCTCGATGAGATTCCCACCCTCCCCATCGAACAATTGCGTCGCCATTTAGCCGCCATCAATCAAGTGTACTATCCCGCCTTGCGCGAGTGGTTGTGGCTGAATGCAGGCTCAAAACCCGCAGCCGTTAACAATCTGTTACACCTCGGTCAAGCTTTATTAGAACAGGTGGGACTGGGGATGGTTTTGGAAATGGGACTGCATCCGGATATTGGCGGATTGCACCGCAGCGATGGAGACAACCTGCCATTAGTGCGAGATTTGATGCTGGAGTGGAGTGTGGTGTTAGTCGATGTCGTGACATTGCAAGTTGCCCTCTCTCACTTGGGGGATTCCAGCAATGGTAACGGCAAAACCAGTCCCGCCATTCATTTTATTACTACCTGGGAACAACAACTAGCAACTGTTGCCACTGGCAATAAAACCTATCGTCAATGTCTCTGGCATCAAATCCGGCATTACCAACGCTGTTTGTGGGGCAATACCCCATACCGTCCCGCCTTGCTGAAATGGACGCCCAAGCTGATGAGTGAAACCCCAATTCAGCCCCAAACCGTGACCAATTTAGCAGCCGTTTCCCTGGTGTAAATTTGGCAAGCGGGAGGGAGGGTTTAAACGATGGCAGCCTAACACCTAACGATAACCCGGCGTGGGATTAATCCCACGCCTAATAGCTAAAGTCGGTTAAAAACCGACTAAAAATATTCTCCTAAAACCCTTTTAGTCGGATTTATCTGAGATCTTGCACCATTCTCAGTAAGCCTTTGTCACCCGACCATCTGGCCGCCATTCGTTTAAACCCACGCCTCATAGCTAAAGCCGGTTAGAAACCGGCTGAAAACGTTACGGTAAAAGCATTTCAGTCGGTTTTAACTCAGATCTTGCACCATTCTCAATAAGCTCTGTAAACCCCACGATCCGGCGGGGAGTGCAAGTCCCCGCCTCATAGCTGAAGTCGGTTGAAAACCGACTATAAGACTTACCCCACA
>NZ_JAJENT010000225.1:0-14781 GCF_035615515.1 Phormidium sp. CCY1219
AAGGTAGAGAATTTTTCATTTCGGAGGTGCAAGCGCGGTAATGACTATTCGGCTACGTACCACATCAATCTGAGAAAGGCTATACACTCGAGAGAGATTAAAATAAAGGCGATTTAGTTTACAAGTTTATGGAAACCGATTGGCAGGGATTGTGCATCTCGAAATCGTCACGCCTATGCCGATTAAATGTGCGGTTGCTTTGGGGGGGGGACCTCTAGGAGAATCTGACCTTTTAAAGGGGATAAACTGGCTCACCCTCAGAATAAAGCAGAAAATAAGCCGATGGAGCGATCGGCACGACCAAAGCAGTTTCAGGCATGAAGAATTGAAGATGAGGCACTCGATCCAAGCACTGTGGAAAAGGCTACGGCGCAGTTGGCAATATGCAGCTGCATTCTGGCGGCGCTTGTTTGGCAAGTGGAGCAAGCCGTTTCGAGCTTCCCATTCAGGGAAAACAGTTGTCTTGAAGCCGCAACCCCGTGCGCCCTTAACCCCAGTAGACTATGAGTTTTTATTTACCCAACTGCTAGAAGGAGTGCATCGGGGGTGGACTCAGATGCAGGTTTTGCAATTCATCAAAGGTTTAGGGTACGGAGGATACCATAACACGGCCTCATCTGTCAAGTCGGTGGCGAAAAATGAAGGAGAAGAAAAATGGGTGGAGTGGTTGCGGGAGTTTGGCGATCGCCTGCTCGAGTCCCCGATTCCGAATCGCGAATTGGCAAAGCGCATGGTGCAGTTAGGACAGCTCAACTGTGGCACATTGGCAGAGGTTGCCGGTGAAATCGGACAACAATTGCTCGATCGCCCAGGGCAAATTCCCCAATCTATCGATTCTGCTACGAACTCTATCTCAGACAAACCAGAGGATAGGGTAGAAAAATGGCTCAGCCAGGGACAAGCCCAGCTCGATCGCCGACAATATCCTTCCGCGTTAACCAGTTTTCAGCAAGCGGCGCAATTGACATCGCAAAGCGCAGAAGTATTGTATGGGTTGGCGGTGGCTTGTCATCGGATGGGACTGTATCGAGAAGCGATCGCCCATTTGGATCGCTGTTTAGATGCCCATCCAGAGCACGCCCCCGCCCTAACGCAGCGGGGGCTAGCTTACCAAGCGTTACAGGAGAGGGAAAAAGCTACGGCGGATTTTGAGCAAGTGGTGGAAATGGCAGCGAACTCGCCCCAAAGCTATTGTGCGCGAGGTAAAGCGTTGGTACAATTGCAGCGACAAGAAGAAGCAGTCGCAGCCTATGAGGAAGCGATTAGGGTAAATCCCACCAGCCATCACGCCTGGTATAATTTAGGGAATGTACTGTACGACTTGCAGCGCTACGAAGCGGCGATCGAGTGCTATGATAAAGCGATAGAACTGCAACCGGACTATGCAGCGGGGTGGTTTAACCGAGGGGCGGCGTTGGGAAACTTGCAGCGCTACGAAGCCGCGATCGCGGCGTTCGATCGCGTGTTGCAAGTTCAACCCCATGACTATGATGCCTGGTTATGTCGGGGACAAACCTTAGAAAGATTGGCTTATCAAGCCGAAGCGATCGCCGCTTACGATCGCGCCCTGGAACTGCGCCCGGATGACCCCACAGCGTGGCGCTACCGCACGCAAGCGAGCGATCGGTTGAAAAATCAGTAGTCAAGCACGGCAAAATTGCCCGTGAGTGTAAGGGAATTGCGATCGCCTACCCGCACTTTTATTTAAACCCGCAAAAAGGCTCGCGCTCTACCCTTGTTTGGTGAGCGTCGCGATCGATTGCCCTCGGAATTTATGCTAAAATCCAATCAGCTTTCAGGTTGAAAAACCGCCGACCCATACGAAAATGCTGCGGAAACAGTAGACACTCTCAAACGAAAAACACTAAAGGGCAAAAAGTAGCGAGAACTCTTTAAACAGCCAGAGCCAGCTACAACAAGGATAAATGAAAAACCCAAAAAAGTCGATGCCCTCAGCTCGGTAGAGTAGGGCATACCCGAACCTCTCTTGACATAGAGACGCCGCCGAGAGAGCTATCCATAGGTGGGGATCTAGATAATAGCAAGTGATATTCTAGTACCCTCGGAATTGACATAACCTTGTCGGGAGGATGTCAGGTTCGTGAAACCCAAAAATTTAACCGCCCTTTGGGGTGCACGAGTGCTGCAACCCAAAGGGCGATAGAGAGGGTTAGTTTACTGAGTTTACCGATAGTCTAGCCGGTTTCTTCATTGGCGGTAAAGGTGGCTTCGCCACACCCCTCTCGCCCTTCTCCTTGCTTCACGTATTCTTGCCAAAGCCTTGCCAATTCTTCAGCTTGCGATCGCGATTCGGGAGAGACTTGGTACATCCGCCTCGGTCGTCCTCGTCCTTCAACTTTTTTCCAATACCCTCGAATTGCTTCTTCGTTTTCCAGAAATTTGAGCGCGCTATAGAGTACAGTGTCGGACAGTCTATACTCCGGGTATTCGCGCTCTAGTTTTTGGATCAGTTCAGTTCCATAGGAATCTCCACTCAACAAGACTGAAAGAACGTAACACACGGTCAGTTCCTTATTCAAATACGTCGGTGGTGGATTTTGAAAAAAATCATAGATATCTTCAAACTTCATCTGATTTACCCGCTGAATACCCCATTTCATACTGATTTAGACAGGTTTTTACGCCCTGAAATTTTGACGGTTTTGTGGTTGTTTGCTAGCTATAGGGTCAAAATCAACCCCGATTACCTGAAAGACCCAAGCCCCGAGCGAAAATGGTTATCGATTCATCATTATTCCGGCACAAAGCCAGAGATAAACCAAGTCATTTTGGCTCCAGCATGAATCCGAAAACGCTTTTCAGCTAGCCTCTCGCTCTTGTGAACTCGGAAATTTATTTATAGAAATAACCCGATTCACCACTGGAATAATTGAACGGGATAAAATAACCCCGTAATTTTCCATCCTTTGGGTTGGAAAATTTATCAAATTTCCGATTGGCTTTTGCTGCTAGAAAGGCTTCCAGTCAGGATTCACTGCATAACCACCTGGTATAGAGTTGTCAAGACACCCTATTTCAAGTCAACTTTTACAGCTTGATGCACCCTCAATCAGCGAAAATCAGCACCCTAATTCAATAATTCAAACGCCAGGAAGTTTCTCGTATAACTGGCTTCAATAAAAAGTAGGTCGCTACCTTTGAAACGATGGCGCTTATTGTTAGACTTCAAGCCCCTGTGTTATCTCACGCCTACTTTTCAATAACTAAATGTCACCCTCAATGTTGTGGAAAACGCCATCCAAGCCCGGTTAAGTTTCAATTTAAATTGAGCTTGTCAAAGCAAGTCCGGAAATATTTTTCCTCATCACTCTTGCGATCGCCGCTCGCCAAAATGCACCCTTTCATATCGATGCCCATCTATGTTGCCCACCAGGAGCAAAAAGGGCACGAGACGGCGGAAAAATGCAACTCTGCGTTGAGACTTTGGCGCTTACAGCTACCTTACGGACATCCTTTGCGGAGTTAGGGACACAATCTACGGTCACTTTACCCAGAGTCTGCATCCGTATCAGTACAACACACACCCAACCCACTGGTTCGGGATTTTGCGACCCTTAGACTGGGGCATGAGCATAGAGCTGATGGCGGTTTCGCCCGACTCGAGGGGGGTTTTTGAGAAAACTCCATTATCGAGACGTAGGCTCTGCGATGCCACACACTACCAGATAAATCAGTCTCCGACAGGAGATTTACCCTTAAAATTACCTCGATGATATTGAGCTTGTCGTGCATTGTTTGGCGATCGCCCGTCGTGTCCGCTATAAACCACCCTGGATCGGGATTAAAGCACCTCGTCGAGCAACAGTACATCTGTAGGAACAACTGCTCCTCAGACTAACCGCTGTAAGCCACTGATATTTCGCTCTTGCAGACGCATCCCCGACCTGGTGACGATCTTCTCGCCGCTAATGTTCTCAATTTTCTTTCATTGTGGCTTAAAATTCAACCTATCCTGCCAAAACTCTCATCAATGCAACCCACTTGTCCGGCAACCTGAGAGTGCATTGGTCTATCATTAAGCAAGAGCGGCTTGGCATGAAAGCCCATCACGGCAACTGCAAATCTCTATGTCAGATAACTCAGACCTCAAAGCACTTCCACCAGCACTCCAGCGCGTTATTCCTGCATTTCGCAGGTTTGGCTGGATTAGTTTCTGGGTGCAGGTAGTCCTCGCTGTGGTCGCTGGACTCATTTTCTTATTTGCCATTTTGGTGGATAGTCCCCAAGCAACCCAAGGTGCCAGTACCAGAAATGTCGGCACCGGTCCGGGCACGTTTTTCGCCGTACTCGGACTGATTACTCTAGGCATCAGTATTTATTGGGCATTTCGTTATACCCGTCTGGCTATCCAGCTTGAATCCCCAAATCCCAAGCTGCGCCCGAAAAAGGCAGATGCATTCCAACTGCTACAGCGTGGTTTAATCGTGAATTTAGTCGGAATGCTATTCTCCCTGATGGGTGCAGAAGCGATCGGGGGCACCCTGCTGGCAAAGGCAGTGCAGTACCAAGCCGGCACCCTTCCCACCACGGCTGTTAATCTCAATCAGTTTATTCAACCGTTGGATATTTTTGTGGTGCTGGCCAATACTCATACGATTGTCGCCCACTTTGCCGGAATTGTCACCGCCTTGTGGTTGCTCAATTGGATTTATAACAAAACTCAGGAGTAATTCATCGGCTTGAACAGTGGGAGAAATTCAACTCTCCCACCGATTATTTCGCGAAATTCAGCGCAATGCTTCCGCCGCCTAAGTGTTCCTACCGCCCGACACCGCGCGTCTCATCCCGAGAGGCTACCAGGCTACCCTTCGCGATCGCTCAAATCTGGTGGCGGGTTGCACAACGCCAGTTTAATCCTTGGCGATCGCTTAAGGAATAATGGCTTCCGGCGGCGCAATCCCAGAGGTTGGGGCAAAACTTTGGGGGGACGAACTTACCCCGGGGGAAGAAGTTGGTGCGGTGGTTTCCGTCGCGGGAGAAATTACTCCCGGATCCGGTTCGCGCAGGTTTTCGGAAGCGGTTTGCTCTGACATCCACGCCAGTCCCCCAATTGCCCCTGCCATCAGGGCGGTGTAGCCAAGATATAAATGTACTGGACTTAAGGAAAACCCGAGTTTGGGATCCTTGGCAGACCACGAGGGCACCACTTTGGTTTCCGATAAGGGTACCGACAAGCAAGCTGCCATTCCAGTACCCTCTAATCCCATCACTTCTCCAATTTTATGGATAAAGCTGCGGACGTAAATATGTTCTGGCAATCTGTCAATGTTCCCGTTTTCGAGAGCTTGCAAATGATGCAAGGGAACTAATGTTTCCCGATGAAGTTCTTCTAGGGATAAGGAGCGCTCTTGCCTCGCTCGTTTTAATTCTTCCCCCATTTGCCGTATGGCTGCTTTCCATTTTTCAGCCGAGTTTTCATTATTTTCTCCAGTGTTCTCCCCGGTTGGCTGGGATGGGAAAAGCTTCTGCAATGTTTGTTGAAATTTAGAGTTGCGATCGCCTCGGTCTGTGCCATCCCCACCACGGCGCTTCCCATTGGCGCTGTTCGATTCTGCGTCGTTGAACTCTCCCTGGGCTGTTTGCCACTCGGCTATATCCTCTGGAGAGAAACAAGGTGACGGCGACTCCCCTAACACCCGCAAATGATTTCCGCTAATTTTCTCCCCCCCAGTTAATTTTTCTTCTTTCGCGTTTTTAGCCACTTGCTTCAATGCCAGCCAGATGGCTTGTCTAGCCACTGCTTCGAGCAAAACTTGGGCACTTTCCTCCCGCTTGTCCAGTTGCTTTTCTAACGTTTTAAGAACGCTCTGGTAAACTTCCGTCTGATAAAGTTCAGCCTGAATCTGAGTCAAGATAGAAGTGGTTAATTCCTCTTTGTAACCTGACTCCCTGGAAATAGAGACCGATTCCATTGCTATAAAACTCTCCCGGTTTCTTAGTCAACACTTAATAAAAATAACAAAAATTGCTTCATGTCTTCAATTTGGAGAAATAAAATATAAGCTTTAATGACCTTTGCATAGGTTACTAAATATCTTAATTCAGTTGTTTTTTAAATACTCCGGATAAAAAAGAATTCATTCGTTCCTACAGCGCCCCAGTCCCCTGAATTTTCTTCTTTGATGGAATAAATAGAAAAACTTGCCACCGGGCAATATAGACCGCTATAAACTCTAGTGATATGGGGAAATTACTGGAAAACCAATCCTTCTTTTACGGCTACTACAAAACCGGAAAAAGCAAGGGGAAGTTTTGTCGTTTCCTGGGGCATGGTGCAACTCGGGAAACCATTTAGCCTAGGCAACTCCTGAAGGCAAAACAGCAGTTTCCCACCACTGAAGCTGGAACACCCCCGGAATGCGATCGCGCTACTCGAGCGGCTCATCCCCGCTTTTCTCAAGCCAATACCATCGGTTGACAACATCGGCCTTTTTGGCGCGATCGCAGCTTTGGGTTCGCTTCTTCCAAAACCTCCTATGTCCCTGGGAGGAAGCTGGCCGAAAAATAATTTCCACTGATGTGTCCTTGTGATATCCTGATGAGTGCCATCGGTGTCGAGGGGGTTGCCATCCTAACAACTCCCGCGTGCGAGTGACCGCCCCTCGGGCTATAGCTCCCAAAATTCATACACCCCTGTCCTAGGTACTGCTTTTAATCCTTCCCTTATCTGTCTCATGTCGCGATCTCAATCCCCCAACGAAAATGGACAAGCCCACGCTGATTCCGTAATTCTGACGGATGAATTTGGCCGCTCCCTGCCTTGCTATATCGAGCATTCTGTAGAACTTCACGGTCAAACTTACGTGCTTCTCATTCCCGTGGATACTCCCGTGGAAATTTTTGCTTGGCCCGATGATGAGGAGTCAGACGAACCTATCCCCGTCACGGAAGAAGAAATTGACCAAATCTTTAATACGGCAAAAGCCGTTCTCGAGGAACAAAATCTGAACCTCAAGCGCACTGCTGTCACCTTGACGGTCAGTGGAATTCTTCCTGACTTCTCAGAAGAGTCCGAAGAAGAGGAAGAACCTCTGGGTGATGAAGAATATGAGGAATTGCAATTGCTGGCAAATTTCTATGAAGAAGAACAAGAATATGCCATCTATGCTCCCCTTGACCCTTTCTTCATCTTAGCTCGACTCAACGATCGCGCTGAGCCTGAATTGCTCAACGATGAAGAGTTCAAACAACTCGAACCGCTGATGCCCACCTTGGAACAGATAATTCAAGAACGTCTGTTTGAAGACCTGGATTAATCGAGTTGCTTGCCCCGGTTTTTACCCCTGTCCCCCGCCCGGGAGACACCCGGGGACTGGTGTCAGGCTTTCCCTTAGCCCGTCCCCGGGTGAAACATTGTCAATATTCCCGGTTTTTTCCTTCTGTTGTCACCGCGAGTTTTTTTATTAACTGGGTTGAAGTTAACTAGCAGGGGAAAAATAAAACCGATACCAATTGAAGGTGAAAAGGGGTAGGCTAGTGGGCGAGGGAGAGAGAGGATATCGATATTCAAAAACAGGCTTGTATCGTGTCTTGCCTGGGGGGTTTGCTTCTGCGGGAGCCGGGGAAGGAGTTAACATGAACGAACCGGAATTTATGAAAAGTTTACAGCAGGGAAATTGAGTGGGGGGAAAATGGAGAAAAATGCGGTAGGATTGGTTTTCCAGGAAAAAAATCGCGAGTCCACAAACCAAATTTGGGTTGGTGGAAACAGTAGCAGAAAGCTTGCCAAAAAAGCTACCCTAAAAACAATCCGGTAATCGTAAACCTTTAATCTACCGCAAATGTCCCGTAACGTATGGCACCGCAAGGCTACGCTTATAGGTAAACCTACCAGAATGCTCGAGGGTGGTGTTTGCAAACCGATCCACTGAGCGGTGGGGATTGCCGGGAGTGCTAAAGCTTAGGAAACGGAGGGCGGGAATCTGCTTGCGGCAGCCAGCGATCGTTATTGAAGCTAAACATGCATATGGCAGCTGGAAAAACAAAGACAAATTGGTTCTTATATCTGATGCTGGTCACGATCGCCATTTTGGGAGTTGGGGCGTGGCAGGGCTGGAATTGGTGGGTGCGATCGAGTGCGCCAGTGGAAGCATCTTCCGGGGGAGATTCTCCCGATTCTCCACCGCAGTTGGAAATTGTGGAAGTCAAACCCGGATCCCCAGGACAGGTCATCGGGCGTCAGCTAGAAGAACAAGGGGTGATTCGTTCGGCAACGGCGTGGAACCTTTGGACTCGCTGGTTATCGCGGCAAAATGCCGGTGGCGGCTACAAGGCGGGAATCTACCAACTCTCCCCCACTCAACCGATGCAGGCGATCGCGGAAAAATTGTGGAATGGAGAAGTCATGCAGCTCGATTTCACCATTCCCGAAGGGTGGACCTTGAAAGATATGGCTCAATACTTCGAGTCAGAAGGCTTTTTCAGTGCGGCAGAATTTCTCGCCGCCACGAAAGAAATTCCCTATGCTCAATACCCTTGGTTGCCAGACAATTTACCGCATTTAGAAGGGTTTTTATATCCCGACACCTATAAACTGAGAGCCGATGACATTTCTGCAGAGGCAGTCATCAAACAAATGCTCGATCAGTTTGAACGGGTGGCGTTGCCCACTTATCAGCAAAATGCCTCGTCAACCGATTTGAGCCTCCTCGAATGGGTCACGCTTGCCAGTATTGTGGAAAAAGAATCGGTGGTTGCCTCAGAACGGGGTTTGATTGCCGGGGTGTTTACCAATCGGCTGGAAAAGGGGATGAAATTAGGAGCCGATCCGACGGTGGAATATGGGTTGGGCATCAAACAAACTGCCGATCGCCCTTTGACTTGGGATCAGGTGGAAACCCCTTCTCCGTACAATACCTATCTCAATCCGGGTTTGCCGCCCACTCCTATTGCCGCCCCTGGAATTCCGAGTTTAGAAGCCACGTTGAATCCGGAAGAAACCGAGTTTCTTTATTTTGTGGCTCGCTATGATGGCACTCATGTGTTTAGCCGCACGTTAGCGGAACATGAGGCGGCGCAAGATGCGATTTGGGATCGCCGGGAAGCTGAGCAACAATAGAATCGGGGGCTAGGCTTTTTCTTTGCCAATTTTCCCCTCGGTGGGAGGAGTGGCATTCATGTGTCACAATTATGAGCAGAAGAGGACGGGCGAGAGTAGAATTTGGGCAAGAGGCGACGCCCAGCAGCGACAGAACCCATCGGTACTTCCGAGCAGTGCGAACAGGTTCGGGGATGGGATGGGAATGTCTGCCCAGATGCTACATCAGCCAATCTTCAAGGGCAGCAACTCTTGGGTTTCTCGTTCTGTTGGATCTCGGGCGAAGCGATCGACAGAACTCATCATGTTTTGATGGGGGTACTCGAGCGTCGTCGGATGGATTTATTGATAATTAAATGTTATGACTTGGGGCAAACTCTTAGAGCCTGATTTATTTTTGGATGACTCGATTTTGAGTCTGACGCCGGCTATTTTGAAGCAGTACGATATTAAGGGACTGGTATTGGATGTGGACGATACTTTGGTGCCGATTAGCGAGGTTACGGTGTCTGACTATTTGCAGCAGTGGGTGGAACAGATTCGACCGATTGTCCCGGTGTGGTTGGTGAGCAATAATATCAGCGAATCTCGCATTGGTGGAATTGCGAAAGCGTTGAATTTGCCCTATATTACTGGGGCGGCGAAACCGTCGCGGCGAAAGTTGCGACAGGCGGTGGCGGCGATGGAGCTGCCGGTGGAAAAGGTGGCGATGGTGGGCGATCGCTTGTTTACTGACGTCCTCGCGGGCAATCGCTTGGGAATGTTTACCATTTTGGTGGAGCCAATGGTGGATCCGGGAATGGTGGCTCCCCCCCCTTACCGACTGCGATCGCTCGAAGTCTGGCTGTCTCAAATCTTTGGCGCTTCCCTGACGGGTGGAAAATAAATCTTTGTTTTTCGTTACAACTTTTTACAAAGCGAAATATAAAGAAAAGATTAAGAAATCCTCACCCGGGCAAAAAACTCAGGCAGAATAGAGACAGTTCAAATGGGGTCAGCCGATATAAAGACCCTAACCATAAAACCCCACCCAATATTTTCCTCCAAGAAAAGCGCCAGCCTTCACCGAAACGAGGGCTGGCGCTTTACAATCATAAACGGGTCGGTTGTCCGCTGTTTGTCAGGAAAACTTGACAAAATATTGCTAATCGCCAATTATTAATACCTAATAGAGCTTGCAAGTTTCGGATGTCGCAAACCATAATCGTCAAAATCGGTACTTCCAGCCTCACTCAAGTCACGAATGGCAATCTGGCGCTTTCCACGATTGCCACCCTGGTGGAAACCATGTGCAATCTGCAGCGAGAGGGGCACCGACTGGTGTTGGTGTCTTCCGGTGCGGTGGGGGTCGGCTCTGGTCAGTTAGGCTTAAAAGAACGCCCGCGAACGATGGCGCGCAAACAAGCGGTGGCGGCTGTGGGTCAGGGACGCTTGATGCGAGTTTACGACGACTTATTCACCTCCCTGGGACAACCCATTGCCCAAGTGCTGCTCACCCGCAGTGACTTGATGCAGCGCGATCGCTACGTCAATGCATACAACACCTTCCAAGAATTGCTCAACCTCGGGGCGATCCCGATCGTGAACGAAAACGACACCGTGGCGGTGGAAGAACTCCAATTTGGAGACAACGACAGGCTATCGGCAATGGTTGCCAGTTTGATCGAAGCGGACTGGCTGTTTTTACTCACCGATGTCGATCGCCTCTATTCCGCCGATCCGCGCTCTAATCCCGATGCTCAACCGATTACCCTCATTCAAAACCTCGAAGAACTCACGCAACTACAAGTAGAAACCAGCGGCACTGGCACCAACTGGGGCACCGGGGGCATGTTCACCAAAATCGAAGCCGCGCGGATTGCCACCAGTGCGGGGGTTCGCACCGTGATTACCTCCGGTCAACATCCGCGCAATATTGCCAAAATCCTGCAAGGCGAACCGATTGGCACCCAATTTGAAGCGCAACCGCACGCTAGCAATGCTCGCAAGCGCTGGATTGCCAATGCGGTGATTCCTTCTGGAAAAATCTATCTCGATCGCGGTGCGGTCAAAGCAATCTGTAAGCGCGGCAAATCCCTGTTAGCGGCGGGAATCCTGGATGTGGTGGGAGAATTCGAGGCATCGGATGCAGTGCAGCTATGCGACAGCCAGGGTCAGGAAATGGCTCGCGGTTTGGTCAACTATAGCAGCGCCGAACTGCAAAAAATTCAGGGCTACCGTTCGGAGGAAATTCCCGCCATTTTAGGCTACATCGGTGCTGACACGGTAGTTCACCGGGATAACTTAGTTTTAATAAGCTAATTCTGGCGATTGCCAATTCTGCCAGCATTTGGCTGAATCTTCTATAATCCCTAACAGAGATTCCCGGTCAATTGTCAATCCCGCAAATACTTTAGTTGGACATTGCGCGAATTATGAACCCCGATAACCTATTTGAATTTGTGCATACCGGATTTCGTGTCGGTGTGGGGGCGACGGCTTCCCTACTCGAGAGCATTCAAGATTCCGAGAAACGCGAAGAAAATCTGGCTGACTTGCAATTAGATAGCAGCGAACTGACGAGAAAATGGGCTGAAAAAGGCGAGATGACCGAACGCGAAGCTCGCAATTTCGTCGATACCTTGATGAATCAAGAGCGATCGCCCTCTGAAGCGCCCTCATCTGCTTCTTCTACTCCCTCGCCCGCTGCACCCTCTAGACCCCCGGAGGATCCGCAAGTTTATCAAGATTTGCAGGAACTCACCGCCCAGGTTGCTGCTTTGCGAATGGAATTAGAAATGCTACAGCAGCAAAACCCAGACACCTAAAATCAGGGTGTTGACGACTCTGGCGCGTCAACACCCGATGATTTATTTGGCTGCCATTTCCACAGAGGCGACTGGCACCTGGTTGAGCCGATCGCTCGTCGCCACGGTATCCAAGTCAACCCTCTCTTCTGGTTTGCGATCGTCCGATGCAATCCACCACAGCACCACTGCCGGCACCACTCCTAAAGCAATGCTGAGTAAGGTGGGAATCACAAACTGCGAATCTAGTGCCACTAACGTAATAATCGCGCCGAAGGCAAAATTCACTAAATAGGTAATCAACGGTAAACCCAGTTGCGGACGATACAGTTGCAGCCTGGTATTGCCCCAGAATAGGGCCGCTACGGTCATATATATTGCGCCTGTGCCCATCCAACCCAACAGATTTCGGTAGGGCATTCCAAAAAAGGCGCCGGTTTCTTGGAATTGCCAAAACGGAAAGCCGGTTTGACTCATGGCGGGGTCGAGTACGAAATCCCAGGCGGTGAGCAGGACCGATCCGATCGCGATCGCGCCGAGGTGCCGCACCCAGTTGGGCACTTCTTTCGCTTCTAACGCTGCGCGCCCTAACACGTAGGAGACAAACCCCATGTAAAACCACGACAGGGGAATGGTAAACGGCACCAGTCCCGCAATTTTATAACCTAACCCACTCAAATATTGATAGTGACCGAAGGGAAATCCGGTACTGGTTCCCAATAATTCGCTTCCCAAGGATAAAAATACTGACGGCAACATAAATGTTAGCCACCGTCGCATTCCAAGGTGCCTATAGGCATAGATGGCCACCGCCGCAGCTCCTAAAATGATATAGGACACTCCCCCCCCAGCCATGCTCCACTGGAAACATTTCTGTCCCCATGATGATAAGTTGACGATAAATTCTGGATGGGGTAAGACTAGCAGCAGCCCTGCCAGTCCAAACGCCATTGACGCAGTATGGGTAATCAGGCAGAGACGTTCGGCAGTTGCAAGTTGCTTCATTGTAATTCTCAAACTAATCTGACACTCAGATGGAGCTTCATAATAGTTTACAAATCTTTAGGAAGAATAGAACGTTTGATTTGGGTCAGGAAGTGGCGAGTTGAGCAAAAGCGATAGCACAGGGAGGTGCCTGACCTAAATGTAGCTCAGGTAACACAGAGAAACGCTATGGGTAGGGTAAGGGAAACAGAAGCGGGGCGAAAATTTTTAAGAAGGGATTTTTTGAACAAAAGCGGGGAGGAGGGGATGAAGGGTGGGGAATCGGATCCGGAATAGAGGCGATCGGCGGGGAAAAATCCGTGGTAAATCTTCTGTGACTCTATCTCGGAAGTGGCGAGACACCGAATGGCAATTCCGTGCCCTGGAGTGGGCGAACAAAATGATATAAACCTGGAGATGCCAAGTCACAGAACCCACAGTAGGTGGCTTGGCCACTATAAACCCCTATTTTACGATTAATTGAGGAGCAATTGTGGCGATCGCAGAAACACTTGGAATCGGACTGGGAAGCGCCGCTGCGGTACTCGCAGCCGCTGGAACCGCCTTTGAACTGAAATATCGGCAGCGTCCCGGAAACGAACTGGACCTGACCACCGGCACCTGGAAACAGGAAATCCTCTCCCCGGATCGACATCAGCTCATCGGAGAACTCGAAGCGATCAACCGCACCAAAAACCTAGAGATTATGGTGCCCGAAGTGAACGTAGATGTCACCCTATTATCCGATCGCAGCTTAGAAGAAGTCACCTGGCGGACGAAAATCGTTCCCATGCACCCAGATGCCCCTGCCAGAGAAGACGGATACTGGTTTGCCTACATCGTGAAAATTGGCAAAACCACCCGCTTCAAAGTGGCGATCGAGATTTGCGGACCGCATCTGGAGGGACTCAAATCCGCCTTAGTCAAAATCACCTACGTCACCTACGGGCCGCAAGGGCGGATTCCCAAAGACCGCTATGTGGTGGTGCCCCTGCAATATCCCGACCAGGCGGCGGAGACCTCCTGGCGAGAAGTACCCGACGCCGAGGCGGAAATTTTACCCATCAAAACCCATCTGCTCAGTAACCTCGACAATGCCACAGGGGTGGTGAAACGGTACGTAATGCCCCACGCCCAGCCCGGGGATGTGGTGACTATTGGCGAGACCCCCTTGGCGATTATGCAAGACCAATGGCGACATCCGAGCGAAGTGCGCCCCGGTTTTGTGGCCAAACGCCTGTGCTACTTCTTCATGCCCACTGCCAGTTTAGCCACGGCTTGCGGCTTGCAGACCTTAGTAGATCTGGTTGGACCGCTGCGGGTGGTGCTGGCATTCATGGGGGGGGCGATCGGCAAAATCCTCGGCAAAGGCGGCGGCTTTTATCAACTCGCCGGGGAACAAGCAAGGCTAATCGATGACGTCACTGGGACATTGCCCCCTTACGATCGCTTTATCGTCCTCGGGCCAGACAACCCGCAACAGGTGGTAGATACAATAAAGAAAGAAACCGGATTATCTGCTGCCATCGTAGACGTCAACGACTTGAAAGCCGTTAAGATATTGGCAGCAACACCGGATCTTTCCACTGCCTTTCTAGAAAAAGCCTTAAGAAGCAATCCTGCAGGCAATGCCGACGAGCAGACCCCTGTAGTATTAATTCGACCGCGCAATCCATCCCAATCGTAATTCGGAACCCCGAGGCGATGGACCGAGGTTGCAAAGGTACCCAAATTTAGCCTAATCGCTAACCTCGGTTCTCCAGTCGGGGAGGCAGGGGAAGATCCCTCTCAGTGCTGCGCCATACAAGTTCCCGTTTGCGGAACGGTTTGTTTGCCCAGTTCTGGACTTCGATGCTAAAGAGAGACTCCCCCCAACGTCAGGGACTCCGTAGAAACCAACCCCATATCTAAAGCCAGGGGCTTGTACTTCTAACCACCTGACCAGCCTAAACC
>NZ_JAJENT010000226.1:0-304 GCF_035615515.1 Phormidium sp. CCY1219
CAAAGTGCCTCTACCAACTCCTTTAAGAGAAAATCCTAAAGTTGTCGCTACTTTTTTGAGGATATTAGATGCGGCATCAATATCGGCATTAACTAGGGAAAAGGGAAAAGTGAATAGTGAAGAGTGAAGAGTGAAGAGTGAAGAGTGAAGAGTGAAGAGTGAAGAGTGAATAGTGAATAGTGAATAGTGAAGAGTGAAGAATAAAATTTTCCCTTTTCCCTTTTCCCTTTAATTAATTCTTGTTGGCATCCATACATCTTTATCACCTCCACGATCCAATTATAACATTAAAAAATAAGAAATG
>NZ_JAJENT010000227.1:0-8824 GCF_035615515.1 Phormidium sp. CCY1219
TATGATGTGCGGAGGAATGTTGCAAAAAGAATGAGTCCGCATAGGCGGACTTGGATTGCCAAGGCGCGATTTCAATCCCCCGCTTACTCTAACCGGATTGCTGGGAGGATTTTTTCTGCCCCCGATCGCCAATAATCACCTTAGCAATTTGTCCGATAACCAATGGCACGAAACTCATGCCCAGAATGACAATCCAACCATTGAGACCGGGAGGAACGGTTTTCAGGACATCAGAAAGACCGGGAACGTACACCGCACATAAGAGCAAACCGATAGAAATCAGGAGTGCGCCCCAGATATAGGGATTTTTGGTAATTTCATTGCGGAATAAACCGGAGGAATTGTCGCGCATGTTAAACACATGCCACAAGCGTCCGAAAGCGAGAGTGAGAAAGGAAATGGTAATGGCTTTGTTAGCCTCCATGCCTTGCTGTGAGGGGTCGAGTTGCTGCACTTCAATATTGGGACTGTACCAGGCGATCGCAAACGCGCCCACGGTAGTTGCCGCAATCAGGACGCCATAGGCGGAAATCGCCCACCAATAGCGCTTTGTGAGAATACCCGCTTGCGGATTCCGGGGCGGACGTTCCATCAGGGCTGGTTCCCCCTCGCCCACACCCAACGCTAGAGCGGGAAACACATCATTAATGGCGTTCAGATACAAAATTTGCAAGGGTAACAACGGCAGCGGTGCATTGACAATAGAAGCGGCACCCACGGCGATAATTTCTCCCACATTTCCGGAGAGCAAGTATAAAGTAAACTTGCGGATATTGTTAAAAATCGCCCGTCCTTGTTCCACCGCCGCCACAATGCTGGCAAACGCATCATCCTGCAGCACCATATCCGAGGCTTCCTTCGCCACCTGAGTGCCTCTTGCGCCCATTGCCACGCCGATATCGGCTTTTTTCAGAGCCGGTGCATCGTTGACCCCATCGCCGGTCATCGCCACCACGGCATTATTTTGCTGATGCAAGGTAATTAAATTCAGCTTTTGCTCCGGGCTAACCCGGGCGAAAATCGGCGCTTCCACCATGCGGCGGCGTTCTTCGTCCGATAGTTCCTCGGGATTTTTCAGTTCTTTCCCCCGCACCACCTCGGCATTTTCATCGTCGGTCAATCCCACGGATATTCCCACATTGCGGGCGGTGACGGGTTGATCGCCGGTGACCATGATAACGCGAATGCCGGCGTCGTGACATTCGTTTAAGGCGTCTCGCACATCTTGGCGCGGCGGATCGAGCAATCCGACAATACCTAACAAAGTGAGATTACAGTAAGGGTCGGTGTCTGTGGCGGAGGCGGTTTTTTCTGCCAGGGCGAGAATCCGCAATCCTTGTGCGGCGAGGTCGTTGCTGCGATCTTTCCACTGTTGGGTGCGATCGCCGTCCATTTCTTCCTCACCGTCGTCGGTTTTGATGTGCGAGCATACTTCGAGAACCGCTTCTGGTGCGCCTTTCACCGCCACCCGATACTGGCCGTCGATTTCGTTAAATGTGGCCATCATTTTGGTTTCCGGATCGAAGGCAACTTCTCGCGCTTCGGGCATTTTTTCGAGCAAGGCATCGCGATCGCGTCCCGCTTTGCCCCCAGCGATTAATAGTGCGACTTCCATCGGATCTCCCACCACCCGACTTTCGTTGGAGTTTTCCGGTTGCAAAGCGGCATTATTGCACAGCACTCCCACTTCGAGCAAATCGCCCAGAATGGGGTGGTCGTTGGGGTCGATTTTGCTCTCGTTTTGTTTGAATTCCCCTTTCGGTTCCAGGGATTCCCCGGTGACTTCGATCTCACCGGAGGGTAAGATAATTTTAGTCACCGTCATCCGGTTTTCGGTGAGCGTCCCGGTTTTGTCCGTACAGATAACGCTGGTGGTGCCCAGGGTTTCCACCGCAGAAAGCTGGTTAATCAAAGCATTGCGTTTCGCCATGCGCCACATGCCGCGCGCCAAGGCCACTGTAGCTACAATTGGCAATCCTTCCGGGATGGCAGCAACTGCCAGGGCGATCGCAGTTTCGAGCATCAAAAATAAATCTTTCCCGCCGAGAATGCCGGCGATCGCCACCACCGCCACAATCCCTAGCGTCACCCACACTAACCGCCGCCCCAACTTGTCCAGGCGTTGTTCCAGAGGCGTTTTTTCTTCCTCCGCCTCCTGTGCCATCTCGGAAATATTTCCCAATTCCGTCTGCATCCCAATGGCAACCACCACCCCTTCCCCATTTCCGCGCGTCAGGGCAGTGCCTTTATAAAGCATATTTTTCCGGTCCGCTAGGGAGGCGTCTTCCGCCATCGGTTCGGTACTTTTCGAGACCGGCACTGACTCCCCAGTAAGGGAAGATTCATTAATTTGCAATTTCGACGATTCAATCAATCGCAAATCCGCCGGGATTAATTCCCCACTGGAAAGCACTACAATGTCTCCCGGAACCACTTCTTCTGCCGGAATTTCTTCGACTTGTCCGTCTCGCCGCACGTGAGCTTTTGTCTTGCTTAATTCTTGCAGCGATTTCATGGACTGCACCGCCTTCACTTCGGTAAAAAACCCAATGGCAGCGTTAATTAAAATCGCAATTAAAATCGCAATGCCCTCGATCCACTCTCCCACAATAAAGGAGACGATCGCCGCTACGGCTAATAATCCAATAATCAGACTTTTGAATTGCTCGATTAAAATATCCCACTTGCTGCGGGTTTTCGCTTCTTTTAAGCGGTTCGCACCATAGTCCTCCCGCCGCTTTTCGACCTCGGATTTATTCAGTCCCTCTTTCTGGGAAACATCCAGTTTTTGCTGGATTTCTTCTGTGGATTTTGTCCAGGGTTTCTGGGGAATTTCTGTCATTCTTCCTCCCGATATTAATCTACGGTCAGTTTGCTTAATTGCTGGAAAATTTTCTATTGCAAACTTCGCCCGACTGCTAGGGCAATTCTCCGATAAATCGCTCCCGTTGCCCTCGCAAACAGCCACGATTTTCGCTAAAATTTGAGAAAATTATTATGGGTATGTTAGGGAAAACCCTTTGCCAAATGAGCAATTGCCTACCTCGGCTCGCCCATTCTCTTCGGAAAAAAATTAATCGCTCCTTTGTTAAAAGGAAGTTTATTTTTTTGCGTTATCTGAATTGTAGCAAACTGTCTCTATGCGTCAATTGAACTGTAGGGATATTGACAAATCAGCAAAAGTGTGCATTGCGCTGAGTTGTCGCGATCGCTACCCCAATTCCCCGGTGAGAAAACCGATGGGATGACCCCAATTCCCCTGCTATGGGGCGATTCACCCAATCTCCACTGACCCTGAGTATTTCTACTCCGTCACGGCCACCAGCTACAATAAAAAAATACCCGCTATGCGAAAAACCCGCGCGATCGCAACAGTCGATCGCCCAAAATCCAATCCGCAAAAAATCCTCGGGTTCGGTAACGGGGTTTAACATAGCAGTTCGGGATTTTATGCGAATTTACAGCAGCTTTTTGAAATATTACAATTTTTCGCATAATTTTATTGCTGTCAAACCAAAGGAGAAATATGGCAACCTTAGATCGAAGAAGAACCGAAAACCTCAGCGGCGAATTTTACGTAGATACCACCTGCATTGATTGCGATACCTGTCGGTGGATGACCCCAGAAGTGTTCGATCGCGAAGGGAAACAGTCAGCAGTTCATCATCAACCGGAAACCGACACCGAAAGACTGCGCGCGATGCAGGCCCTTTTATCCTGTCCCACCGCTTCCATCGGTACGGTCCACAAACCGACAGATATCAAACAAGCTCAACAAAGCTTTCCCCTTTTAGTGGATGACAACGTTTACCATTGCGGCTATCATGCCGAAAGTTCTTTTGGTGCGGCAAGTTATTTCATTCGCCGCCCCTCCGGGAATATTTTAGTGGATTCGCCTCGGTATTCGCCACCGTTGGTGAAGCGATTGGAAGAAATGGGCGGCGTGCAATTGATGTACCTCACCCATCGCGATGATGTGGCAGATCATCAAAAATTTCACGATCGCTTTGGTTGTCTACGCATACTTCATCAAGAAGAAATCAATCCCAAAACCCGCGATGTAGAAATCAAACTCGAAGGTTTAGACCCCATCCAACTCGCCCCGGATTTGTTAGTGATTCCTGTCCCCGGCCACACCAAAGGTCACACCGTGTTATTGTACGATAATAAATTCCTCTTTAGCGGCGATCATCTGGCATGGTCAGACACCTTAAATCAATTAATTGCCTTCCGTCGGGTTTGTTGGTATGATTGGTCTGAGTTAATCCAATCGATGGAAAAACTGCCAGCGTATTCCTTTGAATGGGTGCTACCCGGTCACGGTCGCCGCTACCACAGCGATCGCAAAACCATGAAAAAGCAATTGCACCAGTGCATTGCCTGGATGAAACATCAATAAGTTTTTCCCCTTGGCCAAACAAACCCGTTTAAAATTAACCGTAGGGTGTGTGGCCGGGGCTACCCCATCGAAACACAAAACAGGCCAATTCATCCCCCGGACACGCACCGATTTGGAGCAAAAAAACGAAACAATTTTGATAGAAACGCGGCAAAATTATGGGGTATGGTTACTGGGAGAGGCAGAGCCTTGGAAGGGGCATTCCCAGCATGTGCTGGGAATGAGTTAGGGAGTCAATGAGGCATAAAATCGCCGATTAATCTAGGGCAGAAACGCGATAAATTCCCTCACCGTCCTCGGTTTTTTCTAACAGCCAATGGGAATAACTGCGAAAGGTTCCTTCCATAGAGTTTTGGTTGGCAAATACCAGCATATCTTCCAAACCATCGCCATTGAAATCTGCCCGAACCACTTCTCGCCAAGAGAACAACATGCCCCCCTCTTCTTCCACTTCTAGCTCGTAGGGAGTTTGACGGGTAATCACCAGTTTAGTGTTGGCGATATAATCGGCCAAGGTGACACCTTGGGCGGTATCTTCTTCTAATTGTGCCGCTGCATCCGGGTTAATGCCGCGCATCAGGATAACGGGTAAAGCATCGAAGTCGGTTAAGACAAATTCCGGGAGGTAACTTTGGGTAGGAACCGTGGCAGACTGTAGGTATTTGAGCGGATTGCACGCCCGTTTAAAGAAGCCTTCCATTGTCATGTCGAAGGTACTTTGGGCGAAAGCGCCATCAGCGATCGCCGCGAAATATTCCCCACAGGTTTCCACGCGAACTGGACCGGAGGGCGTGGAGAGAAACTCGTAAGCTTTCGGGTCATCCGCACCGAGGGGAATTTTTTCCCCCATCAATTCGGCAATTTGTTCTACAGTAATCGACCCCTCTACCACGCGATCGCCAATTTGAAGCGGCGATCGCAATTCAAATGCAGCCGCAGAAGGGTTGGGAGAAGAGTCTACAGGCATCCCCGAGGTCGGGAAATTGGCACAAGCGGATAGCAACATCAAACAACTCAGCCACGCGATCGAAGATTGGGATTTTATCATCTCGATTGCAGGGTATAATCCTGGAAAAACGACTGTTTTTTTGAGAGATTGGTGGAGGTTTGCCGGCGCGAAAGCCACGAAAACCCGAGCCGATCCGGGCGCGGAAGATTGCACCAATTCTGAAAAAAAATAAACCCCCACGGGAAAGAATTGCCCGTCAGTCCATTTAGAGGATAAAATTTTGCGCCGGTGGCAATAGAGAAAACAAGATAGCCCGTCACGGGAAAGCGGCGATCGCGACCCTCTGCAAACAGCCTAACCGCACCGAGACAGGGGTGAAACAATCACCGGGGTCAGTTGCCAAACCGTCCCGAAAATGTTTAGGCTAATGTAATCTTTTATCAATACTAACCTGGTAAACCAGAACCGTTTCCCCAACACCCACTTTGCGCCATGAATCGGATCGCCTCTTCTAGTCCTACGACAATCGACCCGCGAGAAAAAGCCTATTTAAAGCAACAGCCAGAATATCGATCGATTGAATCCCTGGCCGAAATGTGGCCCCAGACCCGATCGCGCTTTGGCGACATTCTCGCTTTATTCGACCCCCACGCCAAACCCCAAGTCAAACTGACCTATCGGCAACTGGTCGATCGCATGGAGCAATTTGCGGCGGGGGTGCAAGCCTTGGGACTGCCCGCGATCGCCGATCGCCTCCCACCCCGCGTCGCCTTGTTTGCCAACAACAGTCCCCTGTGGATTATTGCCGATAGCGGATTGATTATGGCCGGTGCGGCAGATGTGGTGCGCGGTTCCGACGCCGATGCCGAAGAACTGCTTTATATCCTCAAACACAGCGGCAGCATGGCCCTCGTGGTGGACAACCGGGCAGTGTTGAACAAACTGCGGCCCGGACTCGATGACCTGCCCATCCAGTGGATCGTCTTGCTCTCGGAAGAAGAACCGATCCGGGAACAGACCCTGCCGGTGCCGGTCCTGACCTACAGCGAAGTAATGGCCAAAGGTGCCAAGGCGCAGCGACAACCCGCCCCCCTGAAGCGCGATACCGTCGCCACCTTAATTTACACCTCCGGCACCACCGGCTTCCCCAAAGGCGTCATGCTCACCCACGGCAACTTGCTGCACCAAATCACCAACCTTTCCGGGGTGATTCAGCCGCAACCGGGCGATCGCCTGCTCAGCATCCTACCCACCTGGCATACCTTTGGACGAACTGGCGAGTATTTCTGCTTCTCCCAAGGCTGTACCCAAATTTATACCAACCTGCGCTCCCTAAAATCCGACTTCAAAGAACATCAACCGCAATTTATGGTTGCAGTTCCCAGACTCTGGGAATCGATTTATGACGGGGTGCAAAAGCAATTCCGCCAGCAGCCGGCCAATAAGCAAAAATTAGTCAATACCTTGCTCGGATTTAGTCAGCGTTATGTGGAAGCCGGACGCACCCTGAAAGGACTGCACCTGTCAGCGCATCCCCCCAGGGTGAAGGAAAAAGGAGTAGCGGCGATTCAGCGAGTGCTGCTGTGGCCCTTGCACGCGATCGGCGTTCAACTGGTTTACAAAAAAGTCCGCCAAGCCACCGGGGGCAAACTCAAATATGCTATCAGTGGCGGCGGATCCCTCGCCATGCACATCGAAAGCTTTTTAGAAATCGTCGGCTTGCAAGTGCTGGTCGGGTATGGGTTAACCGAAACCTCGCCGGTGCTGACCGCGCGGCGCTTCTGGCATAACCTGCGCGGATCCGCCGGACGCCCGCTTGCCGAAACCGACATCCGCATCGTGGATCCCGAAACTCGTCAACCGCTTCCGATTGGCGAAAAAGGATTAGTGTTGGCGCGCGGACCGCAAGTGATGCAAGGGTATTATCAAAACCCGGAAGCCACCCGCAAGGCGATCGATCCGGAAGGATGGTTCGATACCGGAGATCTGGGGTGGATGACCCCCGGACGGGATTTAGTGCTCACCGGTCGGGCAAAGGATACCATCGTCCTCACCAACGGCGAAAATATCGAACCGCAACCGATTGAAGATGCATGTTTGCGAAGTCCGTATATTTCCCAAATTATGCTCGTCGGTCAAGACGAAAGGAGTCTCGGTGCTTTGATCGTCCCGGATTTCGATGCATTGGAAAAGTGGGCGGCGGCGCAAAATCTGCGATTGCGTTTACCCGGTTCTGAATCGGGTGGGGAATTATCTCCCGATGAAATTACTCTGGAGAGTCCACAAGTTCGGGAGTTGTTTCGTCAGGAGTTAAATCGCGAGGTGAAAAATCGTCCCTCTTATCGACCGGATGACCGGATCGGTCCGTTTCGCACGATCGCCGAACCGTTTTCGATGGACAATGGTTTGCTAACTCAAACGTTGAAAATCAAAAGACCTGTGGTGATGGAGCGCTATCGGGAGGCGATCGCCGATATGTTTGCCCGCTCTTAATCCGATTCGCGCGGTTCGTGCTAGCATAGCGTTGCCAATTTCCGGCACGGAAAGTTCTTTAAAATTTCCCAGAGGTCAGATTTCTATGGATGTCTCTAATTCTAAATTAACGTTGAAGCGCTCTTGCGTGGTCAAGGCGATTGTCACCCCGCGCTGGAAGGAGGAAGTCCAGCAACAACTGCAAAACCAAATTAACCAAATTGACCGCCAAATGCAGCAACTGGAAATGCAGGGACAACAGATGATTTCTAACCTGCAAAGTCAAGGTCTGCAACCCCCCGGACCTCAAGTACAACAACAAATTGAAAATGTCAAGGTTCAGGTGAGCCAAAAGCAAAAAGAAATGCTCGACCAGAAAAATAAAATTCTGCAAGATTTACAACAAGTGCAAACCCTGGAAATGGAAGGGGAAGTGGCAAGCGGTCAGATAGACAGCTTTTTTCAGGTGGAAAGAGGCGACGATTTGGCGAAAAAAATGCAGGTGGAAATAGTGGTGCGCGATGGCGTGGTAGAAGAAATTCGCGGTGATTTGTAACCGCAAAACCTGGGCGATCGCCACTCAATCGATCGCGCTTCCTCGAGCAGTTGCAACACTCACACGGGGGTGCGATCGCGCACTCCCCGCTCAATTGCCCGGGGAAAACCCCGAGGCTGACCCCGGCAACCGTTGCCCGTTGAGCGCCTTCACGCAACTCGCAGATTGCACGGGAAACGCGATCGGCACACCACCATCCCCCCACCCCCGCACCGCGATCCGCAACGGGACAGATCGGGTTACAATTGAATCTTGCTTGTGCGATTCGTTCCCGCAAAAGTGGAGGATAAATGCCCGAAACGTAAGCGGGGCAAGGAATACAGCCCCCGAGGCTGACCCCCCCAGAGGATGGTAAGTCTGATGGTTGGCCGAAACAAAACGGTGTAAACCGAGACAAAACAGCCCTCCGAAAACCTCGGAAAACTAAAGGTTAAGAGAATTTCACAAT
>NZ_JAJENT010000228.1:0-22409 GCF_035615515.1 Phormidium sp. CCY1219
GAAGATTCCGACGATGATATGGAAGATTCCGACGATGATATGGAAGATTCCGACGATGATATGGAAGATTCCGACGACGATATGGAAGGGTCAGAAGGCGACGACGATATCGAAGGGTCGGAAGGCGACGACGATATCGAAGGGTCGGAAGGCGAAGATACCTTGCCCGAGAATGTCGGACCGTTTGAATCGGGATTTTTCATTGTCGATGAAAGCGGCGAGGTGAGTCTCGACTATCTGTATGACGGTGGTGCATATAAAGGTGAAGTAGCCATCTTCAGCATTGAGGGGATGGAAGAGCTAGAACCGGGGTCGGAAGAATTCATCCAAGAAGCGGCGCGGCGATCGCTCACTGGTTCGGAACTCGGTCATGTGGTGATTCGAGACCGGATCGAAGGAGCGCAAATGACCGAACCCCTCGGCGACTACTTCAATTACGATGCCGATAGTTACCAGGGCGAGAAGAACTTTGCCATGAATCCCGGGGATGCCTTTGGGGTGATGCTGGTGCCGGCGGGTACGGTGCAAGAAGCATTCGATCGCCCGGGGAGTTTGGGTGCGAAACGTCCGTTATTTTCCTTAGCAACTGCCAATCCCGAGGATGGGATGCAAATGGGTCAGGTGTCGGATATGACCGGCGATGGCACGGTATTTGCGATGGAAGATCTGCGCGTGGATCGCGGGTCGGATCGGGATTATAACGATGTGATGTTCCGGGTATCCGGCGCGAAGGGACGCGCCCTGCATCTGGATGAAGCGATCGCGCCGGAGAAAGATTGGCGCACATCCGAGGCGGGGGAAGCATTCCTGGCGGATATGGAAGCGGCGATCGCCGAGGGCGACGATGACGCGGATATGCCTCTGATACTCGAGCCGATTCCCGACAGTTCCGAGGATGACCCAGAGGAAGGCCCTGGGGAAGAAGCGGTAGAAGAGTCTGAGGATGGCGAAGTCAGCGACATCGAAGATACCGACAGTGAGGATACCGGTGAAGGGGAAACCGAGGAGGATACCCCGGAAGCATCGGTTCCCGGCGAACAGATCGACGGTGACGAAGGGGATAACGCGATCGCCGGTACGGAAGGCGACGATTATATCCGAGGAATGGATGGCGAAGATGCGATCGAAGGCAGCGAAGGCGATGATAACCTCAACGGAAACGTTGGGGAAGATACGGTTGCCGGTGGCGCGGGGGATGACGTGGTGCATGGCGGCCAAAATGACGATGTTATCTTCGGCGAAGACGGCGCAGACGAAGTGTATGGCGACCTTGGCGATGATACTGGGTTAGGTGGTGAAGGTAACGACACCGTACTTGGTGGCGAAGGGGTAGATAACATCAATGGCAACCAAGGCACGGATGAGCTCAACGGCAACCAAGGGGACGATACCGTGTATGGCGGTCAAGGAGATGATATCGTCCGAGGTGGCAAGGACAATGACATGCTCTATGGCGACTTGGGCAATGACGTGCTCTATGGCGACTTGGGCAACGATACCCTCACCGGCGGTCCGGGTGAAGATGTGCTAATCGGCGGTGAAGGGGCAGATACCTTCGCGTTAGCAGCGGATAGCGGTACGGATGCGATCGTGGATTTTGTCCTCGGTGAAGATACTCTGGGATTGTCTGGTGGTTTGACCTTTGATGACCTGACGATTACCCAAGGTAGCGCGAGTACGGATCCGACGCTGATTCAAGTGACGGAAACCGAGGCAGTCTTGGCCTCTCTGACGGGGGTACAAGAAAGCGATCTGACTCCGGAGGCGTTTTCGCTGATTTAATCGGCGTGGAAATCGGCGCTGATTGCGTTCTTATACTTAAGTGCTGAATACTCTATTGCCCCGATTCGCATCTGTGGATCGGGGTTTATTTAGAGAGAGGGGGAGGGTTGAATTAGTGAATATTAACGGGTCAATTTTGGCGGTCAGTTCTTGACAGATAAACTTTTATAGGGTAATGTTTATCCGGCAATTTGAGCGACGGGGAAGAGGGGGAGGGTAAAGGAAAAGGTGCTGCCTTCCGAGACTTTACTTTCGACCCAAATGCGACCGCCATGTTGCTGTACGATTTGCTGACAGATGGCCAATCCCAGACCGGTGCCGCCATAGGTGCGGGCGTCGTCGGGATCCACTTGTTGGAAGCGCTCGAATATGGTTTCGAGTTTCTCTGCGGGGATGCCCCGTCCTTTATCGATAACTTGGAATAAAATTGCGCTGTCTTGTAGGGAGGCGGTGAGCCAAACTGTGGAACCGGCGGGGGAAAATTTGATCGCGTTACTTAAGAGGTTGGTGAAGACTTGCTGCAGGCGATCGCTATCGGCCCACAAGCTGAGGTTGAGCGGTTCGACGGCGATTTTAATCTGGGTTTTTGCCGCCATTCCTTGCATGGTTTCTGCGGCATGATTCATTAAATCGGCGGCGTTGCAAGTTTGCTTGACGATGGTGGTTTTGTCAAAGGTAATCCGCTGGATATCGAGAATATCGTTGAGCAGGCGCAAGAGGCGATCGGTATTGTCTACGGCAATTTCGAGCATGCGTTGCGATTTGTCCGGTTCGGCGGTGAGTAACCCGCTAGAGAGCAATTTTAACGCGCCGCGAATCGAAGTGAGGGGGGTTCGCAGTTCGTGACTGACCACGGAGACAAATTCATCTTTCATGCGCTCGAGCGCGAGGCGATCGCTGATATCTTTAAAGGTTAGTACGGCTCCAACGATTTCGCCTTTTTGCCGCATGGGAGTAATGAAGTATTCTACTGGGAAACAGGTGCCGTTTTTTCGGGAAAATTCTTGGTCGGTGACGTAATGAACCACGCCGCCATCGAGAGTGGCATCAATTAAATGGTTGAGATAGGGGCAGACATTGGTATCTGTCACAGAGGGGAATAAAAAGGTTTGCAGGGATTGACCGATCGCTTCTTTCGATTCATAGCCCAGCATTTTTTCGGCGGCGCGATTGATGAAAGTAATTTTGCCCTGTTTGTTTAACCCACAGATGCCTTCTCCCACGGAATTTAAAATTAGTTCGCTTTGCGGGCGAATGCGATCGAGGGTGGGTTCTGATGGGGCGTATTCTGACCTTTCCATATCTGTACTCAACGCCGATAACTCTGCTGGATATACCATCGTGTCAATAGAATTGCAGATACCTTTCAGGGTAGCGCGATCGCCGATCGGCGATCGCGGAGTGGGGAGTTGCATGTTGGGCCAGTGGGGTAAGTCGTGACAGGGACAAGTCATGGGGGACATTCCAGCGGTGGGTAGGGGGATGGGCATCGAACAGCGGGCACAATCTAAGATTTCCCACCTTGGCGTCAATAATTCGGCGATGGTTTGCTCGGTTCCTTGCAAATAACAGATTCCCGATGTGGGCGATCGCAAGGTTTGCCAGAGTTGTTGGAACTCTGTGCTGTAGGAGTTGCCGCAAATTATCGATTTTGGCGTTTTCGCGATCGCCCCGTTGTCCAGCCAAACGGTTTGACCGAGTTGCAGCCAATCGGCGAGATATTTTTTGACTCGAGACTGAGATGCCATCGCTGCCTTCCACCTGCTTGTACCACGGCAAACCCTCCTCATCTTCTGAAGATTTAAGAATATTTTAAAACTTTTCCGCCCTAAAAGCTAGGAAAATTTATTAAAATTAATATTTTTTATGGTTCAACGCCACCCCCCGGACAAAGGAGCCGGGAAAAACAGACTGGCAAGGGTTCAGCAACGATCCCCGGTGGCTTTAAAGCGCTTCAAGGGGGTTCGCCGAGAGAAAGTCACGGACAATACTAGGGGGAATCTCCCCAATATGCAAAGATGTCTTGTGACTCCCTCGGCGGGGTTGATTCCATTGGAATTGCGAGGGATGACAAACGAAATAAATTGATGAAAAATGAGTAGAATTACCCTGGTGTCAATTGCCAAAATAAGCATTACCCCCGGTTCGCTACCCAATTCTACCGCCACAGGGCCGACGCCGATCCCACTGCACACCCTCGCAAATGCCTTTGTGGATCCGGAACTGTCCCCGGGTCAGTCAATCTCGCCGGCGCGGACTTTTTCCCGGATGCACTCCACCATCGCACGCAGGAACACCATCGTCTCCTCGTCGGGTTCGCTATCGTAGTGTCGCCAGTAATTGCGCGCCACCAATAAGGCGGTGCGAAGTTCGGTTAAAGATGAGGGGAGAATCCCTTTGCGAAAATACTTCTCAGCACAGCGATCGCCCACTTCGATGCACGCTTGCGGTGACTCCCACACCCGATACCCATCAAAGGTCAACGCAAACAGGTTCAACAAACGCCATCGCGCCATCGAAAACGGAATATCCGCCAAGGTCAATTCCTGATTGGCAATCGGATGCAGCAGCAATTTTACTAACTCGATCCACCGGGTTTCTATCCATTTCAAATCATTATGATGACACACGCGATCGAATATCCAATCCGTGTCTATCAAACTCATTTCCATGCTAATTTCTGCTTGCCGCCGGGAGGTGTGAAAAATAATCGGACATTGTGGCGGTTTCGTCGCCAAATAATCCACCACATCTTTGCCAGTACCCGGGTCAAAAAACTTTTCTTGGCGCGTCCAACTGGTTCCTAAATTATAATCCAAACTAATTAAATCGCATTTGGCTAAATTATCCGAGAGCCAAGCGATCGCATCGGGAGCTGTATCGAAAAATACCGACGACCAATCCGGAAACAACTCGTTGATATGCAGTCGCATCAGTTCTAGGCGCTTGGAATTATCCTCCAATACCACAATCGTTTTCGCTCGATTTAAACGACTAAAACGCGGGGTATTGCTTGACAACCAAGCCATTAATTCGATAGAATCTTTAAAACACACAGAAGACCACGCCGGGAATACCTCCTGCAGTTGTTCGCGAATTATTTTTTCACAATGAGAGCTGTCATCTAATACAATAATCATTCGCGAACAAGGTGGGGTTAAAGGGGGGGGAATGTCCCCATTAGCCTCCAGGGCATTACTTCCCTTACGCTTTAATTTATTCACGGTGGATTTTAATAATTTCGCGATCGCCCCCGCCCACTCATTTTGGATCCAAGCCCCATTTTCCGGGGCATCAAGGGGGGAAATGGGTATCACCCGTTCCACGGTCCAATGGGCCGCCACCAGGGCCATTTCCATGCCAATTTCCGCCTCGCTGTTGGCGGTGTGAAGAATCACGGGACACTGGGGCGTTTGGGTGACGAGATAATTCACCACATCCCGTCCAATTCCCGGGTCAAACGGTTGACCATTGCGTTCCCAACTCGGCCCTAAATCGTGGTCGAGACTGATGAGAATGCACTGGTGGAGGTGTTCTTTAAACCAGGCGATCGCCTCTGGGGCATTATTGAAAAAAATATGCTCCCAGGCGGGAAAAGAGTCATTGAGGCACTGTTCCATTGCCTGGATGCGCCCTTGATTATCCTCTAAAATTGCAATCGTAGCCGCCATAATAACCCTCGCCAACTCTGGGTTTCTATAATCAAAAGTATTCCCAGTGTGGGGTCTGACCTATCAGGCGTAGGACCCTAACTTGCTCAGGGCATCCCTGGTGACGCCACAGAACCGCCACTCAGGGAGAATTTTCGCGCCAATGCGAGTGTAAAACGCGATCGCGCATTCTACCTCTTGTTTTATGCTTGCACCATCAGCTTTTCAGCATGAGGACGCAGTATCGGTATGCGTTGCCCGATATTGCTCAATACCTCCCGAATATTAGGGGCATCACTATGCAGTGTTGATGGAACCTGGCGTTCTGTCAAATCCGTTAAAATATTTAGGATTAATGTGACCAAATGTTCGTCAGCATTATTCAGCAAGCTCAAAAGCTGTTTAATATCTTCTTTGGCTCCCAGCCAATATCTTGCCGCCAGTAATTCAGCTTTCACGCTGAGGGAAGGCTCTAATTTCACATAAGTTTCCAGTTTGGATAAAATTTGGTTGGTGCCTAACAGCCCCAGGGAGTTTGCTGCATAGGCTCGCACTGATTCATCTTCGTCAGAATCCCGGAGTGCAAGTTCAAGGGATTCTATGGCTTCAGCGCCTCCTAAATATCCCAGTGCTTCTGCCGCTGATGCGCGAACCAAAGGTGAAGGATCCTGTCTTAATAACTCTCCAATCAATTCAATGGCTGGGGTATATTGAAGTCCACCAAGAACCTCGACGACTTCAGATATTACCAACTCATCTTCATCATTCAGGATTTCCATTAGCGCTGCACCAACACTTTCGGTTTCGTGGATTCCCACATATCCCAAGGCATATGCCGCATCCCCCCGAATATCTATATCGGGAGACTTCAGTAACTTTACTATCTTCGGTGCAGCTTGATAAACTTTTGCATCAATTAGATCGAGCAATGCTTTGGCTTGTCGTCCCACATCATCTGAATCCAAACGCTCTAGCAATTCCTGAATACTCTTATCGTTCATGGCTTTTGTATGCATTATCTCTGATTAGATTTCGGTTGAGTAGATTAAACATTTCAAGTCACTGCAAGTGGACAAGAATGTTCGGTTTAAGATTGAGCGATTCCCCCAAGGTAATCGGGTGTTATTCCTGTGGCACTTACAATGACTTTGAGCGGTTTAATTATATAACTAGGTGCTTTGGTTACTGCTATCGGCAGCCTCGGCAACGGCAAGCTTTTTGAGTGGTTTTTATTCTCATTTTTTCTGGCTTGTGCGATTTAATTTTGCTTAATACATTAAAATCTCCAGTGCTTCACAAGCCTCTTTAGCCTTACCTCCTCCTATTGGTGCATAAGCTTCTTATAAAAGACTGGTATCTGATATTTTACTGTGAAATTAACTTTTTAATTTTACTTTTTTTTGCAATGGTGGCTATCAATAATCATAGCTTGGGACTCTCCTTTTTGTCTAGAAGATAATTGACAACTCTCCCTCGTCCTAAAAAAAGGCGCTTCCCATTTCCCAAGCCGATCGCCCTATCTGTTGTACGAAAAGGATTAAATTTGCTAATAACAAGTTAGCAATATCCAACAATTGCAGAGGCAGAGGAATTCAGTTGCCAACGGTGTTGACGACGTACTAAATTGTAAAATGACTGGTAGTGTAGAATCGCGTCAATCGAGATATGCCAAAATATGTAATGTGGCGGAATTACTGCGAAAATGTTACGGAAAAACACGCCTTCTATCGACAAGCACATTTAGATGGAGTTGCCAAACAAAAAGAAGCCGGGTTGGTAATTACCATCGAACCGACACAAGATTTAACCAAAGTCTTTGGGGTGTACGAAGCAGCAGACGAAGCCACAGTAAGACAGGCGATAGAAGCAGTTCCGTATTGGCAAAATGGTATTTGGACGGAGTATGAAGTCAAAGAGTGGATTCAAGCATTTTAACATTTATGTATGGAGGGAGTTCGGCACGGGGTTAATAAATTCCGATGGAGCGATGTATTTTAAAAATAGAAAGGGAAACAGTCCAACTCGTAAAGGAGTTTAAAGCGAATGATGAAAGTTAAGCACTTGAGTGTAGATTCATTTCGAGGAATCGAGAAGTTGACGTTGGAGTTCGAGCCAACCGAACCAACGGTTTTAATTGGAGCTAACGGTGTTGGGAAATCGAGCATTCTGGATTGTTTAGCTATTCTTTTGTCTTGGTTTACAGCGCGGTTGCAAAATCCCCAGAGTTCCGGACGTTTGTTTAGGGAAGAAGATATTAAAACCGGTTCAAAAGAAACCCATAACGAAATTACAGTGATGATAGATAGCCATCCAGTCAAATGGTCTCGCACTAAAGCCAGAAGCGGCTGCAGGAAAGATACCAGCAGCAATCTGGCCGAGTTAAGAAAAGTGGTTAGCGACATTCACGAACGTTTGGATGAAAACCCCGAGACTGCTTTACCGATCCTGGCGTACTATCCAACCAATCGTGCGGTATTGGATATTCCGTTAAGAATTAGGAAAAAGCATTTTTTCGAGAACCCGATCGCGGGGTATGAAGAGGGACTGACCGGAGGTGCGATCGCCTTCAGGCGGTTTTTTGAATGGTTTAGAGAACGCGAAGATTTAGAAAACGAACGACGGCTAATGGAGTCGATCCATTATCGCGATCGCCAGTTAGAAGCTGTCAGACAAGCCATTTCACGACTGTTGGACGGCATAGAAAACATCAGAATTCAGCGATCGCCATTGCGAATGACGATTTCCAAACAAGGGGAACAACTCAGCGTCAGTCAACTTTCCGATGGAGAAAAATGCTTACTTGCATTAGTTGGCGATTTGGCAAGACGTTTGGCGATCGCAAATCCCGACCCCGACACCAATCCCCTCAACGGGAGCGGTGTTGTGTTCATCGATGAGATAGAATTGCATCTTTACCCAAAGTGGCAACGAGGTATTATTCCTGCTTTAACTCACACTTTTCCCAACTGTCAGTTTACCGTCACGACTCATTCTCCCCAAGTTATTAGTGATGTTGAATGGGTACAGCTTTTAACGATGACATCAGAAGGAATTGTCGCCGAAAAGCTACGCTCCTTTGGCAAAGATAGCAATCGCATTTTAGAAACCCTCATGGATACGCGAGAACGTCCGCCCGAAATCGAGGAAAAATTTTTGGAACTATTTCGCCTGATTGATAGAGGAGAACTGGACAAAGCCCGCCAATTACGTCAACAGCTTGCCGAAAAATTAGGCTCGGACGATCCAAAATTTGTGCGCGCCGATGGACTGATTCGCAGAAAAGAAATTCTCAACCGATGAAATACATCAAGAAGGGAAATGAACCTGAAGAATTTACCCAATGGAAGGAAGCACAACGGGAGAGCGGGGTCAATTGCGATTATAAAAGCCTGCAAAACCCGCAAAAGGGTTTGCTCCATGCTGCTTTACTGAGCGAACAAGGCTATATTTGCTGCTACTGCTGTCAGCGAGTCGATTCCACGACCAGCTACCTTGAACATTTAGAACCTCAAAGCGAAACCGATCCAGATTTAGCTCTGGATTACACCAATCTACTCGCGTCATGCGGTAGAGATCCGAATTGGCTCAATCGCTGTGGTAAGAAAAAAGGCAATCGTCACATTAGTGTTTCGCCACTGATGGTAAATTGCGAAGCCTTTTTTAGATACTCAGGCGACGGAGAAATGCTCCCAACAGAAGAGTCAGAAAAGACTGAAGCTGTTGCAACAACTATCGATATTTTTGGACTCAACGATTACGACCTCAGACAGGCTCGTATGGAGGCAATTGATATATGGATAGGAATCACCGAGACAGAAGCACAGCTTGTAGATCGAGATTTTCAGCAGCGAGATGACGATGGAAAATATCAACCTTTTTGTCCAGCAGTTTTGTATTATCTCCAGGAGTATTACGGAGTCTAGAAACGGCAAATGTATCTAATTTGGCCAGGGAACGTTGGAATCTGAAATGGAGTGAAGCAGCTAAGCAAGCGGGCCTCTTAGGCTTGCCTTACTGAGGGGAGGGGGTAGCTCTGGAGAAGCTTTCCCAGCGCGCGCCGGAACGGGACAAAACTACTTATAGCCTCACGTTAAAAACCAATACTAGGTTACCTCTGTTTTATACGGTTGTTTGCCCTGGATTGAAGGGAGAATTTTTTTCACTTAACGCCCGACGGCATTAATTATACATAAATCGAGCCAAGTTATACAAAAATGCAGCACCCCTTGACAGAAAAAATGTCCGGAGTGAAACTCCGATCGGGGGAAGCGGATGAGTATTATGACTGAGGCACAATAAAGACAATCCCGAGTAGGCTATTGAAGCCATCATCGTCCGCGATCGCATCCCTAAACCGAACCCATCCAAACCATTGGCCCCCCAGAGAAAATTTCGCGATCGCGATTCCGCCTCAGAAACGCCACCACACTGGCTGAGTCTCCGGCACGCAACCCGGGCCATATTTTGCCACAATTGAGTCTCCTAGCCGCAAAAAAACCACGCTTGTGCCACAATTAAGAAAACCAACCCTTATCCCCGGACTCCGCCACCGCGTCACCCCTCGGGGGAACTTCCATTCTCGCCAGAATACTGCGGATCCGGTTGTATAGTAGCAGAATACAGACTGCACAGTGATTGTCAAACCAGGGAGATCCAGCCGTGCGACCCGATCTACAAGACTTACCCATCACCTCGCGCGAACTCAAGCGATTGAGTGGCGTCGATATAGAAGCAGTTATCCACTTTTCTTTCCCCACCCTAATTGCCCTAGATTCGGGCAGCGAATCCCCATTTTTCATCCGACATTTACCCCATTTTTTTACCTTTATCATCGGCTTGAGCTATGGGACGCTGATGAACCGACTGCAGCTCAACTTTCCCGCCAGCTTTCTGTTCCTTTTACTCGAACTTTTCCTGGGAATCATCGCCAGTAAACTCATTCAATTTTTCTGGGTGAAAAAGTACGTTACCCAATCCCTTCCCGGATTGATTCGCGACGTAGAGCGATTCAACGGAACCATCAAAGCAATCGACATCAACGATCGCCTAGAAGAAGCCGGCAACCCGGACGTGCATATACAAAATCGGGAACAAGTTATCGAAGCCCTGCAACTCACCCGCGAAGACTTAATTCGCGCCTTAAAAACCGAGAAAATCCTGAGAAAAAATCGAAAATTCATTGCCAGAAACCCGGAAATATTTGCCAATAACTTAACTGCATTAACCGCATTACAAGTGAGCGATCGCGCCACCGAACACGGGCGACTGCTCAACGAAGCCCTCCAGATAGCCCTCAGCGCCAACCAAGAAATGGGAAAAATATCCCAAACCCCAGAACCAACCGACAAATTTTGTTAAAATATCCACCAGGGACGCAGCATCCTGCGCGAAAGTCCCTCGGCTGCATGACAGAGAAATTACCTCATAGGAGCATCGATCTGTGCGACGCGATTTACAGGGATTAGAAATCACCAAAGGCGAACTCCGACGCCTCAGTGGCGTGTCCGTAGACGATTTAATCCGACCTTCCACCCTAGAAGCAGGGGAAAAAAGGTCGAATTTTTTATATAAAGAAACTCTCGTGGTTTGTTGTTTAACCATCATTTTATTTGTCGCCTCCTTAATCGTCGGCGACTTAATTGCATGGCAAGTTAAGGGATTGCCCATCGACCTCGCCTTTCCCAATCGTCCGCCGTGGGTGGTGCTGACCGCTATGGCGATCGCCACCTGTTTGAGCGCCATTTTAACCCGCTTGCTGTGGCTAAAAAACAACACCAATAAAAGCGACTCCCTCCTCGGACTCCTCGATGACGTAGAAAACTATAACGACCTGATCAAAGCCATCGACCTCAACGACCAACTCGAAGAAGTGGGCAACCCCGGAGTCCAACTCACCAATCGCGAAGAAATCATTGACGCCTTAGAACTCACCCGCCAAGATTTACTGCGCGCCTTAAGAACCGAAAGAATCCTGCGGGAAAACAAAAACTTCATCCAACGCAATCCCGAACTATTTGCCAACAACTTAAACGCCTTAGAAGCCTTGCAAGTTAGCGACAAAGCCAGCGAACGCGGACGCTTGCTCAATGAAGCCTTGCAAATCGCATTAAACACCCAAGGAGAACTGCGAAAAATGCAGAACCGCCGCCCCCATTACTAACAAAAAATCCGCCGCGATCGCCCCCCGGTTTTCTCAATCCCCCGCGAACCGGTTTTATCTGGGTGAGCATTTCTGGCAAGATGAGAAAATAGCAACCTCAGCATTCCGATAAAATATGACTACTCAACCGAAAATAATCGTTCTCGATGATGACCCCACCGGGTCCCAAACGGTTCACAGTTGCCTGCTGCTGACCCGCTGGGATGTAGAGACCTTGCGCGAGGGGTTGCGCGATCGCTCTGCCATCTTCTTCATCCTGACCAACACCCGGGCGCTGACCCCAGAACAAGCAGACGCCATCACCCGGGAAGTTTGCCACAACCTCAAACAATCCCTAGACGCGGAAAACATCGAAGATTTCCTCATCGTCAGTCGTTCCGACTCCACCCTGCGCGGCCATTATCCCATCGAAACCGACGCGATCGCCCAAGAACTCGGCTCCTTTGACGCCCATTTTCTCACCCCAGCCTTCTTTGAAGGAGGACGCATCACCAAAAATAGCACCCATTATCTGATCGTCGATGGCGTCGAAACCCCGGTCCACGAAACCGAATTCGCCAAAGATTCCGTCTTCGGATATCAGCATAGCTACCTTCCCGCCTATGTGGAAGAAAAAACCCAAGGTCGAATAAAAGCCGCCGACGTGGAACGATTTGGCATCGCCGATATGCGTCCCGCAGGCGAAGCAATGAACCCCATCTCCACCGAAGAACGCTTGATGCAACTCTCGGACAACCGATGCTGCGTCGTCGATGCCGAAACCCAAGCAGACCTCGATCGCTTCGCCAGCGATGTCCTCTCCGCCGCCAGCAAGGGCAAACGCTTCCTCTTCCGCAGCGCCGCCAGTTTGCTCACCTCCCTCGCCAAACTCGGCCCTCAACCCGTCCCCGCCGAAGATATGGGGCAATTCGTCCGCGAAGGCAAACCCGGGGCGATTCTCGTCGGTTCCCACGTGAAAAAAACCACCCAACAGTTAGAACGTCTCCTGGTGGATACCTCCGTCATCGGTATCGAAATCGATGTCTCTCATTTACTCGAAGAGTCTGCGACTCAGCGTCAAGCATTGCTCGACAAAATTCTCAAAAACGTCCATCAAGCCCACAATGACGGTAAAACCCCGGTCATTTACACCAGTCGCGAAGAACTGGTTTTTAATGACGTCCAAACTCGCTTAGCATTTGGGGCAGCCGTGTCTTCTTTATTAATGGATGTGGTGCGCGGTTTGCCAAAAGATATTGGCTTTTTAATTAGCAAAGGCGGCATTACTTCTAATGATGTTTTGAGTACCGGTTTGGCCTTGACCACCGCCCGCTTACTCGGTCAAGTGTTAGCCGGTTGCTCCATCGTCCGCACTCCCGCCGAACATCCTCAATTTCCCAATTTACCCGTGGTTCTCTTTCCCGGCAATGTGGGCGATGTGAATGGTTTAGTTACCGTTTATCACCGCCTCAGCCACCAAAGTTAACGCTTTTTTATTCCGAGTCTACCGCATTTTCCTTCCCCGAACATGCGGTAGACTCACTCACTGATTAATTATGGCGGATAATTCATTCAAAATCGCCGCTTCTTTCTCTGTGCTTTCTAACCATTATGAATCACCCGCTCGATAGTCGCGCTGCTGAGCAATCCGAGAAGGCAGCACATCTGCATCGACAGGCAAAACTGAATTGCGATCGCGCAGAATTGACCACCGCGATCGCCCTGTGCCAGCAAGCCATCAAACTGCAACCCCATTGTCCAATATATTACCACACTTTAGGCCAAATTTTCCACAGTTTAGATAAAATTTTCCCCGCACTTCGCTGTTACGATAAAGCCCGCAACCTGCAACCGGAATTAATTCCCGCCACTGCCTACTTTACCCTCGGCAATGCCCTGGCACAACGAGAGCAGTTTGATGGGGCGATTCAGTGCTACCAAACTGCCTTGCAAATTAATCCCAATTATCCTGAAGTGTATCTTAATTTGGGCGTTATCCGGCGAAAGCAGGGAAACATTTATGCGGCGGTGACATGCTATCGGCAAGCGATCGCCCTCAATCCGCACTTCGCCCTAGCCTATTTTAGTTTGGGCAATGCCCTGATGCAACAAAAACAATTGGATGGGGCGATCGCTGCCTACATCGAAACCCTATTCATTCAACCGCAATTCGAGGACGCTTACCTCCAATTATGCTACCTTTTTTTCCAAAAAGGCAGCACAGAATCCGCCCTAGCTTGCGCCCTCCACATTCTTCCCTTTGAGGAGATTAACGCATTTTATTCCGGGCCGTTACTCCCCCTGAAACTTACCTCTTACACCCATCCTTCTCCGGCGATCGAAGTTGTCCCGATTCAGCCTAAATTTTATTATTATCTTTCTGCGCCAAAAACCTTCGAGAACTCTATTCATCGGTATTTTAAGTGGGAAGCATATCTCAACCCAGAAACCTTTGTAGCAATTCTTAACAACGGACGCGCTTGGGGAGATGCCCACAACACGGCTATTTTTACAGCGGATGGTGGCTGTTTGGACGAAGTTTCTCAAGGGAGTGCAGAAGCGATCGCCGTTTCTCCCAAGTTACCCCCGCCCACACAAATCGATGGAACTGTTGCCTTTTTAACCGTGCGCGGCGGTCGAACCTATTATCATTGGCAAGCAGATTTGCTCCCGCGCATTGAATTACTGCGTCAGAGCAATATCGACTTCGCTGCCATCGACTTTTTTGCCGTCAACAGTTGCGATTTGCCCTTCCAGCAAGACAGTTTGCAGTTGCTCGGTATTCCCCCAGAAAAGATTATAGAAAGCACCAAACTACCTCACATAAAAGCCAAGAAATTGCTGGTACCTTCCTTGCCCGGTCAAGTGGGTTTAATTGCCAAGTGGAGTAGCGAATTTCTCCGAGAAACCTTTCTCCCGCAAAAAGCCACGCCCAAATTAGACCAACCGCGCCGACTCTATATCACTCGCCAAACGGCCAGCTATCGACAGGTGGTGAATGAAGAAGAAGTGGTGCAGTTTTTAAGTCAGTATGGATTTGTCAAAATCTCCCTCGAATCGCTTTCGTTTGCGGAACAAATTGGCTTGTTTGCTGTGGCGGATGCGATTGTTGCGCCCCATGGGGCGGGACTGACGAATGCAGTGTATTGCCAAGCGGGTACGAAAATTATAGAAATATTTTCGCCCACTGGGATTTCGATTAATTATTGGTTGCTCGCCAATGTAGTTGGGTTAGAGTATTATTATTTATTGGGAGGCGATTTGGAGGCGTATTACTCGCGCTCTGAGGAAAGGCGACGCTACTACACTCATCCGCTTTACGAAGATATTTGGGTGGATATTTCGGCGTTGGGCAAGTTAATGAAGTGGGCCGAGATGGGATAAGGGAATGACACAGCCGGGAAAGTTTTTCGGGGGAAAGGGAGAAAGATGGCAGGGAAAATGGGGGAGTGGAGGCGATCGCCCCCGCCAGAGAGGGGGCGAAGCAGGAACCACCGCCCAAGATCCCTCCCCAAAAATGCTATAAGTGGAATTTTCAGATGCTAATATCCTAGGGGGAGAACAATGAAGTAAAATCCTTATCTGGGATTACAATAGGACATTTAGCGCCATGACTTCCGATACCTCAGTGTCTTCCACCGATTCCACTGTTTCCGAAAACCGCGAATCCGAAAACCGCGAAGACGATTCCACTGTTTCCGAAAACCGCGAAGAGGCTGCCGAAACTGCCACAGAAGAAACTGATGTGGTGAAGCAAGCGGAAGCGACACCCACCTGGCAAGTCCGGTTTAAAACCGATAATAGGGGACAACTGCTGCTGGTGTTGCCACCGGAAAACCACACTCAGAAGGAAGAGAATAAACAATCTGCAACGGAGTGGAAAGAGATTTGGCAACAGCTAAAGCATCGGCTCAATGCCGGCGATCGCTTTTGGCAACCCCACTCGGCGGTTAACCTGCTGGCGCAAGATCGGTTGTTGGACGTGCGACAATTGCAGGCGATCGCCGAAGCGCTCAAAGAGGTCAAACTCGAGATGCGCCGCATCTACACCAGTCGCCGACAAACCGCCGTTGCTGCTGTAACTGCAGGCTACTCCGTGGAACAACGGGCCACCCTCGACGCCTTCAATCCCGCCGCCCATGCCCCCACCGCCAAATCCCTCGCCGATCCGCTCTATCTGGAAACCACGTTGCGATCGGGGGTCGAAATTCGCCACGCCGGTAACGTGATCGTCATCGGCGATGTCAACCCGGGGGGAACCATTATTGCCGACGGCGATATCCTCGTCTGGGGGCGTTTAAGAGGCATTGCTCAAGCCGGTGTCAGCGGCAACGCTCGCTGTATCATCATGGCATTGCAGATGGAACCGACCCAAATTCGGATTGCCGACTTCGTGGCCAGAGCACCAGAAGCCCCACCCGAGTTTTATCCCGAAGTGGCTTACGTTTCCCCCGAAGGGATCCGCATTTCCCGCGCCAGCGATTTTTCCAAGACCCAAGCCCTCTCGCAATTTAGCTAAGTTGTGGTTAATGATTCGCATGGCTTACCCTCATCATGCTAAAGTAAATGCGCTAAACTCGATCCAGCCATTCTCGTGCCACGGCACCACCGTTGAACCCTAAACAAAACTCAACCGCTAAAAGGTCAATTTCCCCTCATCCCTGTGGGGAATTGAAACCTTCAAACCAAGGCACGAGAACCGCGAATCGGTCCGCCAGCAGTTAGAAAAGTGAGTCATCCTGTTACATGAGTCGCATTATTGTCATCACGTCGGGTAAAGGAGGGGTGGGTAAAACCACCACTACAGCCAATATTGGAATGGCTTTGGCAAAACGGGGTCATACTGTTGCTGTCGTGGATGCCGATTTCGGTCTGCGAAATCTAGACTTACTTCTGGGATTGGAAAACCGGATCGTCTACACGGCAGTGGAAGTCATTGCGGGTCACTGTCGCCTCGAACAAGCGTTAGTTAAAGATAAACGACAGCCCCAACTTGCCCTGCTGCCTGCGGCACAAAATCGCATGAAAGATGCGGTAACGCCCGCACAGATGAAGCAGATCGTTAGCGAATTAGTCGATAAATTTGATTTTATTCTCGTAGACTGTCCCGCCGGCATTGAAATGGGCTTTCAAAATGCCATTGCTGCCGCTGAGGAAGCGATTATCGTCACCACCCCCGAAATCGCCGCCGTCCGCGATGCAGACCGGGTGGTGGGCTTGTTAGAGGCTCACGATGTCAAGAAAATTAACCTGGTGGTTAACCGCCTCAAACCGGCAATGGTGGAATCGAATGATATGATGTCGGTCGAGGACGTGCAAGAAATTCTGGCCATTAACCTGCTGGGCATTATTCCCGATGACGAGCGCGTGATTGTTTCTACCAATCGCGGGGAACCGTTGGTATTATCGGATAATCTCTCGATGGCGGGGGTCGCTTTTGATAATATCGCTCGCCGCTTGGAAGGAGAAAAAGTTGATTTTCTCGATCTGCGCGTTCCTCAAGAAAACTTCTTTACGTGGCTACGCAAAAAATTATCGGCTAAGATCGTTTAAGGCTCTACCACCCCCCAAGCACCATGATTAGCGAACTCATCGAAAGACTTTTCCCGAAAAGCAGCGACGACAACAGTCGTGAGGAAGTCAAACGTCGCCTGAAACTGGTGCTGGCTCACGATCGCAGTGACCTCAACCCAGAAACCGTGGAAGCGATGCGCCAAGAAATCCTCCAAGTGGTCTCTCGCTATGTCGAACTCGATATCGAAGGATTGGAAATTTCCCTGGAAAACAACCAACGCGCTACTGCGTTAATTGCTAACCTGCCTATCCGACGCATCAAAGAAGAAAATCCCGCGTCTTCTAGTTCGTGACCCTCAGCACCGTTCGACCTCTCGTGCTTATGCCCCCTTTGCTCTTATAGCTCCCTTCTGGTAACCCTCACTCCTCAATGCTGGCCTCTCTCCGAGACCAGTGAATTTGTCATGTCTATGGGGGAAATATTCTCGTTTATCTGAATTGCTGCATTGATTTAAACTGGATAAGTCTTGGAATTGAAAAGGGTTTAGTGCCGATAAAAATTGCATTTTATTGGTAATTTATTGTGCTGGCCGACAAACCTCGCTTCGACCTCCATCGGATTTAGCACTTGATGCAGGCACCCACGCGGCGATCTCTAAGGGGGTCAATGATTGCGCCTCCTACAGGGTCAAGAGGCGATCGCTTCACTCATTTTCTCTCTTTTTTCGCCAAAAAATTCACAAAACTTTATCCGTTTTCTCCTGATAGTTGGAGCGAACGCTGTAGCATTATTTTTCTTTTCTAATTCTAACATTGATGGAAAAAAATAACCAAGTTTACCGCGCACAATTCGGTTGTTTTGAACTTGTGTTACCCTTGAATCCAACGGATAATTTTGCGCCCAAAAGTTCCGAAAATATGTTGGAATTTTCTGCTCAAACATTTTATTTTATCCCCGCCGCTGCAAGTTCCTTTGCCGAGTCGCGCACCGGTTGCTGTGAATTGTCCTTGGTTATTCGTCCAATGAGGATGGGTGTGGGCGATCGCTCTTGGCTCATCTGTGCTTGGCGAGCAATCGCTCAGTTGTTTGAAACCTACATCAGCCGAGGGATAATTTTTGGGCTTCAGAAAGGTGATGGTTTGAGATACAATAAATGTGGGGTATAACCCAGTAAGTGTTTCCCCCTGATTGAAGAGTAGCGCAAGGGTGTGTCAGCAAGTCTCCCAATTTTTTGTGAAATACAACCCCTGCATCTGATGCTTCCACTTTTGCTCTCGAGCTGGCTACTGATTGGCTTGGGGGTTGAGGAACCTACTCTGGAGCCGTGCTGGTCAAATTGGCATCAATCCGATCCAGCGTTCTCGTCCCAATCCCCTAGCATCGCAGACCCTCCTCATTTTCCTCATCATCGCGGTAGCAGTAGAATACGCGATTAAAATGGAGTGGTGGGTCGGTATTTCTATTTCTAGAACTCTCCCAACTGCGGAATGCAAGGTGTTGAGAGCGGTAGAAACCAAGGCGACGCCTCCGCCACAGCATTGCCGATGGTACACCTGAACGCCTCAGCTCTCTTGTCTCCCGAGAGATTCTTCCGCCAGAGTTTCAAATCCTCGCTCATCCCACAGGCGGCACATTTCTTGCTGAAGTATTAAAATTTCTGGAAATCGCCAAAAATACGGCTACACTAAAGTTTGATTCTTGCCGTAGATGGCTTCCCTAGGAACTAGCAACCGGATTGCATTTCCGAATTTTCGTTCCTCCCAGGGCCGAGGCATTTGTTGCTGAATTATTAAAATTTCCGGTAATTGCCAAAAATGCGGTTACACTCGAGTTAAAGTCGATGATTCGATTGTCGCAGGATGTTTTTCAGGAGTATCTATGAACGGAATTTCCTACGCTACCACCACAGCGATCGCCACCAGTGTTGCCCTTTCTTTGGTCAGCGCGCCGGCAATGGCGTTTACCATCACCCAAAATAATAGCACCCAAGATTTGCTCGACGCTCTGCTCGGAGATACCACGGGACTGAGTAATTTTTCTATCTCAACCACCGGTGACGCCAATGCATTTGGCTTGTTTAACGATGACCCCTTCGACTTGGGTTCCGGTATCGTCCTCAGTACGGGAAATGCGATCGTTCTAGCGGGTCAAAACGCCGAAGATGGTGGAATTATCGCCGATTTTTCCACTGTCCCCAACGATCTCAGCACCGATTTCGGTACAGAAGGCGCAGAAGATGACGCCATTTCTCTATCAATTAGTTTTGATGCGGATACCTCAGTAGACAAACTCTTCTTTGAATATGTGTTTGGCTCGGAAGAGTTTGTCGAGTTTGGTGGTTCCACATTTAACGATTCATTTGAACTGCTCTTGAATGGAGAAAATCTCGCCACCCTCACTGATGGACAATCCGTCACAATTAACCATCTCGTGCCCGATCCAGAAGGTTCCTATCACCCCGATTTCATTTCTAACCCCACGGGAAGCACTACAATGACAAAACTCGATGGGTACACAAAACCGCTGACTTTTGAGGGGCTGGTCAACCAAAATGCGACCAATACCCTGACCATAAATATCAAAGATGTGGGCGATGGCTACCTGGATTCGGCTGTGTTTCTCAAAGGCGGATCTCTCGGAACCCAGCTTCCCCCAAATGCGGAGCGAGTTCCGGAACCGGGAGTTTTGTTTGGCTTAGCGATGGTGACGGGTATGACGTTGCTCAAAAAGTTCAAACCCCAACTGTGACGCAATCGGGTTGGTTGGGGCTGGTATTGAATTGACCCTTTAACCAGACAGAGCGAACTGCACCAGCGATCGCCTGCACGAGTCATCCCCAGATTGACATCCAACTCCTTTTGCAGGTTTCAAACAGTGTTCTTCGAGGCTGATTTGGCGACGATCGCCTGTGGTGGCTGCACCTTTTACCAGTGGTTCTCTCCTTCCCCATCGCGTCATCCCTCCTCACCCGAGCATTTTGCCCCACAAAGCTACTCCAGAAGTCGCCATTTCTCTCTAAAACCGCGATCGCCACCCCCCAGAGTCTCTCCCCCTCATCCTCCAACCCCTAGGCGATCGCCCCATCCAACTCCCCCATTTTCTATCAAAGCTGGCGGATCCAAGCTGCCAGCTTGGCTAAATATTACAGATTGTGAATAATTAATCAGCAACTTGCAGAAAACAGGGAGGGCGATCGGCCAATAGCAACAGGCAGATGGCCCCGAGAAAAAAACGAGCGATCGCGCTCGATGCGATTGAGAATTGTACGGCGATCCCGATTGATGATACCCTAAAGGGTGGCAATTTTAGCTGGCTCGGAGGTCAGCCAGTCGCTGTACCGGAGGTCAGCGTCGGGATAAAAACCGAGCGAGTAGTGTTAAAATTGCTTTCGCTTTCGCAGGGTTGACTTTCCCCCGATACGGTAGGGCTTCTACCGACAACCGGAGCTGACCGGTAGGCATCTGCCGCAAGTCCGCAGTTTCCAACGTTGAAATAGAAGGCCCTAAAAAAAGCAAGCCTCCTGAATGGAGAAGCAGATTTTTAAAGTGGGGGTGGGCGTCTCCTCACTATAATAACTCGAACCCGGTAGCCAGTGGTAAAACACTTCCGGTGGGAGAAGCCCGCACCGTATGCTTGCATCGGTGTGAGGAGTACGTCACTGCGAAGTCAGATTGTCAGAGCGGATCCGATATAGCTGAATTATCAAGAAAGACGCAAGCATGGTAGCCACCGCAGAAAAAACAAACGTAGGATACATTACCCAAATTATTGGACCGGTTGTAGACGCTAAATTTCCGGCAGGCCAAATGCCGCAGATCTACAACGCTTTGACCATTAAAGGGCAAAACGAAGCCGGACAAGAAATTTCCGTCACCTGTGAAGTGCAGCAGCTACTTGGGGACAACCAAGTGCGCGCCGTTGCCATGAGCGGGACCGACGGATTAGTGCGCGGTATGGAAGTGGTAGACCAGGGGCAGCCGATCAGCGTCCCCGTGGGCCAAATGACCCTAGGCCGAATTTTTAACGTGATTGGCGAACCCGTAGACAACCTTGGGCCAGTCAACGCCGAACAAAGATCGGCCATCCACCGGGCAGCCCCGACCTTAACCGAATTAGAAACCAAGCCCTCGATTCAAGAAACCGGCATCAAAGTCATCGACTTGCTAGCTCCCTATCGACGGGGCGGAAAAGTCGGATTGTTCGGTGGTGCTGGTGTGGGTAAAACCGTCATCATCCAAGAGCTGATCAACAACATTGCCAAAGCACACGGTGGGGTATCCGTGTTTGGTGGTGTGGGCGAACGCACCCGCGAAGGGAATGACCTTTACAACGAATTTATCGAATCCAAGGTCATTAACGCCGAAAACCTCAGCGAATCGAAAGTGGCCCTGGTGTACGGTCAGATGAACGAACCCCCGGGTGCGCGGATGCGCGTTGGGTTGTCGGCGCTGACGATGGCGGAATACTTCCGCGACGTGAACAAGCAAGACGTGCTGTTGTTTATCGACAACATCTTCCGCTTCGTGCAGGCGGGGTCTGAAGTATCCGCCCTGCTGGGTCGGATGCCTTCTGCTGTGGGATATCAGCCCACCTTGGCTACGGAAATGGGCGAACTGCAAGAGCGGATCACCTCCACCACCGAAGGGTCGATTACCTCGATTCAAGCGGTGTACGTACCCGCAGACGACTTGACCGACCCGGCACCGGCCACCACCTTCGCTCACCTGGACGCCACCACGGTGTTGTCCCGGGCGTTAGCATCCAAAGGGATTTATCCGGCAGTGGATCCCCTGGGTTCCACCTCCACGATGCTGCAGCCCAACGTGGTGGGTGAGGAACACTACAACACCGCGCGGGAAGTGCAAGCCACCTTGCAGCGCTATAAGGAACTGCAAGACATCATTGCGATTTTGGGCTTGGATGAATTGTCCGAAGACGATCGCCTGACTGTGGCGCGCGCCCGGAAGATCGAGCGGTTCTTGTCTCAGCCGTTCTTCGTGGCAGAAGTGTTTACCGGTGCGCCTGGTAAGTACGTGAAGCTGGAAGATACGATTAAAGGCTTCCAGATGATTCTGTCTGGCAAACTTGACGACCTGCCCGAACAAGCTTTCTATTTGGTGGGCGATATAGATGAAGCGATCGCCAAAGCTGAAAAACTGAAAGGCTAATTGCTCAATCGTGCGATCGCTCCTGAGTTTGGTTCGCCACTCCGAAGCGATCGCACCCCCAAGCAAGTAACGATTTACAAAAGTAGCGACAACTTTAGGATTTTCTCTTAAAGGAGTTGGTAGAGGCACTTTGATAATGCCTTTAAGAGTTCAGT
>NZ_JAJENT010000229.1:0-2250 GCF_035615515.1 Phormidium sp. CCY1219
TTCCGCGAAGGGGATGGCAGTGATGTGGTTTCTGACTTTACCCTAGGGGAAGATTGGTTGGGGTTGGCGGAGGGAATAGACTTCAACGAATTAACCATTACGGGAAATAATAATAGTGCGGTCATCAATAAAGATGGTAAAAATTTAGCTACCCTTACTGGAATTAATTTTGAGTTAATTACTGAATCCACATTTATGGTTATGTAAAACACAAAAGAACAAAGTGTTTATTGCTCCAAGGGTGAATCTACCGACAACTTACTTGGAGTTTTGAGAATGAAAAGTATAATTCAATATTTCGCACCGATTAGTAATGGACAAAATAATGTAACGCGATCGCTGGTTTTTATTGATTCGCAGCTTCAAGACTATGAAACTCTGGTGGCTGGAGTAAAAGAAGACATAGAGGTGGCGGTCATTGACGGCGATCGCGATGGCATCGAACAAATTTCCACCCAGCTTTCTACCTATGCAAAGCAGTTTGGAAAACTCGACGCTATTCACATTATTTCTCATGGCAGTTCCGGTTGTCTGCAATTAGGAAATAGCTCTCTAAATTTAGAGACTTTACCCCACTACAAAGCGATTGTGCAGCAGTGGCGAACTGCACTCAGTCAAACGGCAGAAATTTTACTCTATGGTTGCCAAGTTGCCGCAGAATTAGGAACAGAGTTTATCGAGAAACTCGCTACACTAACTCAGGCGAAAATTGCTGCCTCAGAGAATTTAATTGGCAGTGCGGAGAAAGGTGGAAACTGGAAGTTAAACTTTACCACCGGAGAAATTAAAACTCCGTTAGCCTTGAACTCGGAAGTGATGGAAAAATACGCCGGCGTATTTGCCACCCTCACAGTAACGAATGCGAATGATAGTGGTGCCGGTTCGTTGCGGAATGCGATTTCAACCGCACAACCCGGAGATACTATTGCATTTGACAGTAGTTTAGCCAATCAAACCATTACCCTCACCAGCGGTCAACTGCTGGTTGACAAAGACTTAACCATTGATGGTGCCAATGCGGCTGGATTAACGATTAGTGGGAATAATGCTTCGCGCATTATCGACTTTACCAGAGATGCCAGCTTCAATCCTACCAGTTTGACGGTCAGGAATCTAACCCTTGCGAATGGTAAAACCACCGCCGGAGATGAAGAAGGTGCCGGGGCGGGAATTAGAACGGGGAATGGAACTACCTTAACGGTAGAAAATACCACCTTCAGAAATAACGATGCGACCTATGGTGGCGGTGGGATTTTTGGGGGATTTCAAAGTACCACCACAGTGATAAATTCCACCTTTGATGGCAATATTGGGACGGCAGGTCAGCAAGAACGAGGTGGGGGTGCGATATCCATTAAAAGTGAAAGCAACTTAACCGTTCGCGGTAGTGAATTCACCAACAACAAAGGGGTAAACGGTGGAGCAATTAACAGTCTATTTACCGTGTTAACGGTAGAAGATTCCACCTTTATTAATAACGAAGCGATTACCCCCAGTTCTAAAACCCAATTTTATGGTTTGGGTGGAGCGATTTTAACCGATGGAGCTACAGATCTGAGTAAGCCGGATTCCGGAACAATTTTAGTTCGCAACAGTCGCTTTGAAGGCAATCGGGCATTAGATGGTGGCGGTGCCAATCTTTATTCTTATCCTGATGACAAAGTAGTTGTTGAAGATAGTTTGTTTATCCGGAATGAGGCATTAGAAACACCTGCCGGGGGCGGAAGTGGAGGAGGATTGCGCCACGATAATAGTGAGTTTACCCTCTCGGGAACCAGTTTCGTCGATAATGTCGCTCACAAGCAGGGAGGAGGCTTGTGGGTGGATAAAGTTTCTCCCACCACCATTAGCAACAGTACGTTTTCAGGTAATAAAGCAGAAGATCCAGACGATCCGACTCGGGGTTTAGGTGGGGGAATATTTATACAATCTCCCAGCACTTTGGTCAACCTAACCGTCACCGAAAATTCTGCGGGCGGTTCCGCCGGCGCACTGTTTGCCGGACAACAGCAAAACATTACCGTTGCGAATTCTGTTTTTGCGAACAATACGGTAGGAAATGCTGCAAATAGCAAGCGGAATACCAATATCGAGTTGACTGATGGTGGAAACAATCTACAATTTCCCGATAAAAATTCCCCGGATCCAGGGGATGTAAATGTCACCGCCAGTATCGCGATCGCCGACCCGAAACTCGGTGCCCTACAAGAAATAAACGGTAGACTGGTACATCCTTTACTCCCCGGAAGT
>NZ_JAJENT010000230.1:0-36110 GCF_035615515.1 Phormidium sp. CCY1219
CTCGGCTGTGAAACGCGACTGCGGCGACGATACTTGGAGGGTGACTTCCTGGGAAAATAGCTCGGTGCCCGGTTAATATTAGACAGAACCCCAACATGAAAGCGTTGGGGTTTTGTTGTTTTAATAGGTTTTAATCGCCAAAACCCGCACCCTGAAGGGTGGGGCTATACGGACGAAGCCCGCCTGCGCGAGCTAATAGAAAAACCGCAAAAACTGATTTGGTATGAGGTTAAAAATTTCCCACTGTTGCACCAGGGTAATTAATAACGAGGGAATGTGGGAGTTTGTTGAATGAGCGAAAGTTTCCAAAATCTGACCCATAGCGAATTAAAAGCTTATATTACAGCTCATCGGAATGATGAGTCTGCTTGTCACGCAGCACTTAAAATTCTGATGAGCCGCAGGAGTGAAAATACTGCTAAATACGCCTACGATATTACCGATGAAGAGATGAAGGCTATTTTTCAGGAAAAACTTTAATCAAAATCATAATACGTTTGTTGCCGATCGCCGTTTTGGATAGACTGTCGGTGTATTGCCTTCCATTAGGGAAGATTCCCTCTCAGAAATTGCTTCCCCTGATTCTGTAGTGTTAGAGGCGAGGGGGGAGGAGTGTTGAAGGCTCCCCAACAGAAGAACGAGATTTATCCGAGCAACTCGATCGCTTAATGACGTTGCTGAAGGCAAAAGCTTATGCAGAATCAATAAAATGAGTTTTTCTTCCATACCGACGGCTTTGCGTCAGCTTACGAGCGATCGGGCTGAAGGGAAATGCGAATACTATCTCATTCACCAAGACTTTTCAATTTACCGCCAGGAAGTTGACCTTATTGCGGTCAAACATGGAGGGCAAACGATCGCCGAGAATCTAGCTTTATCTTGTTTACCCTGCAACCGACACAAAGGTTCTGACTTAGCAGCCTTTGTGCCGGTTAGGGGGGAAATTGTTCCGTTATTCAACCCACGCGCCCAAGTCTGGTCAGAGCATTTTCGATTAGAAAACGCTCAAATTGTCGGGATTACGCCTACAGATCGAGCAACGACATTTTTGTGGAGATTCAACGCTCTACAACCCTAGGATCCACAACAATGATTCCTTGACCGGGACCTTCGTATATTTCGACGTGAGCTACTTCTCCAGTACCTGAATAAAATCGTACTTGCGCTCTGGATTCAGAAGGCATGGATAGCCAATTACTATACCCATCCAATCTTTGAGAATTCAGAGTAGTCGTAAATCCATATCCCATCTGATTACAATTCGGCTTGCTCCCTGCTCAATCGAACAGCCAATTGATTCAGCCTGAGCTTGGTTCTGTCCATAAAAACTGCAATTAGACCTATAATTTTTTACTCCTTTCCCCCTTGGGCCTTCGGCGTGAACATTGCTAGAGGAAGCAATCGTAAATGCTATAAGCAAATTGGCCACCAAAGCGCCTCTATAAAACAAACCTGAGTTGAGCTTCATCTTATCATTAACCTCCTTCGGCTAAAACAGAATATTCAGTAAATTGCTAACTGCATCTTACCTATGCTGCTAAATTTTATTGAGATGTAACAGCTATAGCAATCCTAAATCAGTGGTGTCATGGATCCGGGTCTGAAAGGCTGGGAGTGCGAGCATCTTGCTCGCTAGTTTTGTTACAAATCATTTAGGACTGCTATATGTCACAAAACTTCAAATACTTTAAATTTTATCGGAACTTAGAATAGTTCCTTTCAATTATGGTCCCCAATCAAGTCTTACATCTGCATGATTTTGGATAGGTCTTAAAAGAATACAAAAATCGCCAACATAGTTTAGGTCTATGTTAATATTTTGGCCGTTTAATTGTGACCTATCAGCGACTTGAGCTACAGCTAAATTTGGAACTACATTCAAGGTAGTAGTCAGTAAAGCAATCGCGCAGAGTTTAGAACGATTGACTTTCATTAGGAGTATCCTCAAATCCCTCTAGCTTGTACCCACTATAACAACCCGGTTTTAGCTTGTCCAGTGATAAAAAGTGACGAAAAGTGATAAAAAGTAGCGTTTTTTTGCTTTTTGTGGTAAGATGATCGCAAATTCGAGGGGCGGATGGCGGAGTGACTCCTGCTGCGAACAGGTGGCGGTGGCTCCAGCTAAGTTGTCCTACCTGCTGCTAACCCCTGGTCACATTACCATAACAACGTTCAGGAGGACTTGAGAGATGAAGGTTGACGAAGCACTGGCGCTTGTGGAAACTGTCCTGGAGGACGATCGCCTCAATGACGTTCAAGAGTTGATCTTTCGTCAGTGTTGGGAAGGAAACCAGTCTTATCAGGAAATTGCTCAAGTCTCTGGATATAATTCGGAATATATCAAGGCAACAGGTGCTAAACTCTGGAAGTTACTGACAGAAGCATTCGGAGAAAAGGTTAAAAAAGGTAATCTCCAGTCTGTTCTGAAGCGATATTTACGTCGGAATCAAATAAATTTGTATCGCACTCAAGTCATTGGAGTGAATCTTAGCGGAGGCAGCTTAAGTGAAGCTAATCTCAGTGGTGCAAAACTATTTGCTAATTTAGGCCAAGCTGATTCCTGTCAAGGCGATTTCTACAAAGCGAAAAGGCCGGATGATAAGATTGGATTATTACAGTCAGATGATATAAATGCCGAACCGGAAGTCAACCCGATCGCCCATTCAAATTCTGAATCCAGTTTTCATTCCTGGAATGGTTGGCAGTTTCGATCGCAGGCAGAGGTGAAGATTGCAGAAGCACTCGATCGCGCGGGAGTTTTGTTTTTCCCCAACGCTACGGCGCGGTTGACGACTCCGGAGAATCGGAAAAATCAAACCCTTCATTTTCTGGTTTGTTCTGAAGGAAAGTTAGGGATTCTAGTCATGGAGGGGGTGGCGGAGGATGAGGCAGAAACCGATCGCCTTATGCAAACTCAGGGTATCCACATCATCCATCATTACCCGGTTACCCAATGTATGGAAAACAGTGATGGGGTGGTGTTGGAATTTTTACAAGCGTTGAGTCAAGCTTAGAAACTCCTATTTCACTGGCTTTTTTTCACCCTCCACCAGCAGGAATCACAGCACAGAGCGTTCTTTCCTCTTTGGACTTACCCATTATTTAATATCAAACCCTAAATGTAGGGTTGATTCTCAAAATCTGTGTAAGTCCTGTCTCTATTCAGTGGGTGATTCTTCACGGAATTGTTCTGGGGTTTCATCAAATTCATCGGGTTCATCGTTTTCTGAATTTTGTTCTTTTTGCAAAGGCAATTCTAGTTGTTGCGGTAGCTTGTCTAACTGAAAGTATTGATGAAATTTACTGGTTACTTGCAACCAGTACGATCGCCCATCTGATTGTCTTCTTTTGCGGACAAATCCCTGTTGCACGAGTTCTTGAACGTGCTGATAGGCACCCGAACCGCGCAACTCTACTAAGTCAGTTTGAGAAAGGGGACCTTTCAGGGCGATCGCGGCGAGCGTTCGTAAAGCACCCACACCTAATTCAGCAGGAATCAAACTATGCACCAACTCTTGAAAAACCTCTCGCAGTTGGAGACTATACCCATTATCCGTTTCCACCACTTCTAAAGCGCTGTCGCGATGAGCGTAATCATCGATCAGCTCGATGAGTGCTTCGGAGGCTGTTTCTTTGTCACACCCTGCATATTCGGCGATTTCGGCAAGCGAAAGCGGTTTGCCTTTTAAATACAGTATGGCTTCAATCTGACTGGCTAAATTAGGCATTTATGATTTTTCCTTCCATCAAATCGCTTACCCCTGAAGATTTTAAATCTCTGGGGAATAGAGTTAAAAACTTCCGGGGATTTAATCTAACTGTCGTCCGGTGAGTTCGACGAAAATATCTTCTAAATTAGAAGGACGAACCATCAAACCCGTTTTATCCGGTTGTTGTTCCAAATACGCATTAGCGGCTGTTATATTGGGGAAAAATTTGTACTCCCATCGATCGCCAATTTGCTTCATCACTAACCCCTCCCCATGTTTTTTCCGAAACTCCTCCAGAGTTCCCAATTCAATGAGTTTGCCGCTATCCATAATGCCAATCCGATCGCATAGATATTCCACCTCATCCATATAATGAGTCGTTAACAACATCGTCATTCCTTGGCGGTTTAAATCCCGAATAATTTCCCATAATCTCCGGCGAGTTTGCGGGTCTAATCCCACCGTCGGTTCATCCAAAAACAAAATTTGCGGTTGATGCAATAAAGCGCGGGCGATTTGCAATCGGCGCTTCATCCCGCCAGAGAGAGTTTTCACCAAACTTTCTTTGCGATCGCTTAATTCTACATACTCCAACCAGCGCTCGATTCGCCGTTGTCGTTCCGAGTTGGGAATGTGGTGCAGCCGCCCGTGAAATTCCATATTTTCCCACACTGTCAGGTCGTTATCCACACTGACTTGTTGCAAAACAACGCCAATGCACTGCTTCACCTGAATCGCTTGACGCCGGACATCATATCCACCAATTTCAATTTTCCCCCCCGTGGGTTTGGTGAGGGTAGTCAGCATCCGAATTGTGGTAGATTTACCCGCACCGTTTGGGCCGAGCAAGCCAAACATTTCTCCGGGCTGAATCGTAAAGGATAAACCTTTCACCACGGGGACTTTATTGTAACTTTTTTCAACGTTTTGCAGACAAACCGCTGTACTCATAAAAATTTCAGGGTCAGAAAAGGTTCTTTACTTACGGTAGCATTAAACGCGATCGCCCCCCACTGCCCATTCCCCAACCAGGCGATCGCCGCAGTCGGTTAAGCCCTCACAGCTCTTCATCTCCACTGTGCGGTGGGTCTTGCATTTCTTGCAAAGATTGCCAGCCGGCTTGCCACAGGGATTTGTCTTTCAGCTGTTTGGCATTCAACCAAAAACGCACCTGGCGATCGCAAGCTGCCACCACTTCTGCAAACACCCATTTGCCTTGGTTTTTGCGGTTGACCACTTGAAAGTGTCGCCACCCCCAGGTTTCTTGCAGAGCGGTCCATTTTGAACCCACTAAGTACGGAAATTTCTGCTTTTTTGCCATCACTGCCTCAAGTTGGAATAAGTGAATTCGCCTGTGTTTACCATGACATATTTTGCCCGATCGCGCGAGGACGATCGCATTCACCTAGAGTGTCGTCGTAACAGGGAGAACCCGGCGCTCGGGCTTCCAGAAGGCGATAAAGATTAATTCAATCCCGAGGGGGCGATAAAATTCCCTCGGATGACCTACGGACATAACGTTCTATCCTCCTGATTAATATAGGGATTGGTTTGCAAATAATCGCGAACCCAATTGCAGGCATAGTCTAACAAATCCACAGAAAGTACCCGGTCTAAATCCCACAACATAACCCGGTTATCCGCTCCTCCCGTAGCCAGAGTGTTGCCATCGGGAGAGAATGTGAGGCCCCAAACGCCAGTACCGTGAGCGTTGAGGGTAGCGATCGCGGTGCCGTCCAGCCTCCAGAGTTTCACCGTACCACCATCGCTAGCCGAGGCCAACATCTGACCGTCCGGGTGGAAAGCCACATGCCTCACTTTACTCTGATGTCCAGTGAGAGTAGCGATTAACGTACCATCGGTGCGCCAGAGTTTGACCGTGTTATCGTTAGCAGCAGAAGCCAGGATGTTGCCGTCGGGGGAAAACGCCACTTTCCAGACCGGGGCTGTGTGACCTTCGAGGGTGGCGATTTCCCGGCCATCAGAGTGCCATAGCTTCAGGGTATTGTCTTCGCTGGCAGTGGCCAGGATTTGACCGTTTGGGGAAACAGCGACCCCCACCACCCAACCGCGATGGCTGTCGAGGGTGGCGAGTAAGGTGCCGTCGAGTTGCCAGATTTTGGCGGTATTATCACGATGGGCGGTGAGGAGGCGTTGACCGTCGGGGGAAAAGGTAGCATCCCAGATAGGGGTGGATTGAATGGTTCTCACTAAGGTGCCATCCGGGTGCCAAAGCCTTGCGGTGCCGTCCAAACTGGCGGAGAGGAGGAAGCGACCGTCGGGACTGAAGGCCACCCCATGAACCGAAGTTTTATGCTTAGTGAGAGTGCGAATCAGCGTGCCATCCGGGTGCCAGAGTTTCACGGTGCGATCGTTACTGGCGGAGGCGATTAACTCACCGTCGGGACTAAAGGCGATCGCTAAAATTTGGTTGCTATGGCCATCGAGGGTCAACCAAAATGGGTTGCGAAACCGCCAGAGTTGGATGTGATTGTCCCACCCCCCAGAAGCCAGGAGTTTACCGTCGGGGGAAAAGGCAACACCAAAAACGTCGGCTTGATGTTTTTCCAAGCTGGCCAATTCCGTGCCATCGATTCGCCAGAGTTTAATCTGCTGGTCGGTGCTACCGGAGGCGAGAAATTGACCATCGGGAGAAAAGGCCACGGACCACACGCCACCATTGTGAGCCGCGAGAGTCTGTTGCACCTGGCCCTGCCGGTTCCAGAGTTTCACGGTTTCGTCCCAACTGGCGGAGGCCAAGGTGCGACCGTCGGGAGAAAAAGTGAGGTCGTAAATGGGGGAGTTATGGTCGGTCAGGGTGGCGATCGCAGTGCCGTCCGGTTTCCAGAGTTTTATAGTTCGGTCTAAACCACCGGAGGCGAGAATTTCACCGTCCGGGGAAAAGGCGACGGTCAACGCCGCCCCGGGATGGGCGTTGATGCTGTGGATGGGGGTACCGTCGAGTTGCCAGAGTTTCACCGTGCCGTCCCAACTGGCGGAGGCCAAGGTGCGACCGTCCGGGCTAAAACTCACATCCCAGATCCGATCGCCATGTCCGGTGAGGGTTTGCAACAAAGTGCCGTCGGGTTGCCAGAGTTTAATCGTACCATCGTTGCTGCCGGTGGCAATAGTGTTTCCGTCGGGGGAGAAGGCGATACCTACCACCCCGGCGGTATGACCGGTTAAGGTGGCGACTAAACTCCCGTCTTTGCGCCAGATCCGGGCGGTGCGATCGTTGCTGGCGGAGGCGATCGAGGTGCCGTCGGGACTAAAGGCAATCCGAAACACTTCGCCGCCATGTCCGGCGAGGATGTTGGCTTCGATGGTTGTATAAGAGGCTTGTTGCAAGAGGCGCTGGGTTAAGGCGGTGAGTTGGGGGTTGGCGGATCCGAATTGGCGGAGGCGCTGGTGGGCGGCGATCGCCTTGACTAGGGCATCTAACTGATGATTGGAGGCAAAGAGGGCATCGGAGGTGGTGGCGATCGCCTGGATTTCGCTTTCGAGGGCGTAGCGATACTGCCAAAAGGTGGTCAGGCTCAAACTAATGGCGATCGCTAAGGCAATGCTACCAATTCCTAACAACTTTCGTTGCAACCGTCCGATTTGCTCTTCCTGTCGCTGACGTTTCTCGCTTTCGGCAAGTTGCTGTTGCATCGATTCCATCTGAATTTTCAGCGCCCGCGCTTTTTCGGCATCTAAAAGTTCTTGCAGTCGGGCGCGATCGCTTTCTTCACTCGCCGCTAAATACTGATAGTCTAAGTCGCTTAAACTCTTGCCCCTTGCCCAACTTTTGGCCTCTTGCAATGCCTGTCCCCGCAACAGGCGCGAGGAATCGCTTTTTTCCGAGGCAATCCACTCGTCAAACAGTTGCGCGTAGGGACGCAATTGCGCCAATTGTTCCCGCACCCAAATGAGGTTAAAAACCTGCTGATAAATCCGGTTCCTAACTTGTAATTTTCCTCCCTTTTGCACCAGCAAACCACTGAGCAATAATTCCATGTGGTCTTTGCTGCCGTTGGCGGCGACGGGAAGTTCTTGTAAAATTTTTTGATAAACTCCCAATAACCGCCCGGTGTTTGACTTGCTGGTGAGGCGATCGCGAATCGTCCGCAGGTGTTCCGGTTCGTCTTGAAATTCCCAGTTGTCTATTATTCGCGATCGCACCACGAAATCCACCCAACTTTCTTCTCGCTTTTTACCTTCCGAAAAGGGGATAATTCCCTCTGCACTCTGCCAGAGTAAATCGCATATTTTTTGGGTTAAAAACGGTTGTCCGTCGCTCCAATAAAGGATGCGATCGAGGAAAGCCTTACCCTCTCCAAGGGGGTTTAATCCTCGGGCGATGGGATGGACTTCTGCAGCACTAAACCCTTGCAAGGCGATGGCTTTGCCGATGTTAAATGGGGTGCGACTGCGGTCTTGAATTAAATCTGAAGGAGTTGCCACCCCAAACAGGGCAAAACTCAATCGTTGGTATTCCGGGTCACTGGCTCTTTGATTGTAACAGTAGCGAATCCAGGCGAAAAAATCATCCACAGCAAAGGGTAAACTGAGGAGGCTATCAATTTCATCTATAAAAATAATCAAGTTTTCACTGGTAAAATTCGGCCAGATAATTTCCTCCACAAAGTAGGTAAGCCTTTGACTGAAAGACAAATCTTCTCTCTGCTTCCACCAGGTTTTAAAATTGACTTTGCCCAGCAAATTGAAACCGCGCCATAAATCTACCATCAGCCCTTTATACCATTGCAAGGGCGTAATGTTTTCGCTGCCAATTTGGGTCATATCCACCGTGGCACAGGAATAGCCCTCTGCTTGCAAACGCGCTCTCGTTTTTACCATCAGGGATGATTTTCCCATCTGTCTGCAATTGAGCAGATAACAAAATTCTCCCTGTTGTAAGGCATCCTGGAGTTCTATATCTGCACGGCGCTTGACGTAGGTGGGAGATAGGGGCGGAAGACTACCGCCCACTTGGTAAATAGAGTGGTTCATTTATTAAGTGTCTTGCATTACAGCAGGGCGATCGCTGAAGGCGATCGGGGCAATTTTTCCCATTGGCGATAAGTTAAACGCCCTGGAATTATAGCAATTGCCATCGAGAATTACTCTACTTTTTCGGCAAGGGTTTTGGGAGAAATATCCACATTGTACGCCACTCCATCTAAATTGCCAATCCAGTAAGGAGTTGGTTCATCTTCCCATCGGACTACATTTGGGGAAAGTAGCTTCGTCGAATCAAATTGCTGCCAGTTCGATCCGGTGGCTTTCCAGGAGGTTTTGCTTTCTTCTTGTCCCCGATATCGCATGGCGAACAGTTCGCTAATCAGATGGGTTTGCGGGTCGAATTTCACCCAGAGGGTTTCGGTGCGATCGCGCCAGGGAATTCCCACTCCCACGGTGTTCTCATCTACCACTTTCCACTGAATGTTGGAATCGTTAACCAACATGGCGGGCAACCAAACCAAGGTTTCTGCCCATAAATTTAATGTCGCTCCTTGGTCGATTTTTTCTCCGGTTTCTGTGAAACTCACTAATCCTTTTCCTGCCATTTTACCAGAATTATCGAGATAGGAATCGGCAGCTTTAAAAATCGGAATACCAAACCAGGTTAATTCCATATAGCGACAAAATTCATTCTGACGATAGTAGGTTTTAAATCGCAGAAATGTCTGCAATCCAGACAGTTTGAATTTTGCCCGTCCCCAAATCGCGGCGGATTCGATTTTCGGAATCCGTTCCCCGTAAATAGCGTGACAGTAATGCTGCATCTGTGGCGGCATATTTTCTGGCAGTTCGACTGTGCCAAAGTCTTGGGTCGGTTCTTCGGGATGAGGGGGAAAACTGGCGGGTTTGATTTTCAATCCCAGCCAACCCATGCCGATAAATCCGGCGATCGCACCCAAGAGAATTTCGCTAATTTGAAGAATTGAGTTCATAGTTTTGTTGGGTTTAAATTGTTTTTTTTGGGTAATTTGGTGTTAAACTGATTGAGGCAAGGTTGTGATTTGAGGAGGAATGGTGGGCAGTGCCCACCCTACGTGAACAAATAATTGTTTTACGTTTTGCGCGATAAGAAACGTGCTGCAAATACACCACCGATTAAGCCAAACAAATGCCCTTCCCAGGAAACGCCTTGTTGCAAGGGCAAGACTCCCCAAATAATTCCGCCGTAGAGAAAACCCACGAGAACGGATAATAAAATTGAAACCAGATTGCGCTCAAAGAAACCGCGCAGGAGCAAATACCCCAGATAGCCAAAGATGACGCCACTTGCGCCTATATGGAAACCGGGAGAACCAAACAGCCACACGCCCATTCCACTGACGAGCATGGTGACCGCCGTTACGATAAAAAAGTCGCTGGTTTCGCGCAACATGACCAACCAACCTAGGGTGATAAAGGGAACGGTATTGGCAATTAAATGGGGCCAACCGCCATGCAAAAAGGGCATGAATAAAATGCCGCGCAATCCAATGATATTACGGGGGAGGACGCCGTAAGCGTCTAACCTTCCTCGGAAGAGGAATAAATCGATGAACTCCAGGATCCACATGAGGGCCACTAAGCCACCCAAAATCATCACCTGGCTTTTGAGTTCGTGGGCGATCCCCTTTGACTTGTTGCTAGTCATTTTCTGGCCTCGAAAGTCACAAATTGTTGTATGATTCTAGGGTAACAACTTTATTTGAAATTCGCGCCAATGGGATGGGGGGGGAGGCGATCGCCGACAATTGCCGATCGCTGTTTTCCCGTTTATACACTACGGCGGTAATTGTAGAGAGACGCGATTCATCGCGTCTCTACATAATGATGCCGATGTTACCTGCGGAAGGCGCGGATGAGATTAAAGGTTCTCGATGTCCAGGGGTTCTAACGCCTCTGCGGGTTCAAATCCAAAGACCCGGGAGTAGAAGTAAAATTCTCCATCCAGGGCGCGTTTGATGTTTTCAGCGCGTCGAAACCCGTGCTGTTCCCCTGCGAAGGGCACATAGGCGACGGGCAAGCCTTTTGTGCGAAGGGAATTGACCATCAGTTCCGCTTGGTTGGGAGGAACCACTTGGTCTTCTAACCCTTGGAAAAAGATAACCGGACAGGAGATACGATCGCAAAAATGAATGGGCGATCGCTGCACGTACAGTTCTTTTTGTTCCGGATACGGGCCGATCAACCGATCCAAGTAGCGCGATTCAAACTTGTGCGTTTCTTTGGCCAACGCTTCCAAATCGCTGACGCCGTAATAGCTGGCACCGGCTTTAAACACCGCCCGGAAGGTGAGCGCCGCCAAAGTGGTATAACCGCCCGCACTTCCGCCGGCGATCGCCAGTCGGTTTCCATCCACCATCCCGCGTTCCGCCAGATATTTCGCACCATTGGCGCAGTCATCCACATCCACAATTCCCCAGCGATCGTTGAGACGCTGGCGATACTCGCGTCCGTATCCGGTACTCCCGCCATAGTTGACGTCGAGGACCGCAAAACCGCGACTGGTCCAATATTGGATTCCCAAATTCAAACTCCGACTCGCCGCCGCAGTGGGTCCGCCGTGACTTTTCACCAGCAGGGGCGGCAATTCGTTCTCGGGGGCGATACAGTCGCGATTGGTAGGGGGATAAAAGATACCATAGGCGGTCAATCCGTTTTCCGTGGGAAACTCCACCGATTGCGGGACGGAAAGATAACCCGGATCTAGGTCTAAATCGATCGATTGGCGCAGAACTTGCCCTTGACTCGTAGTGAGATTAAAGGCGATCGCCGCAGTGGGTGCGGTGGCACTTCCGCCGATAAAGGCAAGGCGATCGCCGGCCACCTGCACGGAAGAAATAGAGGTATAAGGCACTTCGATCGCCTGGAGGCTGCCAGTGGTAGTGTCCAGGGTAGCTAAATGCCAATTGCCTCGCTCGGTATAGGCGCAGACAATGCGATCGCTGGCGGCAAACCCATAGGTAGACATGCCAAACACCCAGTGAGGCACGCCGAATTCTGCCGCCATTTCGCACAAGGGTTCGACGCGATCGCCGGTCCACCGATAGAGATTCCACCACCCAGAGCGATCGGAGACAAAATACAAAGTGCCATCCGGGGACCATTGCGGTTGAAAAATCGACTCGTCCACACCTCCCGCAACTTTTTCGCTGGTTCCGAGAGACCCGTCAGCATTCACCTGCGCCACCCACAGTTCCGTGCCATCCCAGGGCATATTCGGGTGATTCCAGCTCAACCAGCACAGGGTTCCCCCATCGGGACTGAGGCGCGGGGTAGAATAAAAATCCTCTCCCGCCACTAACACGCGCACATCCGCCCCATTTTCGGCGCTAACGCTCACTAAGGTATTGAGGGGTTCGGCGGCGCTGCTGTGGTCTTCGCGCACGCAAATCAGCCGATTTCGCTGGGCATCGATCGCATAATCGGCATAGCGCATTTTCCCTTCCGGGGTCAGGGGTTGCGGTTCGCCCCCCGGGGGTTGACGGTAGATGCGCTGGTCGGTAAAATTAGAAAAATACACGGTGCCCTCACTCACAGCGAATGCACCGCCGCCATATTCGTGAACCCGGGTGCGAACGTTGAATCCCTCTGGGGTAACATCGCGGCGATCGCCGTCGGATGTATGCTTGACGATCGCATAGCGTCCCCCTTCTGAGGGTCGCATCTCCACCCAGTAAATGTCATTCCCATCTAGGGCAATTTGCCCTACCCCCACGGTACCGGCAACTATCAGATCCGAGGTGATAGGGGATTTCCACGATCCATAAGGTATAACTTGCGGTTCGGACATGTTCGGTCTCCACACAACAGCGTCAGCAAGAGTGGGAACTGCACTCCCCCGGCTAAATCCCAGGGGGTTTCATTCCCGAATTCCTCGCCTTAGATAATCTATCATTGAGCCGACCGGATTGGATAGTCCCCCCGATGGTTTCAGCGACGCCCCCGGCGAAACCGCCACCCCCAACGCCGCTTTTTTTGGCCATCACGGTTCCCCTGCAATTTCTCATTTCTGGCGCTATTCGGGTTTCGGTTTATAATAAAAGTTACGCCAATCCCTCATCTCGTTTTTCCACAGGTGAAAAACGTTTGAAAATGGGCTAACCGAGAATTAAATTCTCTGGGGTTTTATAATTCGGTGCAGTTGTCGTGCAAATCAAGAAAGGGTGGGGAACCGCAAAACATGTTTTTTCCGATCGCAATTCTCAAAATTTTTATTCCGTTGGGCTTAATCTTATGTGGCTTAATTGGCGGGTTAATCTTTGAAAAGCGACTCTTCACCAAACTGAAAGCTATCCCGCAAATCCACAAGCTGCGCCGCTATAAAAATTTAGTCGAATCCCTCAAAGGGATGCCATTTGTCATTTTTTTTACCGCCGGAATTTATGGGGCGATCGTCACCAGTGGGTTAACCCCTACCATAGAAACGGTTCTCTCGAAAATTATTTTAGCCTTTCTTTTAGGGGCAATTACCCTGGTTTTCTCTCGCCTTTCTTTGGGATTCATTCGGGTTTACAGTCAAACGTCCGAACGAGTTTTGCCCTTAACTTCGTTATTGGAAAATCTCACCCGCCTGTTTATTTTCACCCTCGGTACTTTGATTATCCTCCAATCAATTGGGATTTCGATTACCCCGCTGCTGACGGCGTTAGGGGTAGGGGGAATTTCGATTGGTTTGGCCTTGCAAACAACCTTGGCAAATCTGTTTTCCGGACTAAATATTATTATGTCGCGAAAAGTCAATCCGGGAGATTATGTCAAACTAGAAACCGGTGAGGAAGGATATGTGACGGATGTGACTTGGCGACATACCACGATTCGGGAAATTCCCAATAATTTGGTGGTGGTGCCGAATTCGCAATTGGTGTCGGCGACGTTTAAAAACTACGCCTTACCGCAAAAAGAAATGATGGTGCTGATTGAGGTGGGAATCAGTTACAAGAGCGATTTAGAAAAAGTGGAACAAGTGACCCTAGAAGTGGCGAAAGCGGTGATGCGAGAAGTGCCCGGAGGGGTGCCGGAATTTGAGCCGTTTGTTCGATATCATAGTTTTGGGTATTTTAGCATTAATTTTACGGTGTATTTGGCGGGTCAAGAATATTTCGATCGCCTGATTACTACCCATGAATTTATCAAGCGATTGCATAAGCGCTACCAAGCGGAAGGCATTAAAATTCCGTTTCCCATTCGCCCGGTTTACCCCCAAGATGGGGAAAAAATTGACAGCCAATAATTCAAAAACCCCCTGGAACGGGGTAGGGTAAACGAACCTAACCCGCCCGAGAGGATGTTTGATTGGTAATCTTCTTTCCCAGGAGATAATCTCTAAAAACGCAAAAAAAATCCCTGATGAGAAGGGGCGATCGCCGGGGTATGCGTACTCAACCACGCATCATAATAGGCGGAGACATCTTCGGGGGGGGTGTCGATGTCCGGTTGAGATTTCGCCCCTCTTCTCAGGGACATTCTTAATGTATCGTCGATCGCCGCGAACTCGCTTCACCCATTTGGCTCACCCGATTGGGTGATATTCTCTCTAGAGAAAGTTGGGATCTGGAGATATCCTCATCAGACAGAACCGATCCTGGGTTAGGATCCTGGATGAAACACCATTTTCGGACGCAGGACCGATGGGGTTTCGCCGGGATTGATTTGGCCAATTCCCAAGAAGCGCCCATCTTCGCGGTAAACCTGCAAAGGCGGAGTCAGGATGCTGCGATCGCCGAGGCGTAATTGCTGACCCTGACACCAGCGACGCGCTTCTTCGCGATTCAGGGTGACGGCGTTTAAATGTGCTAGGGCGGTGGCGGGGGGAATGAGTTGAAACTCCCCTTGTTGCAGTTGCGTTTCCACATCGGCGAAGGTTAAGCTATCCTCCAGGTGGAACCCGCTACTGGCGGTACGGGTGAGACGGGCGAGGGTTGCGCCGGTTTGTACCCGCGCCCCGATATCCCGGGCGATCGCTCGGATGTAGGTGCCAGGCCCGCAAGCGATCGCCAGGTCGATTTCGGGAAAATCTCCGGCGCGCCACCCCAGCACTTCGATGTCACGCACCTCCACCTGGCGCGCGGGCACCTCTACCGCTTCACCGGCGCGCGCTAACTCATACAGGCGAGTTCCGTTCACTTGAATGGCACTATATGCTGGGGGCACTTGCTGAATTTTGCCGAGAAACTGGGGTAATGTTTCTTCCACTTGCTCCCGCTTCAGGGAGAATGCCGGTGCTGAAGTGACGATTTCTCCCTCTAAATCATCGGTGGTGGTCGTCACGCCGAAGCGCACTGTGGCGCAATAAGCTTTATCCGATCGCATGTATTGCAACAGGCGGGTTGCTTTGCCGATCGCGATCGGTAACACCCCGGTGGCGGCGGGGTCTAAGGTGCCCCCATGTCCCACGCGCTTGATTCGCAACAGGCGTCTGATCCGCCCTACGCAGTCGTGAGAGGTCATGCCCTTCGGTTTGTTCAGATTTAGGAATCCTTCCACAACAGTCTCATCCCGCTTCTAGATCGCTCGCACTGGGGTGCCCAAATCCGCCGATTCCGGGGGGTTTTACCCCCATGTCGGACAAGGGCAACGGAGAATCCCAGTGCCATCGGTGATATTGTAGCGCGAGATGGGGACAAAATAAAGCAGCGATCGCCTAGAAATTCGATCGCTGCGGTTCAGTTGGTTGGCGCAATCTGGAAAACGCCTAGGAATGCGCTTCCGAGAGCGGTTTGTTCGGCGTGAGAAGCAAATACAAACAAGGGGTAACTAACAGGGCGATCGCGGTAGAGGCGATTAGCCCAAAGGCGATCGCCGCACATAAGGGAAACCACACGGGGTCGCTCAACGCCATCGGGATTACCCCTGCAATCGTGGTCAAACTGGTAGTGAGAACCGGACGCAAGCGATCGCTCGCTCCCTTCGCCGCCGCTTCTCGCACGTTCATCCCGCGATCGCGGTGGTTGTTCATCGTCTCCACAATCACGATCGAATCATTCACCACAATCCCGGTCAGGGAAATAATCCCAATCACCGCCGGAAACGAAATCGGAATCCAGGCCAGGAAAAATCCGCCAAACGTGCCAATCAGCGCAAACGGAATCGCCAGAATAATAATAAACGGCTGAGTGAACGATCCAAACTGAATCACCAACACCGCAAACACCAGAAACAAGGACACCCCGGCCATTTGTTTCGCCGATCCGAAGGTTTCGCTTTGGGTTTCCGCTTCGCCGCCGAAGTGATAATTATACCCCACCGGCCAACTGCGTTTCATTTCTTCCAGCTTTGGCTCTAAATCCGCTAAAATCTCACCCACGGTGCGCCCGGAGGTTTTCCCTAACACGGTGACGGTACGTTGGGTATCCTTGTGCGTAATCGACAGGGGCGCTTCTCCCATTTCCCGTTCCAGAACCTGACCCGCCGCTAGGGTTTCGCCACCGGCAAAGATGCGAATCTGCTGCAGTTCGTCCCGGCGGGTGGGACCGCCGATGTCACCACCTCGGGAAGGCCATGCGGTACTTAAGTGAATTTCCAAATCTTCCTCACCTCCGCCCAGGGGAAAATTACCGATATCCGTATCGGTCATGGCATATCGTCCCTGCATGGCTAGGTCGTCGGGATTCACGCCGTAGAAATCCATCGCTTCGCGACGGGGACGGAACTTGATATCCGGTCGCAATGCCCCCAGGTCATCTCGCACGTCGGAGGTGCCCGGGATTTCTCTCAAAGCGAGTTGCACTTCGGTGGAAATGCGGCGCAATTGGTCCATATCTCGACCGCTAATTTCCACCGCGATCGGGTCGCCGCCTTCCCCGGTACTTTCCGCATTCACCACCAAAGACGCACCGGGATACTGCTGCAGGGCTTTATCTAATTCTACCCGCAATTCGTCTTCATATTCAAAGGAATATTTCTCCCGTTCTGATTTGGGCGAAAATATAGCAGAAAACCCGACCAAGTAGTTCCCCTGGTTCGGTTTCATGCCGCTTTCTTCCACCAAATTGCTCCGCTGTCCGACAAATTTAATAACGCTTTCTAAATACTCTTTTTCTCGCAGTATTTCTCCAATATCATCGGCAACGGTTTGGGAGGTTTCTAACGTGGTGGTAGGGGGTAATTCGATATTGATGCTCAGTTTATCGCGGTCGGAATCGGGGAATAAAGTGCCGGGAACGCTTCCGACTAAAATTAAGGCGCAAACAAACAGACTCACTGCTCCAAATACCCACAGGCGGGCAGTGGTTTTGTTGCGAACGGTGGTTTTTAAGGTCCAGCGATGATAGCGGTGGGAAACCGTTTCGGTGAGTTGGTCGATAAAGGTTTTTTTGCCTTTGCCAGTTTGATTGGCGAGTAAGTAGCGCGAGAGGGGAATATCAATCAAAAGGGCGATCGCATAACTTAAAATCAAGCAAGTAATCGCGCTAATCGGAATTAACCGGATAAATTGCCCCATCGTCCCGCTAATCGCCATTAACGGAGCCATTGCTAAAATGGTGGTTAACTGCCCGGATAAGGCTGGAATGGCATAGGTTTTGACGGTTTTTAGGGCTGCTTGATTGAAGCTCAATTCTTCGATAAAAATGCCTTCGTGCATGCCTTCCATCATCAGGATGAAGACATCGACAAGCAAACCGAGGGCTAAAATCATGCCGATAGTAACCATCGTGTTGAGGGTTGTACCGGCTATCCATAAAATGGCCACCGCGCCCATAAAAGTTAGGGGAATCGATAAGCCGGCAATCAGTGCCTCGCGCCAACTTAAGGCGAAGAATAAAATGATAAAAACACAGAGAATTCCTTGCCAACAATTCTGAATTAAGTCGCTGAGGTCATCGCGAATTTTTTCGGCATCGGTACTAATTACTCGATATTCCATGCCGTGTGGCCAGATATTCGGGTTTTCTTTGGCGGTGGCGATCGCCTCTAAAGAATCTTCCACCACTTTAATCGTATCCGACCCGGGCACTTTGACCACATCCACGTTAATGGCGCGTTTGAATTCGCTGCCATTCCAACTCAAAAAGGCGCGATTTTCTTCTCGTTCTAAATCCCGCCGCACTTCGGCCACTTCTTTCAGGCGCACCACGCGCCCCTCGTTCCCGCCGAGACGCGCTACGGGCAAGTTTTGCAAATCCTCTACGGTGCGATAGCGCCCGTATAATCGCACTTGAGCGCCGATTTGGTCGCTTTCCACTTGCTCCCAGGGCATATCGATGTTACCCTGTTGGATGGCTTGGGCGACTTGCGTGGAAGAAATCCCCAAGTTAATCAAGCGCGAGGGCAGCAGTTGCACGTGAATTACTTCGTCCCGCTGACCGCCCAAGTCTACTTTTCGCACGTTGGGCACTTTTTCTAAGATATCTTGCAGGTCGTCGGCGGCGCGACTCAACACGGCCATATCCAAGTCCCCGAATAAGCTCACGGTGAGTACCGGGGCGTCTTGCACGGAGATTTGCTCGACTTTCGGCTGTTCCGCTTCCTCGGGTAATTCGGGTTTGGCTTCGTCTACTTCGGCCCGGACAAGGGCAATGGACTCGCTGACCGGCGCTTCGGCCCGGAATTCGACAACGATGCGCGATCGCCCGTTATACGACGCACTGCTAATCTCTTTTAACCCCTTGAGAGATTTGAGTTCGGTTTCGATTTTGTCGGTAATCTGGTTTTCGATGGTCTCCGGGTCAGCACCGGGCCAGACTGTTTCTATACTGGCGATCGCCACTTTAATCTCGGGTTCGCCTTCTTTCACCATCGAGGCGGTCCCAATCAACCCGCCGATCGCAAATAAAATGCATAACAAAATCCCAAATACGGTTTTCAGGAAAAAGAATTTTGTCACGGGGGAAGCTTGGCGCACGTCCGGAATGTGAGACGGCGGATGATGGTTTTCGGGTGGAACTCGCAGTTCGCTCATGGTCAGTTTACCGATAAGGGTTTAACGATGTTGCCATTGGGTGAAAATTGCCACAGTTTATCGCAGTTTTCATGTCGGTTCCTCTATTGTACCCGCTCGATTAACTGCACCGGTGCGCCATCCACCAGGCGGTTTTTCCCTTCGGTGACCACCAGTTCCCCCGGTTTCACCCCGGCGACAATTTCGCGCTGGGAAATGCCTTCGATCCCGGGGGTGATTTCTCGCTTTTCCACCTTGCCGGTGGCTTCGTTGACCACAAATACATAGGGATTGCGATCGCGAAACACAAAGGCATTCAACGGCGCAACAGTTGCATTCTCATTTTCAGCCACTGCAATCCACGCCGAAACTCTCCCCCCATGTCGCAGGTTTTCCGTCCCGTCGGTAATCCGGATTTTCACTTCCACGGAACGACCCCCAGGAGTGACCGAGGGGCTGACGGAAAATACCCGCCCTCGTGCTTTGGCCCGTTGAATCAAACTGTCGCTGGTTGTATCGCCGCCGGCGGCGGCGCTGGCGTCTCCCTCGAGCACCACAAACGCCCGTTGTCCGGGTTGCACTCGTTCTCCCTCGAAGGCGGGCAGTTCTACGGTGACTTCAAATTCGCTCGGGTCGATGACAATCATCGGCACTTGTTCTACTATCGTCTGATAGTCGGCACTGGGTTGTACCCGTTGCGGCATCCAGTAGTCGCCTTCGGTGATATTCAGGTAGGCGATAATCCCGTCGAAGGGCGCATACAAGGCGCTGTCTTCTAGGTTGACGGAAGCTCTCGTTATGCCACTGCGGGCCGATTCGATGCCGGCTTGGGCGGCTTCTACTTGGGCTTCGGCGGCGCGCAGGTTGCCTTCTACCGCTCTCACTTGGCTTTCGGCAGCGCTCAGTTGGCTGTTGGCGGCTTTGACTTGACTTTTGGCTACTTCTATATCTTGGGTGGCGGCGGCGAGTTGGCTTTGTGCGGCTTGCACGTCTTTTTGGGTGGCGATCGCCTGCCGTTTGGCCGCATCTACTTCTTTTTCCGCCGCCAGGAGTTGGCTGTCGGCGGCTCTTACCTCGGATTCGGCGGCGCTCACTTGGCTTCTGGCGGTGGCAACTGCGGCTTCGGCATTCTGTAATTTGTTGGTGTACAGGTCTAAGTCGCTTTGCGAAATTGCCCCTTCTTGATATAATGTGACGCGACGCTGTTGTTCTTTGCGCGCCAGTTCTAGGTCGGCGATCGCTTTTTCTAGGTTGGCTTTGGCTTGGGCAACCTGGGAAATCGCTTGTTCCCGTTTGGCTCGCGCTTGGGCAACGTTGGCTTGCGCTTGTTCTATTTTGACTTCCGCTTGTTCGACGCCCACTTGCGCTTGCTCGACTTTGGCTTCGATTTGGGCGCGGTTGGCTCTCGCTTGCTCCACTTTGGCTTTGGCTTGTTCGATGCTGGCGTAATTTTGCTCGACGCTGGCTTGCGCTTGGGCACGGTTGGCTCTCACTTGGGAGAGATTGGCGATCGCCACGCTTTTTTGTTTCTCGGCTTCGGCGGTGGTGGCTCTCGCTTGGGTTAAATCCGCGTTGAGCCGGCGATCGTCTACTTTGGCTAACAGTTCCCCTTCGCTGACGCGATCGCCTTCTCGCAAATCCCGTCCGTTCACTTCTTTAATATAGGTGATGGTTCCGCCTTCCTCAAAGGTGAGGTGCTTGCTGCGAACCGCTGTGGCACTCCCATCGGCAAATACCCATTCCTGAATCGGCGAGACTTCCACCGGTACCGCAGCCACGGGCAAGCCCACCGGTTGCGCGGTTTGCTGCGCTTCTTGCACCGGAGCCTGGGCGTTTCGCACTCGCATGACTCCTACACCACCAAATGCCGCGATCGCCCCTAGCAAGGGAAGTACCAATAGGGTTTTTTTCACCCAGGATCCACCGGATTTGCCCCGCTTTTTCGGTTTCTCGGCGGGAATCTCTTCTTCTCGGGGGACCGTTTCTCCCGGGGCGGAAGTCTCTACCGCCTCTGGCTCCCATTCTTGCACCACTACTCTAGCCTCGCCTTCTGGATGGCGATCGCGCGTGCCTTTCCCTGCGCCATTACCATTCAACGATATCGATGATTCTTGGGGTGAAAAGCTCTGGATGGTGTTAGTCATGGTTGGTTTCCTAAAACACTGGCGTGGGTTGCATTGAGTTGAGCCGATTCGCTTGGGTTTATCTCGGCTTTTTGCCAAGATTACCTGAAAATATTCCTTTTAATATCACCGCTAGGTTGACCTGGCGATAGCACATCATTCTCTTTACAAACTCTGCTCTAGCTGTTTCTAGCTAACCCTTTATTTTTTAATTTTACAATTCTCCTCTTTCCCTGCCTTCACCCAACTGGGTGAAAGGTGTAAAAACATGCAAAATTTATGCTAAAAATTGCCAGAATCCCCTCGGCCTATTCCTCTCGAGTTTTGGTAATGGCTTGACAGCTTATCTCGTAAAAGCCTCTAACAATAAGGCGTTTGCGTGAGTTCCCCTTTCTCCAGCTCAAGCCATTACCGAGAAAATTTTGCAACAAAATATCCCGGGCATAGCTGCCACAGGTTTAGAATCATCGTTCTAACTTTTTTATAAACTTTTCCAGGATTTACCCCGTTATAAATGCAGTTTTATCGCCCCAGTTTATCCAGTCGGAAGTCAGGCAAGCGTCGAATAATTTTACTGACTATATCTGACATTTATTGCCGGAGAAAATTTTATTTTAACCCCCGATTCGTCCCCGGCTAGCTTCCCTCGCAGTTGCCCCAGGGGCAAGCGGAGAAATCGCGTCGATCCTGGGGTTTATGTACACTCAGAGTCAACCGGAGAAGGTGCTCCCTGTTTCTGGCGCGGTGTCGGGACCGTTGCCTCCCAGAAGCGGCAAGAAACCCCGGGACGCCGTACAATATGAGTAGAGGCTCATGTTTATAAGATACGAGTAAACACTCGCGTTTGTCAAGTCACAGAGAAAAAAAATGCACGAAGATGCTCTAAACCCAGAGGTGATGAGGCGTAAGCCGCAACAAGCTCGCGCGATTAAACGGGTGAATAAAATATTGGCGGCGGCGGAGGGGTTATTTGCACAGGTGGGGTATGAAGCCGCCAGCACCAATGCGATCGCCGCCCGCGCCCAAACTTCCATCGGATCCCTCTATCGCTTTTTCCCGGATAAGGAAGCCCTGCTCAAAGCCCTAGCTGAGCGCTACATCGAGCAAATGCACGAGACCTTTTCCCAGGTGCATCACAGCCCAGAAGTGCTTGATTTGCCCTTATCAGACTATATCGACCGGATAATGAGAGAATTTGAAGCCTTTATTCGCGCTAATCCGGGATATCGTGCCGTTTTTGTCGAATCCTTAGCCGCCTCCGCTTCCGTGCAAGCGATGGATGCGGATCTGTGTTCGCAAGTGGCGGAGGAACTCGCAGAGTTCTATCGGCGAAAAGCGCCGCATCTGTCTCGGGACCAAACTGAATTAATGGCATTAGTGGTGGTGGAGGTGGCGCGCAATCTCCGCCGACTCTCCCTGACGCGAGACGCCCAATTTCAGCAACAAGTCGCCGGGGAATTAAAAAAACTGCTGCTGGCTTATTTGCAGCCTTATCTGGGAAAATAAGGGTCGATTCCGCGATCGCTCCTCTTGGTCCCCAAACCGTCACCAATTTACAATTGACAATTGGCTCACCGGAAAACTTCCGAGATTTTTTCCACAAAAGCGTCACAATTGAAGCGATCGCCCTTAAAATTTGTCATAAATGGGCTGAACCGCCATGCGCCAGGAGCACTGGCTGAGTCTGAGGCTCCATCCCTCAGATTCAAGGCGAGATTTCGCGTTGCTACCTTTCGCAACGCCATCCGCACTCCCACGCGCGCGGGTAGCCCCTCGATGTACCCACAGGAGTAAATGCAATGGATTCTCTCGCGTTTATCCATCTCGCTGAAGCTTATAACCACAAGTTGGAACTGCCACAAATGCGGGTCAAAGCCCCAAAAAGAGGGTGGCGATCGCTCATGGCCCTCATCCCCCTGGGCCTCACCGCCTCTTTCCTCGGCATGTCCTCTCCCGCATTAGCCCTCTTGCGCCAAGGCGAAAGTGGCAAAGAGGTCAACCAAATTCAATATCGCTTGCAAGAACTGGGCTATTTTCAAACCGATATCTCCGGTTACTATGGCGACATCACCAAACAAGCGGTGAAGCACTTCCAAAAGGAAAACGGACTCACCCCCGATGGCATCGTCGGACCCCAAACTCTAGCCGCCCTCAATCAAAAGTATCCCCAAACCCCCAAACCCTCCACCCAACCCACGGTCAAACTGGGTAACGATGGGGGCACCGTGGTCAGAGTGCAGCGCCAATTAAGCTCCTTGGGATACTTGAACTATAAAAAAATCGATGGGACATTTGACGCCCAAACAAAAGCTGCACTCAAGCAATTCCAAGCAGATTACGGTCTGAAAGCAGATGGTGTGGTGGGCTTGAAAACTCATACCGCACTCCGCAATTATACAGGGTTGTAATCGGGCAACTTCACCCTGACCCTGTATTGTCCCCGCCTTATCAGGGGAGGCGGGGGTTTCCTCCTGCGATCGCCCCCGTTCCCAGGCGATCGAGTTTCCTTACCACAAAGTTGTCCATTTGTCAACCCCAATCGAGAATTTTTTTACCTCGCGGCAAACCCCCGTCAGTTCCCTCCGCCACCCCCAGCAATTTGAACATTGCCTACCCCCCAACCACCAATGACCAACCACCAATGACCAATAACCAATGACCAATAACCAATAACCCTACAACACCTTAAAAATCATCACCCCTAAATAAATCAAATAAATCCCATTCAACGCCAAAACTTCCCACAAATTAAACCCGCTTTCGCGAGTTTCCCAGCGAATAAAAGCGGCATAAGCCCCCGCCAAAAGTGCCACAAAAGTTAAATTCACCGCAAACAACTCAAAATCTTGAATCGTAAGCGTCACCAATGCCAAAGGGAAAAACGCCAAGGTCATCGTTACCGTATTGTCAGCAATCACATTCGTAGTAGCGGCGGTAACTTGACCGCTGCGCGCCACACTCCAGGTAGCAAAAACTTCCGGCGCGATGCTCATGGTAGAGGTAATAAATAAGCCGCCAAGCAGTTCGGAAATCTTTAAAATCGACACAATTTGTTCCGTGGCGGTCACGGTAAAATAAGCGCCAAAAATCAGGGCTAAAATGCCCATGATAGCGATGAGAATTTCCCGAGTCGTCCACTGCACCGATTGGGATTCGCTACGCTGACGAAAGATAGCTTGACCTAAATAAACGAAATAGACAACCAGCATAATCCAACCATCGATTGGTTGCAATCCTCGCCAGGGTTTAGGCACCGTCAGCAGAGTTGCCAAGGCGATAACGGCCAAGTAAGGTAAAGCTTGCACCGTCAGCGCCTCCGGTTTCACTCGCAGCACGTTACAGGGGCGATCGCCCCGTGGCAAATCCGCATTTTCCCCCGAAGTATTCTCGGCCAAATCCGGTGCAGACGGGGAAGAATTGCCCCGAGTTCGACAGGCAATATAGGCCACCGTCACCATTGCCGGAACCGAGATAATATTCGATCCGAGCAAATTGCCCAATCCGATATCCGAGAGTCCGCGCAGGGCGCTGGTGGTGTTAATGCCCACCTCCGGACTGGCGGTTGCCAAGGCCACAAATGCCGCACCTGCCGCTTCCGTTAGTCCCCACTGCGATCGCAGTTTTTGCAGGGGTTCGGCAATTTTATCCGACCCCCAATGTGCCGCAGAAACGGCCAAAATTAAAACTAAGATCCAAAAGGTTAATTGCATAGAAAATATCGATAGCAAGAGGGTTTGGCGGTGCGACAATTCACCCAAAGCGGTACGAGGAAAACCGGGTTAGGATGGCGATCGCAACTCCTCGAACCATACCAGAACCGGGCGCGATTCAACCCAATTTCTTCCAGAGACGTTGTAGAGATGCCATTGTATTGGACAATAACGGTTGTGGTTCCCAACCCTGTGATAACTCACTCAAACATCCATGACCTTCATTCTAACCAACGACGACGGAATCGATGCCCCAGGCATTCTGGCCCTGAAAAACGCCCTCAACGGTCATCGAAGCATTACCGTTGCGCCACAACAGGGATTATCCGGATGCGGGCATAAAGTGATTACCGATCGCCCCATCCATGTCGATCGCCGGTCCGACAGCGCCTATGCCATTGGGGGCACCCCAGCAGATTGTACGCGCATCGCCTTAGCGAATCTCTCTCCCGATGCCAGTTGGATCGTATCCGGGATTAATTATGGCGGCAATATGGGGGTGGATGTCTATATCTCCGGTACCGTGGCGGCGGTTCGCGAAGGGGCCATTCACGGCGTCCCCGGAATCGCGATTTCCCAATATCGCAAAGCAGGACGCTTGGTTGATTGGGATCGCACCACGAAAATTGCCCGCAAGGTGCTGACGCAACTGCTCGATCGCCCCCCGGAAAAAGGTAGCTTCTGGAACGTCAATTTGCCCTTTGTCGAAGCGAATGACCCGGAACCGGAAGTGGTGTTTTGCCAACCTTCTACCCAACCCTTGCCGGTGAAATATCGCATCGAAGGGGAGTATTATTATTATGAAGGAGTCTATGGAATGCGCGATCGCGCCCCGGGTACCGATGTGGAGGTTTGCTTTTCCGGCAACATCGCCGTGACCCAACTGCATCTGTAAGGAGGGGCGAGGGGAAACCCTTTTCCGGTACAATATCCCTTGACCACAACAAGGGGTAAACGAGATGCGAATTTTAATGATGGGCGGCACCCGATTTATCGGGGTTTATCTAACTAAAATTCTCGTGGAACAAGGGCACGAAGTTGTGCTGTTTAATCGCGGCAACAAACCCGCACCGGTGGCAGACCTACAGCAGATTCACGGCGATCGCAAAGATGCCCAGGTACTTACAGATAAGCTTTCTAATGAAAGTTTTGACGCCATTTTTGACAACAACGGTCGAGAATTGAGCGACACACAACCCCTGGCGGATTTATTTAAAGGCAAAGTCAAGCATTTTATATACATGAGTTCGGCAGGGGTTTATCTCAAATCCGATCGCTTGCCCCATCGCGAAGGTGACGAAATTGACCCGAAAAGTCGTCATAAAGGGAAAAACCACACGGAAAACTATCTCGCCGACGCCGGATTGCCATTTACGGCAATTCGTCCTACCTATATTTACGGACCGCAAAATTACAATCCCCTAGAAGCGTGGTTTTTTGACCGCATCACGCGCGATCGCCCCATTCCCATTCCCGGAAACGGACTGCACATTACGCAATTGGGTCATTGTTACGATTTAGCCAATGCAATGGCGGCGGTTCTCGGGAATGAAAAGGCCATCGCAGAGATTTATAATGTATCCGGCGATCGCTATGTCACCTTCGACGGATTAGCGCGCGCCTGCGCCGCAGCGGCGGGCAAATCCCCCGATGCAGTGAAATTGGTGCATTATGACCCCAAACAATTCGATTTCGGCAAGCGCAAGGCATTTCCCCTCCGGGTGCAGCATTTCTTCGCCGACGTGCAAAAAGCCAAAAGCGAGCTGAATTGGATGCCGCAATTTGACTTGATTTCCGGGTTGAAAGATTCTTTTCAAAACGATTATCTCGCCACCGGTGCGGATAAAGCTGAGGTAGATTTTTCCCTCGATGATGAAATCTTAAAGGCAATGGGTTAAACCGAAGCGCGCGGAATGCACCACGGGCAGATTGAGTGCGTTTCCTTAACTCAGACGCCCATTTTATCGGCGATTCTTCGGATATCTACAACAGTCAGGACACGGCATTGCCGTGTCCCTAAGTTACTCGGTATTATTGATGTTTGAACGCCTATATTATATCCGGCAAAAGAAGATTGTTAATAAAAAATAGCCCGTGTAGGAGTCGCTTTGTGCGGACAAAAGCCCTACCCTGACCTAGGGGCTTTTTCTTGCTAAAAAAACAGAGGTGCGTTGAAGACACCTCCATTGATTCAGGTTCTTATTATTATTGCCTAACTGTCTTAAGGCAAGTTTATGGCACTATTGTTGAATTAATGCTTCAACTTCTTGCTGGAGTTCTGGGCTGTTTTTGATAGCCGCGAGAATTTCCTGAAACCGATTGGCATCTAAACCGCTTTCCGCCACAGCTTCTTGTTGTCTGACCTGGGTTTCTTGGCGAATTGCTTGCGCTTGCGCCACGACTTGCTGAAAACTCTCCATTTCCGATTGAGAAATTTCGGATCCCGGTTGAGCTTGCGGATTGGTTTGCGCTTCGTAAATTTCCACAAAGCGCTCGCGAGTAAAACCTTCGCTTTGAATGACTTGTACGATTTGCGCTTGAAATTGCTGTTCGAGTGTGACTAGCTTTTTATAAACGCTGGCGAATTGTTGCAACTCCGATGAGCTGACATTATTGGCTTGAGCGAGAATTTGCTGAGAATTCTGGGGCACACTCTGTTGCGTCCCAGCGTGAGCAGCAGGTAAATTACCTACAAGCAACAGTGCCAGGATGGAACTGGCGGTGATAAGTTGCTTGAGCATTTAAAATTCCTCCATAATGACATAATGCTTTGCCGGAAAATCAACGGCTAAGCAAAGCGAGAACCCGTTGGTGGGTTAAGTGGATTGGTGCGATTCTCGTGCGAGGGCGCGCAACGAGAAACACGGGCCGAGAACGCGGTTTTCCCTGCACGGCGATCGCCTCTGCTGCTGTAGTGCAAGCCTTTCTCAATTGCCTCCCAGGCATTAAGTGCTTTATTTGGTGGTCGGTTGGCGTGGGGCATCACCCGAGCGAACCAATCCTGTGCAAAGCAAACCGGATGCCCAAATTACAAAAGATCTACGATCGCGCGCGCTTTTTGAACTCGGTAATCTACTCCAGCCTAATCTTTTTGTTTGGGAAATGTCAAGCCGAAAGCAAGATAACCAGGCGATCGCGCAATTTGGGAAAATCCTTCGACGCGCGCTCCGGAAAAGGGGAAATCCTCCCTTGCGCAATATCCAGGGTAACGAAGGCAGCGATCGCGCCACTCCCTCTGAAGATAGATTCTCCCCATCGTTATGCAAACAGGAACAGGGGTTATGTTTGCATAAACCATTCCCCTTAGGAGATGCAAACTGTTGTCGGGAGATATTGACCCTAGATCCCGGTTGATTTCCCAGGAAATTAGGCATTTTCTCCAGCAGGTTGCTGAGGCCAAATATAGATCCCACCGGAAATCAAAGTCAAGGCCACCGCCACCCAAAAGGCGATCGCGGCGATAAAAGGCCAGGGGTCGGAAAGAGGAGCGATCGATAGGGCGATCGCGATAATCTGACTCACCGTTTTGAGCTTTCCCCAAATATTAGCACCGGAAATGCTACTGGTGCCGGTGAGTGCTGGGTTGACGCGCCACCCGGCGATCGCCAATTCCCGAAATAAAATTAAAAATACCCCCCAAGCGGGTAACTGTCCCAATTCCACCAGACACAGGAAGGGGGCAAATACCAGCAACTTATCCACCAACGGATCGAGAAACTTGCCTAACTCGGTCACTTGATCGAGCTTGCGGGCTAAATATCCATCCAACCAGTCGGTAAGCGCCGCCACCAGAAAAACCCCCAACGCACTCCATCGCAGGGTCGGGGTGGGATCTTGCAGGGCGTAAAGCAAAAAAGGAACTCCCAGCAAACGGGAAAACGTAATCCAAGTCGAGAGCGTCATAGGTTCTCAGCTAACTTCTCTCCCCAAACGGGATGTGGCAAAAATCCACCGACCGCGTGGGCTGGCAGTGGGATTATCCCAACCCTACCACATCCGCACGGATTTGACTCGGGATTGGCGACGGGGTAAATACGAACAAAACCGAGGGGTGGATTGCAGATGTTTCCCCTCGGTTCTCGAATCGATTCGGTTTAGAATTTCCCAAGCCGATCGCCTCAGTAGGCTCCTTTCTGATTGGCGATCGCGGCAAAGGTCTTGACAATTAGCAACAAATCGTAGGCGATCGACCATTTGTGTTGGTAGTCGAGATCCAGTTTGACCACCTGTTCGAAATCTTTGATGCTCGATCGACCACTGGTTTGCCACTCCCCGGTCAATCCCGGTTTCACGTTTAAGCGGGCCAAGTGACGGGGTTGATATTCTGCCACTTCTCCCGGGGTGGGGGGACGAGTTCCCACCAAACTCATTTCTCCTTTTAAAACGTTCCAGAATTGCGGGAATTCATCGAGACTGGTGCGGCGCAGAAAACGCCCCACCCGCGTGATGCGAGGGTCGTTCTCGTTTTTAAACAGATGGCCTTGCACTTCGTTGTTCACCAAATGCTGCAATTTATCCGCATTCACCACCATCGACCGGAATTTCCACATCCGAAAGTGACGTCCTTTGTAACCGCAACGGATTTGACTATATAATAGCGGCCCGGGATCGTCGATGAGCATGGCGATCGCCAGGGGAATGCCAACGATCCCCGCGATGGTCAACCCCACGAGTGCGCCTACAATGTCCATCGCGCGTTTGGCTTTACTGTTCACGGAAGGATGGACTTCCTCCCGCCAGGACTGTTGAGATTTCCTGGATTCGATAACGGATTGAGCAATAGAAATGGGAGCAGAGAGTCTAGAAATACTAATCACGGCTGGTACTCGACTTTGATATGGCAACACTTCCTGTCTTGGCCTCACTATACATAACTAACCCTGAAGTGAACACGCCTCCCGCCGTGAATTTGCCAAATCTTTGAATTCAGCCCCCGTTTTGTAAAGTTTTGATGTTGATTTGTCTGTGCCACTCCGGGATCCTTCGGAAGTCAGGGTAACAGTAGCGCGATCCCCATTTCCCCTGTGCGCCGCTCCCGGTTTGGCTTGGAGCGCGATCGCCACCTCAATGGCTTTGACGGGTGGGTTTTCTCCTATATAGGACTGATTTCTACCCCCCAGAATTACTTTTAGTCTATCCTCTTTCTCCATTGCCAGGTTCGCGGATGTTGTTTGCTTTCTTCCTATTTTATCTGCTACAATCAAAAGTTTTCAATTCTGCTGCACGAACTTGTGGGGTCAATTGATTAAGTTAAATTATCCCACCTCCGGAAATTAATCAATCATAGAGGGGTTTTCACCCCTCGGTCAGCCGTTGGCGGGTGCGAGGAAAAGGGCGGCGATCGCCGGAAAGTTTTTTGGGCGGGGAAGCCCTCTCGAAACCAAACTCATCGCTTACCACAGTGAGGCTGGCTTCCTCCGGATCCGTTCTCTCCGTCCACTTGTATCTTTTACTACAGTTAAGCCGGAATTAACCCAAAGATAACTGATAGACGGCATGAATTTTAACCGTTTCTTTATCAAATATCGGAACAATGCTGGGGTATAATCCAAATTATAGCGAAATAAATGCAACTATCAAAATTCATGAAAATGCTACCTAGAAGGAATCTTGAGGTTTTCAAAAGATGTAATTTAAAATGATAAACTCCGCCGGGGCTTTCTTGAGGGCATAACCAATCGTTAAACTAGCAAGTTGCAAGTCAAGAAAAAAACAAGCTAAGATGCATAGCTTAATAGGCAGCAAAGACGCTCGGGAGAGCGAAAAGTCGGTTAAGAAAGTGCAAGGAGTTTAAAAGGACAGTGGAACAGTGGTAAACCGAGGCGCGATCGCTTCGGATCCCAACAGAGGTGGACTATGCGGCGCAAAGACCCCCGTTTCATTGGGGAAGGACAAACTTTCGGTGTCGATCCAATCTCGAATCGACAAGGGTTCGAGGGGTTGGACTGGGGAATGGCTCTATGTAGTTGCGATGGGCAGATTACCTATCAAGTCAACTCAACCTTCGCCAAGCTTCACGGAATCGCGATCGCTCGAGCGCGCGCCCTCCCGATGCTCGCCTGGGTTTGTGCCGAGTATCGGGCGCAGTGGTTACACCAGTTGCAACAGGGGTGCGAAGTGGGGGAGGCTCATTTTGAATCCCGCCACCGTCGCGCGGACGATACGACTTTTCCCGTATGGGTGCAAGTGTTTCCCGTTGCGGATCCGGGGGGGAATCTCGCCTATGTCCTGATTGTGGTGCGAGAGATCCCTGAATGCCAGCCCACCCGTGGGGCGCTACCGGAAAGTAATGGGGCGGTACCCGTGCGGTGGGAGAGGCACCCGCAACCCATACATGGCAACTCCGGGGAAGCAACCCCGGAAAGCGAGGCACCAGTAGATCCACTGAGGGACGATCGCCCTGCCCATATTATCGCCTGCTGCGATCGCCAACTGCGTTACATTTATGTGAGTCCAGCCCTAGAAGCGGTACTCGGGATCGCCACCAAGCAGGCGATCGGGAAAACCCCCACCGAGTTGGAAATGCCTGCCGAATTCGTTCGCCAATGGGAAACAGCGGTGCGGCAGGTATTTGCCACCGGGCAACCGCAGTGGAGAGAAGTGTTGGTGCCCCTAGGAACACAAGTGAGGCGATACGAAGCGCATTTCCTGCCAGAATGGAGCAGCGATCGCACCGTGGAATACGTGCTGAGCGTCATGGGAGAGGTCGGCGATCGCCGGGGCGTGGCAGAGATCGCAGAACGTTCCCCGCACAGTGCCCCCACCCAGCAAACTGAAGCGGTTGTCAAAGAAAGCGAACAATACTTTCGTCAGTTGGCAGATACCGCACCGGTGATGATGTGGATGGCAGATACCCAGGGACGGTATTGTTTTTTTAACCAATCCTGGTTAAATTTTACCGGACGGCAGTTAGACCCGGAACTAGGTGAGGATTTGCACGGGCATATTCATCCAGAAGACAGAGAACGGTTTGCCCAGACTTTCACCTTGGCATTTCAGGTGCGATCGCAATTTCAGCTAGAATACCGCCTCCGACGTGCCGATGGGGAATATCGCTGGATTTTAGAAACCGGCGTTCCCCGCTTTAGCCACAACGGCGAATTTGCCGGATATATCGGATCGGGCATGGATATCGGCGACCTCAAACAAGCCCTGGATGCCTTACGAGAAACCCAACAGCGGTTCCAATATCTGATTGCTTCCAATCCCGCCACCATTTACACCTGCGAACCCACCGGCTGTTATTCCTGTACCTTTATTAGCGATAACGTGCGCGAAACCCTCGGCTATACACCGCAAGCGTTTTTAACCGATCCGCAATTTTGGCTCGATCGCCTGCATCCAGAAGACGCCGATCGCGCATTAGCCAACATGTCCCAGTTGTTGAACACCGGGCGATCGACCCAAGAATACCGCTTTCGCCACGCCAACGGTAGCTATGTCTGGGTGCGCGATGACTTAAAATTAGTCACCGATGAGGCGGGCAATCCCTTGGAATGTATCGGATCTTTATTGGATATTAGCGATCGCAAGCGCGGGGAAGCAGAAGTCTTCAAAGCCCTAGAAAAAGAACGAGAACTGGTCGAACTGCGAAGTCGCTTGGTGTCCATGACCTCTCACGAGTTTCGCACTCCCTTGACTACCATTCTTTCTTCCGCGCAACTAATCCAACGCTACGAATGGAATCGCGACGAACAACTCGAAATTGTCGGGCAAATTATATCCGCCGTCAAACACATGAACGAATTATTAGAAGATGTGTTGAGTTTCGGAAAAGTGGAAACCGGTCAACTGCAATTTAAACCCACCCTTCTAAATTTAAGGGAGTTTTGTCGCCGTTTCGTCTCCGAGATCCAATCCGCTACGGGGCGCGGAAAAACTATCCAATTGACAATCGATAGCGCCGCCACAGGGCGTTTGGTTTCCGCCCGCATGGATGAAAAACTGCTCCGACAAATTATCGGCAATTTGCTCTCCAATGCGATGAAATATTCTCCCGAAGGCGAGGAGGTGGAAGTGAGCTTGACAGAGCAAGATGGCTGCGCTATCTTTCAGATTAAAGACCGAGGGATTGGGATTCCCAGTGAAGACCAGCCCCACGTATTTGAATCGTTCCACCGGGGTAGAAATGTAGGAACCATTTCCGGAACGGGTTTAGGATTGGCAATTGTTAAGAAATCCTTAGAATTACACCAAGGTACCCTCAGCTTGACCAGTACAATGGGAGTGGGTACGACGTTTATCGTGAAGATTCCACTCAACAAGGAAGGCCATAGGGACAAATATGACTAAAATCTTAATAATAGAAGACGAAAAGGTTGTGGGTCTCAATATTAGGCGGATCCTACAAGCGGAAGGATTTGAGGCGATCGTGGCAGAAAATGGGGTTGTCGGCGTGAACTTAGCGGTAGAACAACCGCCAAATCTAATTATTTGCGATATCCTGATGCCCGATGTGGATGGATATGAAGTATTGCGACGGTTGCAAGCGAATTCCGCTACAGTGGGGATTCCATTTATCTTCCTGACGGCTAAAGTAGAAAGAGCGGATATGCGCCAAGGATTTGAATTGGGGGCGGATGATTATATTACCAAACCTTTTGATGCGGAGGAGTTGTTGCGGGCGATCGCGGCGCGCCTGAACAAGCACAACCGCATAACCGAACAGATGAGCGTGCTATCTGAAGAACTCCACAAAATTCAAACCGTGATGGCCGCCAAAGAGCGTTTGGTCCAAAATATCGACCAAGAATTTCGCCGGCCTTTATCCAATATTAACATGGCCCTGAAGATGTTAGAACGGGAAACCGCGAAGGAAAAGCGAAGCCAACGCTATTTACAAATCTTACAAGAAGAATTCAGTCGCGAGTTGTCCTTGCTCAATCAAATGGCGCAATTGCAGCAATTGCTCACACCAGAAAATGTCGCCTTACTCTCTCATTTCAATCTGCTGCAGGACAATCCGCAATCGAAGTCCTAGTCATTAAAAGCTGTCAATAACTCACAGTAATTCGGCATGAAATGTAAATCAAACCCACGGGTTTGAAGCCCACCAACATCAAGCGATCGCCAACGAATGGACAAATCCGGTTTTCCTTATTACTCCGGGCAATTACTAAATTGCCCGGGGTTCTTTACCCGAGTCAATTCACCGGATTGAATCCGCCGATAAAATAGGAACATTCCCAGGGGATCGATAGCCTCTTGATAGATCCGGCACTTTCAGCGCACCGTAACCGTAGTCGCCGGTAAAGAAAACTCAGGAGAGTGCGACAACTGAGAAACGCCGAACAGAAACGGCAAAGGTTCTTCTAAACTTTGATGAGTGCGAAGCGTCAAGCGAGTGAAAAAATGATGCAAGCGGTGAGATTGTAGCGGGTTGAGACGATAGCGATGTGCCTGTTGCTTATCAAATAAAGGCACTTGGGAATCCAGGGGATAAGCCGTCATATCTGGCAAGGGTAAAGAAGAAAAGGTAGCCGTCAACCCCGGAGGCAAATTACCATCGAGTAACCCTTTAATCCGATGGTGCTGCGATCGCGTATGAATCCCGCGACGTTCGAGTAACTGAAGAATTTCCGCAAAAGAGCGCCAACTCCCCCCCAGAATTTGCAACAATTCTGCCAGCAAAAAATAATCCCCATATTGCTGCTGATGCAGATCGATAACCTGCGGATTCAGGGGTAAACTTGCCAACCCATACGCCACCCGACTCACTCCAGCTTTAGGGTCCCCCGCAACCGGATCCGATATCGTCCGGGCATTGGGCAGTTTGTAGCGCAACCAGCGCCGGGTCGCCTTATCTCGCATCGTTCCCCCGGTACAAATCACCTGCTGAATCCCCACCACCGAGATTCCCGTTTCGCAGAGCAACTGATTCAATTGCTCGTTCAAATAGCCAATAAACGGCTCAAACACCCATCGGTCCAAATCCCCACGGGCGATCGCCCATCGAGCGCCCCCCAATTCCAAACTCACCTCATCCTGCTGTTGCAAACTCAACTTTACCCACTCCGCCGCCTCCAGCAGCGCCCGGCCCTCCGGCGAATCTAACAACCGTTGCTGCAAGCGCGATCGCCTCTCCACATCCGGATTCCCCGCCCGGGGTAACGGTAAATCGCACCCCAACCCCCAAAATCCCGCCTTCTCACCTCGGACTTGCCGAGTCCAAAACAACTGACAAATAATATCTTGATCCAGAGCAATCCCCGCATAGGGGAAACTGCATTGCTTGAAATCCGCATATCGCAACCCAGACAGCGACCCCGGCATCCTCACAAGCGCCACCTCGGTGGTCATCGCCCCCGCATCGATCGCCATTGCACAACCTCTCCCGTGCCTAGACCTCGCCTCACGGCCCGGATCGCGACCCGAGTGGGGATGCACCCGAGCTGACAACGCACTGGGAATCGTAGCGACTTCGCCAGGGATCCCCGGTTGCACCGACAACCAAGCCGCGATCGCATTATCCGCAAACACAATTTGCGACGGATCCGCCACCAACTTCGCCCCCACGATCGCTTCGCGCAGATTAAACCGATAACTGTCCGGCCAATTTTGCGGTTGCGAGACGATCGCCCCATGCAAATTGGCGATCGCCGCCCGAAACGTCTCCCGTTCCAGTCCCGCCGCACCCACTACAACCCCTCCAGACTCGGCCAACGTCAAACCTTCCCCCGCCACCGCAGAACGAGTCAGGGTAGCCAAAAGCGCCTGTAGACCTTGCAACACCGCACTCAGAGGTAAGGTTTGACCCTCAGACCACTGCACCAGCGATCGCCCCAACGGCGGGTGTTCTCCCCTTCCCGAACCCGCATCAGCTCCCCCCTCGCCACCGCCGCGATCGCCCACCCCTTTCGTGCCCGCAATCCCACCGCACAACAACGGTTTAAACCCGCGCAACCACACCCCCTGCGCCGACAGATAAACCGCCGACGACAGGGCAAAACTCCCCTCCTCATACCCTCCTGGTGCGCGATCGCTCCAGAAAATCGGATAAAGCTGACAAGTCACGCGATCGAACAACGCCGCCGACACCCGCGTGGTCCCGATATCGATTCCCAAATACCACACCCCTTGCCGGCAAGAACGCTCTAACCCCAACTCATCCTCCCCCGGGTTTGCCTTCCCGTCTCCTGGATCCCTCACCCGCTCGAATCCCAACACCGATCTCCCGGACAATTTTCCCATTAACTCTGGCATCTTCTTGCTATCTTTTGCGCTACCGATCGTTTTCCCCCGATTCCCCCTGGGAATCATACGGATCCGATCCGAACAAATCCTCCAGAGAATCCGTTCCCCCTGACATCGCGGCTTCCGGTTCGCTCAGGCTAGCAAAAAAATCATCCAGAGTCGAATTCCTCAGATCCTCATCCGCATTTTCCGCTTCCTCCAGCTTGCCTTCCTCACCGGCGAGTTCTTCCCCATCGAAGGTGGCAAAAAAATCATCCACCGTGGAAACACTCTCCGCTTCTGGCTCCTGCGCTTCCATTGGCTCTGGGCTGTTTTCCATCAATGACGCAAAAATATCATCCAACGAAGGAGGCGTCTGTGTATCCGCACCCTTCGGCGTTTGCGCTTCCACCGGCTCATCGGCGAAAGCCATATCCGCGCCATTCTCGGGCAAATCTAATTCCTCCACCGCTTTTGGCGTTTCCCCTTCCCCCAGCTCATCGGCGAAAGAGATATCCGAAAAATCCTCTGG
>NZ_JAJENT010000231.1:0-1598 GCF_035615515.1 Phormidium sp. CCY1219
CAGACCCGATGAGCATGGGAATTATTATGATATTGCTAAAGCGTTTATTTGGAGAGTGGTAGACCCCGATCCAAATACTCTGAAGGGTCGTAACTGGTTGTGAACCGAATATTCTGTAGTAGAAGTTCAATACCCTACCCAAACTCTGTTAGTGATGCTCTACTTTCTTTTGAAGATAAAAAGAATTGCGATCGAAACAGCTAAAAATATTTTTTACCCCCATTCAGTTCTTTTCAATCCCATGATTTTCTTGGGTTTACTTCTTGCTACCTTACTGGCACCTCTGCGGATTCTTCCTGGCAACAATCGGATTGATATTGTATTAATCCCCATTGCAGCAGTGGGGTTAATCTTAACTCATCGCTCCATCATTCCCGAAGTTTTAAAAAACAATCGCTACTTAGCGATCGCCTTGAGCTTATTTTTCGCTTGGATTTGGGTCGTCGTGGGATGGAGCGATCGCCCAGGTATTGCGATAAAATACAGCTTACTTTATTCGATATACATTCTCGTTTTCTGCTCCCTATTCCTCGTCAACCATTCAAATCGGCACAATCCCAAGCAGCGAAAAATCTATCATCTGCTAATCTTTTACTTTCTCATAGCATTGGCAGTATTTGGAATTATAGAATACTTTTTTCCAGACTTATTTATTTTTCACATTCTTGGCTCTCTAAAATATCTCAACCACTATCCTCGGGTGAGTTCTTTGGTGCAAAACCCGAATCAATTTGGCGTATTGATGTCCCTCGCTGTGGCGCTGACGCTGTGTTTGAGACAACAACATTTTATTAATCCCCTAGAATTTTGCCTGGGACTTATTTTACCTATCACTGCAGATTCATTATCTGCCAGTCGCAATGGATGGATTATTTTAGGGTTGGCAATTGTTTTGGGATGGTTTTATAAACTGATTAACCGAAAAGAGTTTCTTGTCTTAATATTATTTTGGTTAATTACCCTGTTAATCTTTCCGGTTTCTACCTATCGGCTGGGAATAACGGACAATCCGGTTTTTCCGGTGATGCAGTGGGTGGGAGAAAATCAGTCAGAAGTAGCAAATTCTATTCCTAATCCAACCAGTACGGCATTGTCGAGAACGTTTCTTTGGAAAGCCGCGATCGCAGAAACCCTTCAGCATCCTTTCACCGGAATTGGCTTGGGAGTTTATGCGGAAGAAGTTGGGCGAAGGGTGTTCGGACGGATTGGATTTAACGCACATAATATCTTTTTAAACATTTCCGCAGAAACCGGCATCACAGGATTGTTAATTTTTAATAATTTGCTGTTAGCATTTTTTGGAAAAGCCAATTTAAGAAAAGCCTTTGGTGGTATGTTTTTAATTTTAATTTTAACGTCACAGTTACCGGATTTTTTTATTGGAGATCCGACCTTTACGAGCATAACGCTGTATTTTATTGCCTTAGCTTGTAACACCTCATTGGAGTCAGAGAACTATGAGTAGAGACTAGAAACTCGGTTTCTTATCTTAATAGGTCACAATCGTAAATTGTATCGAAAAAAAATTGGGTTCTCAAGGTCGTAAAGCTTCTTGCATGAAAGCGATCGCCCTCCCAAATCACCCACAGCGCGATCGC
>NZ_JAJENT010000232.1:0-455 GCF_035615515.1 Phormidium sp. CCY1219
TTCGCCAAATGCACCGCCGCCGTCATATTCAGCAAGCCAGCGCCCGTTTCAGCATCATGACCCGTACTGCCCAAATCCGTCGCCGTGTTGCGGATAATCTCAACCACCTGGCGATAACTCAACTCAGGATTGGCCGCCCAAACCTGAGACACGGCCCCCGTCACCTTCGCCGTGGCTACAGAAGTTCCGGCCATACCACTGGTTCCTTCCCCAGCTAAGGACAATTGGGGATTCTCCGTCGTTCCGCCATAAGCCGTGATATCCAAACCCTGACCATAGCTGGAATAATTGGTGCGGTCTGCCCCTTTCCAAGCCGACGTTTCGGGGTCAAACTGTTCCGCCGCACCCACAGTCATAATGTTGTCAAACTCTTGCGAGGCTTGACCCAACGCCGACATCACACCACCGTCATTCCCAGCAGCGGCCACAATCATGACGTTATTCTGACGTGCATA
>NZ_JAJENT010000233.1:0-10759 GCF_035615515.1 Phormidium sp. CCY1219
TTTACTTTTCGGCGTTCTCTTCTAAGGCGAAAACGGCATCAGTATGGCTTCCAAACCCCAGTTTTTACAAGCAAGGTGAGGATTGCTCTTTTCCCCCGAGAACTTTGCACTGTCCAGTATATGGAAAGAACGATGGCATACCGCATCGATAGATTTTAAGTTAGCAATAATTAGATTATTGCGTTGATGCATATTATACCAAAACTATGGAAAAAATTGGCTCGATGGTCATCAATGGGTCAGATGACGAGCGAAAATTAAATATAGATGACGTGGGGGGAATTCAAAGCAGGTTTGAATCAGAGATGCAGGAGCGATCGCCATAGGAGAAAAGAGAATTAAGGTTGGCATAAAATGGTGGGGTAAAGCTGAAGGGGGTTTATACAAACGTTGGTTTTGACGTCATGGGACGATCGCGGCAGGGCACTCTTCTCGAGAGCGATCGCCACCCTATCGGAGCGCTATTGACTAATTCTATATCCTGGATTAGAAAAATCAATGCCAGGGCATTTGCTTTGTCGAGAGCCGATCCGCAATTATGACAAAAGTCAAGATTGCTTATCCCAGTGGAAGCATCGGTGTAGGGAGCGGGCCATCGAAGTTCGAGCTTTCTGAATCGTTGTTTGGCGCAAATGTCAATAGGTAAACCTACTATTTTTTGTCGATCCCTAGGGTGGTCTCGACCCAGCTTGATGGCAAATGCCGCATCTATTGGCGATTTCAGTCTCGATATAAAGCCGAAGCCATCGAGTTAAAAAACAGTCATGTTGCAAAAGTGAACGGTCCATTGTTAAAGTTATAAAACAATTGTTAAATCGAAAATAGCAAAGTCTCTTTGAGGTAATCGAAAAGCATGACTACGACCCTATCGGCAACGGCAAAAACCCCTGCATTTTGTGAGGGGATCCAATACTTTGGCGATCTATGGCCCGAGTTCGACGCCCACGGCTTTGAACCGGCGATCGCTGCGGGTGAAACCGCGATCGCCTCACCCACGGACAAAACCGCCGCATACCAGACCCTACTTGCTGCCGACGCCCTGCGCTACCTGACCCTGCAAGTCACCGCCAGCAAAGCATCGGGGCACCCTGGGGGATTTGCCAGCGTTGCTGAGGGAATTGCCGCCTTAGTCATGCTCGGCCACAAACACATCATCACTGAAGTCGGGCACCACGCTCCCGGATTTTACAGCAACATGTTCCTCGATCGCTCCCTAGAGGACATGGGCATTCACAACGTCCAACAACTGCGCGATCGCTTCCGCGAGCATAAAGGACTCCTCGGACACCTTTCCGGACAAATTCCCGGACTCCTAAACCCCGCCGGTCCTCTCGGACAAGGGCAGCACTTCGCAATGGCGGGGGCACTCCTCCATCGCGACATTCTCTTCCCCGTCACCATTGGCGACGGCGGCATCGGGGAACCTTACGTGATGAGCAGCATGGCGCACTTCCACACCGCCTATCCCGAAGTCACCAACTTCCTTCCGATTCTGGTTTGGAACGGCTACTCCCAGGAACACCACAGCATGGTATCCACCAAACCCAACGAAGAAATGATCGAATACTGGGAAGGTAACGGCTTTGAGGAAGTAATTTTAGTCAACGCCAAAGACTACGACGACGCCAACCAAAGCGGCGAATACGTGGATAGCACTGCATTTTCCTTCGCCAAACGGCTGGAATTCGCCCAAGCCATTTTGGAAGCCACGGACAAAGCCGCCAAATCGGCGATGAGCGGCTTCCTGACAGTTTTGATTATCAAACAGCTCAAAGGATCCGGGGTTCACGATCGCGGAGCCAAAGCCCATAACCTTTATGGATACCACACCCTGGACAACGAAGATATCGTCAAAGCGCTCAAACAGCGCGCCCTCGCGCCAGAAGCCTGGCAACTGGTTCGCAGCAACTTCGAGCGTTCTGCCGGTGGACCGGCAGTGCGGTTGGTGAAAACCGAATTCGAACTGCCCCTTCCAGAGTTAGGGGAACTGCCCTTACAGGAACACGCGATCGGGGGTGAAAAGAAAGTCGCCACCACGGCAATGGGAGAACTGATCGCCCATGTGGGCAAAAAAGACCCCAACTTCGTTCTCACCAACGCCGACGGTAACGCCGCCTCGGGTATCAACAACGTCAACCAAGCGCTGAAAATCATTCACCCCACAGCGGACGACCTTTACTATCAAGGGCCAACCGGGCAAGTTTACGAACCGTTAAGCGAAGACGCCTGCGCCGGGTTAGCCGCCGGGTTAGCGTTATTTGGCGCGCGCACTCTGTGGTGTTCCTACGAATCGTTTGCCATCAATGGCTTACCGATCTGGCAAACCGTGACCCAAGCAATGGCAGAACTGCGCCGCGCCACGCCTTCCACGGTGACGTTATTTACCGCCGGGGCATTAGAACAAGGGCGCAACGGTTGGACTCACCAACGTCCCGAAATCGAAAACTATTTTGCTGCCATGATGCGAAATGGCAACGTTTTTCCGCTGTTCCCCCCAGATGCAAACAGCATCCAAGCCTGTTACGAGTGGGCGTTGGAAACGAAGAATAAAGGTGTCACGATTACGGCGAGCAAATCTCCCCTGCCGATTCGCACCAGCTTCGCTCAAACCAGGCAAGCGTTGCAAGAGGGGGCCGTGGTTTTGCAAGAAACGCCGGGAGATAAAACTGTGGTGTTTGCGGTCATTGGAGATATGCCCCTGCTTCCGGTGTCTGAAGCGGCGGAGCGCCTGAGCGCAGAAGGAATCGGCTCGAAAATTCTATCGGTTGTGAGTCCGCGTCGCTTGTATCGCTCTCACGATACCGCTTGGGAAAACTGCGCCCAAGCTGAGGGGGGTTTCTTAGATGATGCTGGCTTCGAGAAGCTGTTTGGCGGCGATGCGTTAATTGGCGTCACTGGTGGCAGTTCGGCGATGTTGGAACCGATTATGTTACGCAGCACGGTGAAGCGGGATGTGTTTGCCTGGAAGCGCGGCGAAACGGCATCTAGTCCGACGCAGGTGATGGAAATTAACGGGTTGACGCCGGAAGCTTTGGCGAAACGGGCCTGCGAGTTGCTGGGTTGATCGGATTGCGGTGCTGACGCTTTGGCGTCAACACCGTTTCCATTGCCGTTTGCAAGGTAGTAGGGGGTGCGATCGCGCGCGGACAGCCTGCACTGTCTGGTGCCCCCCCTGCGCGGGGTTATTGGCCCTCGCTGTGCTATCTACCTCGGGGCAGAGTCTCTAACCATCAAAATCCGGGTGAGTTTTCCGCGCAACTCACCCAGGAATTCAACCGCCAATCTCGCTCCCTAGGAGTCGGGTTGCGATCGCTGTAGATAATTAACCAGTGCATGAAGACCCAGGCGATAACTGTCTGGGCCGAAACCGCTAATTTGGCCGATCGCCACTGGAGCAATATAGGAATGGTGGCGAAACGCTTCTCGGCGGTAAATATTACTTAAGTGGACTTCAACCGTGGGAAGATTAACAGCCGCGATCGCATCGCGGAGGGCGACACTCGTATGAGTATATGCACCTGCATTAATCAAAATCCCATCGTGAGTGTCTCTGGCGTCATGGATTTTATCCACCAGAACTCCTTCGTGATTGGACTGCAAAGCAGACAGCCGAACATTTAACCTTCGCGCATCATCTTCTAACACTCGATTGATGTCCGCCAAAGTCGAATCACCGTAAACCCCTGGTTCTCTTTGACCCAGGAGGTTTAGGTTTGGGCCGTGCAGTACCAATATGTTTGGCAATCGCAACTGACTCCCCTTAACAACTGTGCCTTACCGACGCCGACGCGGTTCGTTAACTGGAATTGGAATCGGTTCGGGTTCAGGCTCAGCCTCAGGACCGAGAAGGGCTTCAACGATTTTACGCGCCCACTCTTTCAGTTTTTCGATTAGGGTATCAATATAATCCATTGAAAAGACAGCTCCTTTTGGTCCAGGCCATCCTTCTGCCACAGGGCAGAAGTTTTATCTCTTTAATACGATCATAACGAATCCTGAAAAATGAGCAAGTACACTTAAGCGATAAATCCGACGGTTTTGACGAAATTGGATCCTCTTTTTGCCCCGCTCTGTCCATATCTAGGGCACTTTATCAATTTTCAACCCCATATCTAGGGTTTTTGGCGGGTTCCCGAAAATGTTAAGAATCGCTTAACATTTTTCTTCGCAGGCGATCGAGTGCGGAGCAAGCACTAAAATGCCGAATCAAATCCCGTCCGTGCAACGCCCCCAAGCGATACTCAAAACTCTCCACCTCATCACTCGGTCCGGCGACACCGATATAAACCAACCCCACCGGTTTAACCGCCGTAGCGCCACCCGGACCGGCAATCCCAGTAATACTGACCCCCCAACTCGCCCCCAACCGCTGGCGCACGCCGGTTGCCATTTGCTTTGCCACCGTGGCACTCACCGCACCTTCCTGGGCTAAATCCTCCGCATTCACCCCTAACAGGGAGACTTTCACCCCATTATCATAAGAAATCACCCCGCCCAAGAAATAGTCAGAACTGCCCGGAACTGCCGTCACCATCTGCCCGAGACCCCCACCGGTGCAAGATTCTGCCACGGCGAAGGTTTGCCCCTGCTGTTGCACCAGACGTCCCACCACCGAAGCGAGAGACTCCTCATCGGCCCCGAAACAATCTTCGGCGGCGATCGCCCGGATTTGCTCCTCCACCGGGGAAATTCGCTCCATCGCCGCCGCCTCCGACGTGGCGCGCACCGAAATCCTCAGTTTCACCTCTCCCCGACTGGCATAAGGCGCAACCGTGGGATTGTCCATTTCCAAAAACTCCCCCACCTTCTGGGCTAACGCCGACTCAGAAATTCCCCAAAATTTCAACGTGCGACTGTAAATTATTTCCCGACCCCAGCCTTGTCCCTGCAAAAAAGGCACCGCCGTCTCCTGCCACATTTGCTGCATTTCGCTGGGAACGCCGGGAAACGTCAACACCGTCAAATCTGTCCGAGGTTGCCAGATAATCCCCGGCGCGGTGCCGGTCCGATTCGGCAACACTTCCGCCCCTTGGGGAATCAAAGCTTGTTTGCGATTGCTCGAGGCCATTTTCCGCCCCCGCGAGGCGTATTTTTTCGCGATATCTTCGAGCACTTCAGGGCGCTCTACCATCGGCACCTGAAAATAATCCGCCAGGGTTTGGTGGGTCAGGTCATCCGGCGTCGGACCGAGACCCCCCGTAAATACCAGAATTTTTGCGTGGCGGTCCACGGCGTCACTCACCGCCTGATGAATCCGTTGGGGATTATCTCCCACCACCGTTTGAAAATAATGAGGGATACCGAGACTGGCAAACTGCCGCGCTAAAAACTGAGCGTTTTGGTTCAGAATATCTCCCAGCAGCAATTCCGTGCCAACACAGATAATTTCAGCACTCATGGGATGCGATCGTTTAGAGTTTAGGATCGAGACGTTAGAACAATCCAACCTCTACCATAACCCTATCGCGCGTGTTTCATAACTTTCCAACTGGTATAGCTTAATAAAGCGGTGGCACCAAGAGCGTAGGCAATGCCGCTGGGAATGCCGGCAAATGCCAGGGCTAAACTGCCCACCCAGAGGGTCAGGGAGTAAATAAACAACACCGTCAAGCGATGGGACAGGCCGGCATTGAGCAGACGGTGGTGCAGGTGACGCTTATCTGCGGCGAAGGGGGATTTACCATTGCGGATGCGATCGAGAATCACCGCTGACATATCCAAAATCGGCACTGCCAAAATAATGTAAGGCAGAACCACTGCAGTGACGGCGGTGGTTTTCACTAAACCAATCACCCCCACACCGGCGAGGGTGAAGCCGATATAATAGGCTCCTCCATCGCCCATAAAAATCTGAGCTGGATTAAAGTTGTAGCGCAAAAATCCCAAAGTGGCACCAGCGATCGCTGCCGCAATCAAGGCGGCGGCAGGTTGATCCATAAAAAGACTAACAATCAGCATCACCACGGCGGCAATCCCTGAGACTCCCGCCGCTAACCCATCTAACCCATCGATCCAGTTAATAGCATTGGTCATGCCCACCAACCAGAGAATGGTGATGGGGAAGCTCACCAGGTCCGGGAATTGCACCAATCCGACAAAGGGAATGGTCATAAATTCGATTTGAACCCCCACTTGCCAAGCGGCACCGGCGCATAGGGTTTGCAGGAGCAATCGCAAAAAAGGAGACAGACCGAATAAATCGTCTGCCAACCCAATCAAGAAAAAAGCCAAACCGCCGATGGTGACGCCCCAAATTTCATATTCTTTCTGGGGGGGCAAAACGCCGAACCCCCCGGACCACCAGACAATTAACAGGGCGACGAGGGTACCGAGAAAGATGGACACACCTCCCAAGCGTACCATCGGTTGGCTGTGTACCTTGCGTCCTCCGGGTAGGTCTACGCGGCCACTTTTGAGGCCAATTTTTCTGACGAGTGGGGTCGTCCCAAGCACAATCGAGGCGGAGACGATAAAGGCAACCAGATGGTAGAGCTGGTAAGGCATCTGAAATACTCTCTTGGTGCAAAACAAAAAACTTCTCAGGGAAATTCTATCTACATTTACTACATTTGAATGAATCTGGCTACGGATGAATTGAGGAGTTTGGCAAAAAAGTTGGGGATTTGGACTAAAATGCGAGCCAAAATGCGATCGCGTCAGGGTTGAGTTCCTCGCATCGTGAGGGGTCTGACCCCTTAGCCACCCGAGGCATTAAGTGTTTCTTTTAAGGTCAAAAATCCCTCAGCAATTGCGAAAAAATAATCTCTGCGCAAATGAATCTGCATGGAAAAATGGGTCGTGCTTGCTAAGGGGGAAAACGGCTGATTTCCCCTACTGGCAGTATTTGTAGGAGAAAGGCGGTAGGGGTTTGGAATGGGGCAAGGGGATTGAGGCGATGAATTTCCCCGGGGTGGGGGTTGCGATCGCGATCGCACCATTTCCCTCCGGCGATCGCAGCGTCTCTCTGGAAAAGGTTTTATTATAATAGTCAAACTTCAAGGGGTGTAACCACCGAGGAGAACCCGCAAATGACACCAACCCATCACAACAAAACCCATACAACCAAACCCTTATTACGTGAAAACCCATTCCACACCTATCGCGATCCGAAAACGGGAAAATGGTTGGTAATAGACAATCCCAAACCCACCGACCCTCGCATTTTCAAAAATCCAAAATCTATTTAAGCGGGTCGGCATCCCTATAGGGCAAACCCCCTTAAGCCACGTTATTGTGGGAATCGGTTCGCGAAGCGCAAACTTCCAGAAAGCTACCGTCACCCAATTCAATGGCTAACAGCTTAATAAACGTAAACTTTATTAACCCAAATTATTATGGCAACTTATCTTGTCACCGGCAGCAATCGCGGCATTGGTTTAGAATACTGCAAGCAGTTACAAGCACGGGGGGAAACGGTAATTGCCGTCTGTCGTGACTCTAACGAGGAATTGGATAAATTGGGCGTCCAAGTCTACACTGACGTAGACATTACCTCCGATGAAAGTATCGCCAAGCTGGTGCAGCAATTGCAGGGAACCTCTTTAGATGTTTTAATCAACAATGCCGGCATTATCGAAAAAAATACCCTCGATCGCTTAGACTTCGATAGCATTCGGCGGCAATTTGAAGTCAATGCATTGGGACCATTGCGCCTGACTTGCGCCCTGTTGCCGTTTCTCAGTGCTGGGTCGAAAATTGCGATTATGACCAGTCGCATGGGGTCGATTGGGGATAATACCTCGGGAGATTCCTATGGCTATCGAATGTCCAAAGTTGCGGTAAGTATGGCCGGCAAATCCCTGGCGATCGATTTGCAACCGCGACAAATTGCTGTAGGAATTTTACATCCCGGGTTAGTCAGCACTCGCATGACAAACAACACCGGCATGTCTCCAGCAGAAGCGGTTAAGGGACTGCTGCAACGAATTGAGGAATTAAATCTGGAAAACACCGGCACCTTTTGGCACTCCAATGGCGAAGTATTGCCCTGGTAAAAAAGCGAGCAACTTCCGTAATAAGTTGGTCGAATTACTTTGGTAAAGCTCAGTAGAGACGCGATTTTAAAGCGTCTCTACTGGGAGGATTGACCGCGAGCCTTGGGAACGCATTAAAAGGGTGGAAGTTTACTGAGAAAAGGCAAAATTGGCAAAGCTCAATTCATTAACTGACGACCACTGATAAATATTATCTCTAAACTGCTTCCATTCCTCGTAAACCCCTTTAAAGGTTGGATCGCTGCTGGCATTTTCCTCGTATAATTCAAACGAAGCTTGTTGGGCGGCGGCCATAATTTCGGGAGAGTAGGCTTTTAATTGAGTGCCGCCTTGAATCAAACGCGCTAAAGCCTGTTGATTGAGCGCCTCATAGCGAGCTAACATATTCAGATTGGCTTCGTAGGCAGCGGTTTTAAAGATTTCCTGATATTCTGTGGGGAGACGTTCCCACTGCGATCGGTTCACCAATACTTCCAAACTCGCGCCCGGTTCCCACCAGCCGGGATAATAATAAAAAGGTGCGGCTTTATGCAAGCCGAGCTTTTCGTCATCATAGGGACCGACCCACTCAGCGGCATCGATCGCCCCGCGTTCCAGTGCCAGAAATATCTCGCCGCCGGGGAGCACTTGAACGTTGACGTCCAAGCGGTCCATCACCTGTCCGCCCAATCCCGGAATTCGCATTTTTAGCCCGTTGAGGTCGCTGAGACTGCTAATTTCACGCTTAAACCAGCCGCCCATTTGCACCCCAGTGTTGCCGGCGGGAAAATTAATCGCGTTAAAGTCGGCGTACACTTTCTGCATGGCCTCGAGTCCGCCGCCATGATAAAGCCAAGCGTTTTGCTGCTGGGCAGTCAGACCGAACGGGACGGTGGTGGCAAAGGCTAAGGCAGGATTTTTGCCGATGTAATAATAACCGGCGGTATGGCCGCATTCTACAGTGCCGGCTTGCACCGCATCAAGCACTTGCAAACCGGGGACGATTTCACCGGCAGCATAGGGGGTGATGGTAAATCGTCCGTTGGTCATTTGTTCCACGCGCTGACAAAGGGTTTGCGCCCCGCCGTAGATGGTATCGAGGGATTGAGGCCAACTGGTGGCCATTTTCCAGCGCAGGGTAGGCAAACTATCGCCTTGGATCGCCGGACCTTGGGCGGCGGGGCGACAGGAACCGAGGGCGGCGGCGCTGGTGGCACCGATCGCCGCATGACCGAGAAGCTTTCGACGTTTCATAGTGATGGATTTTCACGAGTCGGGGCAAGGGTTGGGCAATCGCCGGGACTTTCCGCAGGGCGATCGCCTCGGGAAATGATAGTCTCGTACAGATTGCACCCGAATTTCGATTTTATCAGAGGGCGATCGCCATTTCCCCGGCAGACCCTCGCCTTCGTTCACTTTTTCCCCGATGGCTAATGCTTTGGTTTTTTCTAGCACTTTCAACTGCTTTTTTTACCTCGATTAAGGATATCTTTGGTAAAAAAGCACTCAACAATATCGACTCTTTTGTGGTGGCTTGGTCCTGGAGTTTTTTTACTGCCCTGTTTTTACTGCCGGTGCAACTTTGGTTCGGGCTGCCTACGTTTGGCGATCGCTTTGTCTTAGCCCTGACGGTGGTCAGTATCCTGAACACTATTGCTTTTACCCTTTACATAAAAGCAATTAGCCTGTCTGATTTATCCCTCACCCTCCCGATGATTGCTTTTACCCCGATTTTTCTGCTGGTTACTTCGCCAATTATTTTAGGCGAATGGCCGAATTTAATAGATGGATTGGGGGTAGTCACCATTGTGGCGGGGTCGTATTTATTAAATCTCAAAGAACGGTCTCGAGGCTATTTCGCCCCCTTTGAGGCCCTGCTGCGAGAACCGGGTCCAAAATTAACCCTGTTGGTGGCATTTATTTGGAGCATTACGGGCAATTTCGATAAAATTGGCGTGCAAAATTCTTCTCCTTTGTTTTGGGTCTTTGCTATCTTTGGAACCATTAGCTGTTTGCAGCTTCCCATTGTCTGGAGTCAATCGGCGAATCCGGTAAAAAAAGTACGGGACAATCTGCCCGGGTTGAGCATGATGGGGGTTTGTACGGCATTGGCGGTGTTTTGTCAGATGCAAGCGTTGCAGTTAACTCTGGTGGTGCAGGTGATTTCGATTAAGCGCACCAGTGTGTTGATGGGAGTGGTGTGGGGCAAGCTATTTTTTGACGAACAAGGAATTAAAGAGCGATTTAGCGGTACGGTAACGATGCTGGTGGGGGTGGCACTGATTACGTTATTTTAAAATGCGGTGGGGCGATCGCAACGTTTTGAGCGGGGTCGAACTTCTGCTTGGCGCTCAAAGCACTAGCAACCGCCCCTACTATGGGATCGGATGTCGGATCCCTGGGGGTGGGGGTGAAGGGGCGATCGCGGTTAAATCCGAGTCACCACCGGTTTCGTTTCGCCTGCGGTGGTGATAAAATCGAGCGTAGCGATTGCTGGGGTGAAGAGAGAATGTGGGTCGCTTTCCCACAAGACCGAGGGCGTTTCCCGCTACCCAACCGGGCAAGCGACATTAGGCGCGTGCTTCACTACCAGCGAACCAGCACCAGTCTACTGGTGTAGGGGGATGGGTAACTGGATCCGTAGTGCCTGAGAAGGTGCAGCGGCCTTATTTTGCCTTACCCTTCGCTGCATACAATGGGAAGGTAGAAGTGCGATTCGTTCCCGCAAAAGTGGAGGGTAAATGCCCGAAACGTAAGCGGGGCAAGGAAAACAGTCCCTAAAGGCT
>NZ_JAJENT010000234.1:0-313 GCF_035615515.1 Phormidium sp. CCY1219
AAGGTTTTGCTAACGGGTGTCCCTTCGCTGGTGGTTCCGATATCTATTGCGGTTGTGCTGTCATCGGGAATATCGGTAGTGTTGTCTAATACTTGGATTTCCGGTTGATTGATTTGTAGTTCAAAGGCACCGATATCGGCAATTTGGGTGCCATTGTTATCCCCATCAATGGGACGCGGTAAACCCCGTTGGTCTGTGGCGGGTGCGCTTGCATTATCTCCGGCATCTATGGCGGGACTTCCGGGGAGTAAAGGATGTACCAGTCTACCGTTTATTTCTTGTAGGGCACCGAGTTTCGGGTCGGCGATCGCGA
>NZ_JAJENT010000235.1:0-261 GCF_035615515.1 Phormidium sp. CCY1219
GTGGAATTACCCGTCAAAGAACTTTCCCTCGAACCGATTCGCGCCGATGCGATCGTGTTACGTCAGTCGTCGCAAGTGGTTCTGCACGCCGAATTTCAAACCGAACCCAGTGCCGACATTCCCTTTCGGATGGCTGACTATTTCTTGCGAATTTATCGGCGCTATCCGTCAAAACAAATCCGTCAAATTGTGGTGTATTTGAGGCCAAGTGGTTCGCGGTTGGTGTATCAAACCGACTTCGCCACCGGCGGAATGAATCAT
>NZ_JAJENT010000236.1:0-299 GCF_035615515.1 Phormidium sp. CCY1219
TTGACCATTTCCATCCCAAATCCAAAGGAGGTAGCGATAGAGTTTCTAATTTAGTTTTGAGTTGCGTTCCCTGTAACCAAAAGAAAGGTGCAGAGTTGCCTATTAATTTCCTCAATGGTAAACCAGACTTATTAGCTGCCATTGAAAAGCAGCGTAAACAACCACTCGCTGATGCTGCTGCCGTTAATGCTACTCGCTGGAAACTTAAGGAAGTCTTAGAATCTACTGGACTACCTGTTGAAGTAGGTTCTGGAGGATTAACTAAATTTAATCGTAAGCGTCTTGGCATCTCTAAGTCT
>NZ_JAJENT010000237.1:0-4085 GCF_035615515.1 Phormidium sp. CCY1219
AAAAGCATTGCCTTTACCCTTTGCCCCCATTATTAACATTTTACCCCATCCCCCTTCTTTTGTCCATTTTTTTTTCTCCTCCCTCGAGCGAATCATTTGCGGCTGTGGGTACCTTGGAGCTTTGAGTCGGTGGGTAAGCAAGGGTGCAAATTTAGCAAATTTCATTCTTATGTGGTACGGAGCTTTGACTGTGATTCCCGCTAGGCACTTCATCCAGAAAAACACTCTACAATATGAAAACCGCTATATAACAAGTTAAAACCTGCAAATTCTTTCGCATAAGTGCTTATATCTTTGCACTAGTCGCTGTCATTGGTATTATTTCCCTCCCTATGGCAAACTACCATTAGGTAATCGCATCTTTTGGTGGATGAACCTTCAATGACGCACTCATCTATTCTGACTCTACAAACTTTCTTTTTGTCCGGATTATTTAAGATATAGTTTCGCTTTCTTTCTTGTGCTGTAATCTGCGTACCTGTGGAGCACTTGGTACAGTTTGGGTAATTATCTAAAAACTCCTGACAACTGCATTTCATGCTTAATCCTCCAGTTCAAATAGTTGATTAAATGTATCGATAATTACATCAGACGCTTTATCTATCTCCGCTGATTCAATCAGCCGCATGTCGCGATCGACAATAGAACGAGCTTTGCCTTGCTCTAACATGTAAGCATCTAATCGGTCTGGATCGATCCACAAATGACGATCGACCACCCGCTCTACAGATTCAGTTTTATCGCTTTCCAAGTTGTAGGCGTAGAGAAGATTGTTGAAAGATGAGAGGGATGTAAGGACTGTGAGTCGTTAAAACAACTTGATTGTCATTTTGAGTAGCTACCAGCGCAATCAAATCAATGATTTGCTTTTGTGCTACAGGAAACAGATGAGCTTCGGGTTCTTCAATCACCAAAAATACTTTGCGTTGATTCAGAATTAGCAGTAAAATTAGCAGTAAAATCCAAACCACTTCTTGTTGTCCCGATGAGGCAAAATTTATTAAGGTACTTTGCCCATCACTAAATTCAATCCGCTCCGTGCCATTATGATAGCGATACGAGCCTTTTAGGATAGAGTCAATGAGCTGTTTGGCAAGCCTAACTCTGGCTTCGGATTCCCGATTATAATCATTAGAACTTGTTGCGATATCGATGACTGCGCTTAAATTCTGATTAAACAGGGCTTTCACATTTTCAATCCGCTCGATAAAGTTTTCCATAATATAGTCGAGCTTTATGGGGGGTTCTAACTCACTATCATTGGAATCATATTTGCCCATGTCAATGTTGTTGCGTTGTTGAGATAAGGTGGTCACCAGGCTGCGACCCGCCGGTAAAAACAGAATATCTCTTGAGGCAGGATTTCAATCGCCGACTTCGATATCCCATGAACCGAAACCGATCGCACCGGGTTTTATTCCCTTCTGGTTCTCCCATCCCTTTCGTGCAGCGGCTAGAACTCAGGTGACGATCGCATCAGTTTTTGGACTGATGCGATCGCCGAGTTACTGGCTTATTTCTCATCCCCGCCACACTGGGTATTTTTAGGAAAAACTGCCCGCAAGCCGATCGCCCCGTGAAATTTAAAATTTTTTCAATTGTGCCGATCGCGTAAAAAATTGCTGTGAGATCGCTTTCGTTACCAAAATCGCAGTCATCAAGGTAGCAAACGCCAGCATAAACATAATTAAAATCTGATAAGCCGCCGCATTAATCGGACTGATGCCACTGAGAATCTGGCCGGTGATAATGCCCGGTAAGGTGACAATCCCCACCACCATCATTGCATTTAACGTGGGAATCAGACCGGCGCGGATGGCATCTTTGCGATAGCGGGCGATCGCTTGTTCCGGGGTAGCCCCCAAACACAAATGGGTTTCGATTTCCACCTGAGAAGTATTCATTGTACTGGCTAATCGCTCTCCGGCGATCGCGGAAGCATTCATCGCATTGCCCAACACAATCCCGGTTAACGGAATCAAATATTGCGGATCGAACCATGCTTGGGGTTGACGCAGGACCAAAAAATTCACATAAACTAACGTCAGGGCGGTACTGACAAAAATCGACCCCCAGACAAACGGCAATAAATTCGGAATTTTTTTCCCAATGCGGTTGCGCGCCACAATTGCCGCAATGGTTAGCATCACCAACAGCACCGCCAACACCACCAGGGGATTTCTCCATTCAAACACGAACTCTAAGAAAAACCCCACCACCAATAGCTGCACCACGGTTCTCGCCGCCGCTAAGGCAAACTGCCCCGACAATCCCAATTGCTGCCACGCCGACAGGGCGATCGCCAACCCAATTAGCCCCAATCCTAATCCTAAATCGATAAAATCCAGTTCAATGCGCTCGATTGCGTTCATCGTGTATTGCGAGTTGTTAATTTCACATCATGGCAGGGGGAAACGGAAGTCGCGAGGAATGCAGCATTTCCCCGGGAAAGCGCGGGTTTCAGGAACTGCACCACTTTTCCCGGATGGGGGAATTGCTCTGCTTTACCCACCCTTTAGCGACTTTCTCTCGTTACCGGATTCCCTTTCGCCACAAAATCTGATTGTATGGTTAAACAATCGTGATGGGTTGAACGAGTGAATAATATCCCTCCTTTAGATTTGGCAAGACAGTACCAAACCATTCGTAACGAAGTAGAAGCCGTTGTCTTAGAGGTGATGGCATCCGGGCGGTATGTGGGCGGGTCCTGGGTAAGCGATTTTGAGCGCCAGTTTGCCGACTATATCGGCACCTCGGAATGCGTGGCGTGCAATTCGGGGACTGATGCGCTTTATCTGACCTTGAGGGCGCTCGATATTGGTCCGGGAGATGAGGTGATTACCACGGCGTTTACGTTTTTTGCCACCACTGAGGTTATCTCCCAGGTGGGGGCAACCCCGGTATTTGTGGATATTGCGCCCTCTGGGTTTAATTTAGATGTGGAACGAGTGGCGGCGGCGATTACCCCGCGCACCCGGGCGATTCTGCTGGTGCATTTATTCGGGCAACCGGTGGAGATGACGCGCTTGATGGCGATCGCTGCTTCCCATCAGATCCCGGTGATTGAAGACTGCGCTCAGTCTACCGGGGCAACTTGGAAGGAGAAAAAGGTGGGTAGCATCGGGGATATGGGCTGTTTTAGTTTCTTTCCCACGAAAAATCTGGGTGCGTTTGGGGATGGCGGCGCTGTTACCACCAATGATGCGGCACTGGCGGCGAAGATGCGGGTGTTAAAGGATCATGGGGCGACGAAGCGTTACTATCACGAACAGGTGGGGGCGAACAGTCGCCTGGATGCCCTGCAGGCGGCGATTTTGCAGGTGAAGTTGCCCTATCTTGAGGGTTGGAACCAACGGCGACGGGCGATCGCGAAGCGTTACCATCAGTTACTTGCTCCCTTCCCGGGAATCGTTCTCCCGCAGGAATTGGAAGGGGGGGAAGGAGTGTGGAATCAATACACGATTCGGGTGAAATGTCTTGGGGATGAGGGGGAAACCAATTGGCGCGATCGCCTACAGCAACAGCTACAGCAGGCGGGGGTAGCCGCTACGGTGTATTATCCCTTCCCCCTGCACTTGCAACCGGTTTATCGCCACTTGGGATATTCTAGGGGTCAATTGCCCGCGTGTGAAAGAGCTTCTCGAGAGGTGTTGTCGTTGCCGATGTTTCCCGAACTTTCTGTGGCAGAGCAAGACCGGGTGGTGTATTGCCTGAAGGATGCGTGGGAACAGGTGTAGCGATATTCACGGGAGCGATCGCGAGTGTCCCCAGAGAAAAAATGCCCGAATTGAGTCTTATTCCTTGACAAATAAAAAATTATGTGTTATATAGAATCAACTTAATTTAGGGAGTGTTGCAGATTGACAATAGTAGAGCAGTGAAGGACCAGGGGGGGAGAATCTGCCCGCATCCGCCACAGGTAAGGGTAACAGTGGCACAGGGGTGGGTTCGGCAGGGAAAGATAAAGTTTAAAGATTTGTATCGTTAAGTTAAGATATTGATAAATAAGCAGTCAGGGACTCCGTAGAAACCAACCCCATGTCTAAAGCCAGGGGCTTGTACTTCTAACCACCTGACCAGCCTAA
>NZ_JAJENT010000238.1:0-266 GCF_035615515.1 Phormidium sp. CCY1219
TTTGAGCGTCGCTACGCGGCTGCATCGCAGATTAAAAAAGCCGAATTAATTGAAGGAGTTGTTTACGTGGCTTCCCCCGTTCGAGCAAATCGACATGGTAATCCCCATGCAATTATTATGGCTTGGTTAGGTGTTTATTGGATGGCTACACCGGGGGTGTATTTCTATGACAATGCAACCCTCCGTTTAGATGAAGATAACGAACCTCAACCGGATGCTTTGTTACGCATCGAACCGGAAGTGGGTGGCCATTCTTCGATTAGTGA
>NZ_JAJENT010000239.1:0-651 GCF_035615515.1 Phormidium sp. CCY1219
CACCGCCTGGGGGCGATCGCTCCCCAACTGTTCTCGAATCTCCGAGTACAGGGTGGTTGCAGTGGGAGCGATCGCCAGTTTGCGGATCTCCACCGCACAACGGTCTTGCAGTTGTCGCAGCAGTTGCGATCGCATTCGAGTATAATTGCAACGCGCCAGAAACAACTTAAAAGAACCCTCGGACATGGCGATCGCCCACGCCAATTCCGACAAGGCGCGATCGTTATCGGCGATATTTTCGTCACAAAAGCCTGTGTGAGTCATGATTGGAACCTCGAGAAAGTGCATCGATTATGGAGTGACTGAACCCATTGCGATCGCGTTTTGATTCAGTTCTCAGTATTGGGTTGTGGGTTACTCCTGTTCGAGTTATCGTCATTAGATGAGGGTTTTACATCATCAATTGGATGCGGTGAATCGCTTGTACAAACAGGGTTGCACCCAATTGTAAGGGATTGATATTCCAGTTTCATCTGAGCGCGGAATTTATCAAGAATTTGGCTTTTTACTTCTTCATCTATGGGTTCGCTTGCTAAAGATTTTTCCAGCCAAACAATGGTTGTTGATGAATCGACGATCCAGTGCGGTGGATCGTCGGTGTGGTGCGGTGGATCGGCGGTGGGGTGCGGTGGATCGCCAGTCGTTCCCACC
>NZ_JAJENT010000240.1:0-19274 GCF_035615515.1 Phormidium sp. CCY1219
CAATCAAACCTTTGCCAGCAGCAATATTGAGTCCTCTGCAAATTTCTTTCCTTATCAAGAACAGGCAAGGCTGGCCTCAAACGCTCTCGTAGCAAGTGTTTTTTGTCTGATGCGCGAGGATTTTACATACCAGGTTCGGTAGAACCTAAAATAATTTTACCGGAGGCGGTAGAATGAGTTTGTTGGAATAACCCGATCGCCCAGCGGGGAATTAAGCAAGGGTGCAAATTATTTTGCGCATTTATTGGGGGGGGAGGCGGAGGGGTGGGACGTTCCCCCCTGGGGGGAACGAGTGAAACGAGTTAATATCAACCCTTGGCTCATTTAGCGCGATCGCAGGCGAAATAATAAAAACTGCGTGCCGCGATCGGGATTAAAATTATTGTCGCCAACCACAATCAAACTTTCACTCCCATCGGGCAAAACCGGGCCGAGAGTCATGCCTTCCAGATTGTCCACCGCCATGCCCAACTCGCTCAAATCGAACAGTAAATTTTTGCCAACCGGTTCTACTTTCGTCAGTTGCCCTTTCAAACTAGCAATTCGCGAAGTATCCGTCGCGCTACCGGTCGTAATTTCAAAAATTTTTGCCCCAAATCCCGTTAAGCCAAAAGACCGTTCTAAACTCAACAAATGACCGCCTTGGCGCAATGCCAATAATTCGGTTAAACCATTATAAATACTCCACCGGGCGCTATTATCCAGAGGGTAAAGATTTTCCGAAATCAGCACAGGCGGTCCATCGCCGATCAGATAGTGCAGCAAGCGATTTTTCGGGGCGAGTTCTGCTTCTGGGTCATCCACATCCTGTAGCAAAGGCGCTTCCGTAGCGGTAAACAGACGATAGGGATTCACACTAGCATCCCCATACCCGCGCGGGTTGAGAGTCAGAGATTCCAACCCCAAATTATCCTGTACCCCGACAGTTTGTTTTTCTTTCTCATCGGGAAGATAGCGCTTTGGGAGGGGTACATTTCGCAAGAAAGCCCCGGTTTCGCGATTCACCTCATGGAGAAAAGGGGGAATCCCCTTGCGCGAGACGCCTTCAGAGGAGATAAACAGACTATTGGGCGCAGCAAAGGCAATTCCTTCCGGGTTAATGGCGCCGATCGCATAAGGGTTGCCCGCTTCATCTTGCAGGGTGGTCATATCCTCCACTTCGATTTTTTTGATGCGAAGCGCCTCGGAACTGTTAGAATCCAAAATCAGTTTTAGGGTATAGAAGCGGGCGGGGGCATAATACCCGCGATCGTCCGAGATGGCATAAAACCGATCGCGCTGGCGATCGTAGGTAATTCCCGATAACCCGCCCACGGGCGTATCCTCAAACCGCTGTTTGGGTAGGGTGTATTCGTCCACAAACTCCAGAGAAAGGCCGAGAAACATCCGTTCTTGGGCGTTAACTTGGGGCAAACTACAGGATGTCAGCAAACAGGACAAAGCGAGAATGACCGCGATCGGCCACCGGAACCATCTAAATCTGCGCGGGTTCATTATTAACCTCCCATGATTCATTGCACGAACTCCGGTTTTTACTCTAACAAAATTAGCCAATCCCGTTTTCACCGCTACCCCCCAAACCATCAACGCAAAAATCGGTTATTTTTTCTTCCCAAAGCTTCACCGCATCGGGGCAACAGTCAAAAAAAACGGCCAAATTTGATGAATAAAATTCATGCCCAGAAAAAGTCTGAGGCAATAAGCCACAACCTCGCCAGCAATCCGCAGCGAAACCGCAATTTTTTCCGAATTTTTTCCGGTTTGCTCTTGACTTTTTGCCTGGGATATGGTAATCCAGTATTGTCTCGTGGGGGGAACTCCGACCCGCCGCCATTGCCGCCCAATCCATTAGAAGCGATCGCCCCCGATCCGTTATTGCCAAAACCGCCCAAAAAAAACGAGGAATTAACTGCAGAACAATTACGAGAATTAGATACAGCATTAGACGAACTCAACGGCGAAGCATCTGCCGAATTAGCCGCAGGAAATACCAGGGAAGCGTTTGAAATTTGGTATCGAGAATTGCGATTGCGGCGCTATTTTGGACCGGAAACCGAAGTGGAAGCCCTGACGCGAGTGGGGGCGATCGCCTGGGAACGAGAACAAATCACCCCAGTGCAATTCATCGAAGGACGAATGGCCGCCATTTATCAAGCCAATTGTACCGGAGAACAAACCTGCGAATTAAGCCTTCTCGAACGATTAGGCCAGGGATTTCAAGTGCTGCGATCGCGCGATTTTGCCATCCAAGTGTATCGACAAATCCTCACCCACGCCCGCGATCGCCAAGACATCCCCGCCCAAGAAGCCGCCTTAACCCTCATCGGTGGATTGTATCTGGAAAAACTCGATTACGCCAATGCCGCCGCCCCTTACGAACAGCTCCTCAATATTGCCACATCCCGAGGCAACGTCCCCCAACAAATTGCCTACATCGAAGACCTAGCATTTATCTACACCCAAGCCAATCGACTAGAAAAAGCCATTGCCATGCGCCAACGGCTGGTGAGATATTATTCCACCCCAGAATCCGGGCAAAAAATCCCCGAATTAAAACTAGCGATCGCCACCGACTACGAAACCCTCGGCTACCTGCAATCCGCCATCAATACCTATCAAGAAACCTATACCCTTGCCTGGGCGCAGCAGCAATTTTACATTGCCCGCGACGCCCTGCAAGCCCTAGCCAGAATTTATAAAAATGCCGAACAAATCGACGCCGCCTTGGAAGTTTATGAAGCCTTATTACTGGTCGATCGCCGGGCTTACAACCTTTACGGAATTATGAATACCTACGACGAAATCGGCCAACTGCACCTCGAACAAAACAACTATGCCAACGCCGAGCGCGCCTTTAAAAATGCCTTAGAAATCGCCCGACAATTAAACTATCAAGAAGCCTATTTTACCGAAAAAATCCAGCAACTTTCCAACCCTCGCAACCGGATAAATTATTAATGGTGAATTCACAAAGCCAAGCCCCCCTGTTAGAAACCTTGCAACACTGTGCCCGCAGCGATCGCGCCCCCTTTTACGCCCCCGGACACAAAGGCGGACGCGGAATTGCCCAATCCTTGGGAGATTTATGCGGGCAAGCGGTATTTCAAGCCGATTTGCCCGAATTGCCCGAATTGGATAACTTATTTGCCCCCCAAGGAGCGATCGCCCAAGCGCAGCAATTAGCCGCCCAGGCATTTGGGGCCGATCGCACCTGGTTCTCGGTCAATGGATCCACCGGAGGCGCGATCGCCGGCATATTAGCCACCCTCGCCCCCGGAGAAAAAATCATCCTCCCGCGCAACACTCATCAGTCCGCTATTTCCGGCTTAATCTTATCCGGCGCAGTGCCGGTTTTCATCAATCCCGAATACCACCCAGAGTGGGATTTACCCTTAAGCATCACCCCCGAGGCGGTGGCGGCGGCCCTGGCCCAGCATCCGGATGCGAAAGCGGTGATGATGGTGTATCCCACCTATCAGGGCATCTGTGGCGATATCGAAGCGATCGCCGATATCGTCCATCAGCAGGGCATTCCCTTATTAGTCGATGAAGCCCACGGTCCCCATTTTGCCTTTCATCCCGATTTACCCACCCCCGCCCTGCAAGCCGGGGCCGACCTATCCGTGCAGTCGATTCACAAAGTCCTCGGGGCCATGACCCAAGCCTCCATGTTGCACCTGCAGGGCCACCGCATCGACCCCCAGCGAATCTCCGCCGCCTTGCAATTGATACACTCCACCAGTCCCAGCTATCTGCTGCTGGCGTCACTGGATGCAGCCCGCCGCCAAATGGCCCTCCACGGCGAGGCGTTAATGGAAAGAACCCTCAACCTGGCAGATGACGCCCGGGCAAGGCTAGAAGCGATTCAGGGCATCTCGGTATTGGAGAGTTCCCCCCCGAAGCGGGCCGGATTTGACCGGGGCGATCGCACCCGTCTCACCGTCAAGGTGACGCAATTGGGGCTTAATGGCTATCAAGCCGATGAAATCCTCCACGAAAAACTCGGCGTCACCTGCGAATTACCCTCGGCCCGCCATCTAACCTTTATTATTTCTTTAGGCAATCGTGGCGACGACATCGAACGTCTGGTGGCGGCGTTTAAAACCCTCAGCGCCCACTACCGCCGTCCCCCAGCATCGCCGCCCCCCTGTCCCCCTGCGCCCCTGCCGGCCCGCCCCCTTTCCCCGCGCGAGGCGTTTTTCGCCCCGGTGGAAACCGTGGAAATCCGCCAGTGTGTGGGGAGAATCAGTGCCGAGTTAGTCTGTCCCTATCCGCCGGGAATTCCGGTATTGATGCCCGGAGAGACAATTTGCGCCGCCGCGATCGATTACTTGCAGCAGGTTCGCGCCAATGGGGGGAGGATAACCGGATTGGCGGATCCCACCCTGCAGACGATTCAAGCGATCGCGGGGTGAAAAATCGCGATCGCCTACAGTGCGATCGCTGACAAAATTGGGTTTTTAACTGCGATAAGATACCATTGTTTGTCTGGAGAAAATAAAGATTAAAATTGTTGCTAAAAGCCAATGGAAAATCACAGGATTAACAAAAGAACATACTTTCTAGCCGCGATCGGGTCTTCCCCGATGGCGCAACAATCGCGTTGATGATGGTGAACTATGCCTTCCTCTCTGTGGCCATATATGACGCCAGGGATTCCAGATGATTTATTCGATCGCCTCCCCGGGATTCCCATGAGCAAGCGCGAAACCAGGCTGCTGCTGCTGTCTCAGTTGCGCGTCGAAGTCGATTCGGTACTGTGGGATATTGGGGCCGGCACCGGCACCATTCCGGTGGAAACTGGGTTATTGTGTCCTGAAGGGCGGATTATTGCCGTGGAGCGCGATGAGGAAGTGGCCTCGTTAATTCGCCATAACTGCGATCGCTTTGAGGTGAAAAACGTACAAGTCATCGAAGGTCGTGCCCCTGAATGCCTGCACCAGCTTCCCTATCCGCCCAATCGCGTTTGCATTGAAGGCGGACGACCCATCAAAGCCATTTTGAATGAAGCCTGGACCTATTTACAACCCCAAGGGCGCATTGTCGCCACCGCCGCCAATCTGGAAAACCTCTATGCGATTTCCGAAGCCTTTGCCGAGTTGCAAGCTCGCAATGTGGAGGTGGTGCAATGCTCGGTAAACCGTTTAGAAACCCGAGGCACCAGTCAAACCTTTGCTGCTGTGGATCCAATTTTTATTCTCAGTGGTGAAAAACTCGAGTGAGAAAGCCCCTCCCTGTAAGCGGCGGTGGGGATCCGGCGCGATCGGCGCAATGCACTGGAAAACCCCTTTTTCTCCCGCGATCGAGCCAATCCTCTCCACCCTTGCCCCCCAAGATGATTAAGATTTAGTTAATCTTTATTCTGAGGGGATTCACGCCCTGGCGAGTTCTCCTAAACCCCCGGAAAGGCTTTATTTTACCCTACCGCTGTATTGAATTAAACATCATTATTCTATGCCTTGGTCTCGGATTGTCAGTACGATTGTTGCGCTTGTCCTCGCCCTCGGAATCACCTTCGTGGGAGGCTGGTACTTTACCTTCGGGGTAGGGATTTTGATTGTTCTCGGCCATCTGGAATACTTGGAGCTAGTGCGCGCAAAAGGAGTTGTCCCCGCCGCGAAAACTAGCTTATTTTTCAGTCTCTCCCTGCTGGTCTTTTCTACAGTGGATTCTCACCTCGCCGATGCACTGTTACCCATCGCCGGAACTTGCATTTGTTTCTACTTGCTGTTTAAGCCGAAAATGGCTACCATCGCTGACTTAGCCGCCTCAATTCTCGGGTTGTTTTATATTGGTTATTTACCCAGTTTTTGGGTGCGCTTACGCACCCTAGGCACCGCAGCCTTCAGCAATCTCCCGTTCAATGGATATTGGCCGGAAAATTGGGCGAATTTCGCCGCATTACCCCCCGGTCTTACGGTTACATTGCTCTCGTTTATTTGTATCTCTACCGCCGATTCGGCAGCTTATCTCGGCGGTAAGCAATTTGGCCGCACTCCCCTTTCGGATATCAGTCCGAAAAAAACCGTGGAAGGTGCGATTTTTGGCGTGGTGAGTAGCGTGATTCTCGCCACCACCGGCGCGTGGTATCTCGGCTGGCCCGCTTGGCAAGGCACCGGCGTGGCATTCGGCATGTTGCTGGGGGTGGCGAGTCTGTTGGGCGATTTAATTGAATCCCTGATGAAACGCGATGCGGGGGTTAAGGACTCGGGCAAACTGATTCCGGGTCACGGTGGCATTCTCGATCGCACCGATAGCTATGTGTTTACCGCACCATTGGTCTATTATTTCGTCACTCTGTTCTTACCCCTATTTCCCTAACCGCTTGACTCGTTCCCCGTATCACCCGGGAACGCACGCCGGTAGAGACGCGATTTATCGCGTCTCTACCACCGCCCCCAGCGATCGCGATGGGGTGATTTATGGCATCACGGTAAGTCGTCCGCCACATTCCCATTGTCCCGGCGTCCAGATGAATTGTTCGATCGCCACTTGTGAGCCTAACTCCAGGGTAAAACTCTCTAACGGTGCGATCGCTGCGGTAGCAGTTCTCTGAATCGACGGATTGACAAAATGCAGTTGATGCGGGCTAGCTAATTCCAATCCCATCCGCAAGAGAAAGGGGTCGGCGCGGTTCCCCTCCGAGGGACAGCACCCGGTGAGGGTGAGAGTTTGCACGTCGCAATGCATCTGCGCGCGATGCCACTGCAAAGCGCCAGAGTTCTCCAAATTTTCCGCCCCCAGCAAGGGACGCAACAATTCGCTCAAGGCATTGGCGAGCAAAGGCGCCTGTAGGGAGGCATTCAAATCCGCTTCGGTGAGTTCTAGTCTAACGGTGGCCGGCAAGGGTTCTAACAAGCGCAGGGGTTTCCCGCGCAAGACTTGGGACAAATTGACCCGAATGCAGCGACAGCACAGTTCGATGTGGCTCAGGTGCAAGCCTTGATAGAGCGCACCAGAAGCTCGGATAAAAACCTGCGGAATGCTACCTTGCAGGAGTTGGCGATCGTCCGCCGTCACCGTCACCTGTAGAGTGTCGATCGCCTCCACCTGCGATCGCAACCACAGCTCTACCGCCTTTGACAGCACCCGACCAATGAGCTGACGCGGTTTCCCACTCTCCGGCGGCGATGGGGGCCGCTCCGTCCCCGGGGAAACCCTTGGTCCGGGAGATCGTGCAGACAAGTTTATCAAATCAAAACCTGAATTCATATTCAATCTAGATGAACACAGCAGCGTTTTAGCAGGAAAATAGAACTAGCATGGGCGGGAGCGAGAATCAATCGGGATTGGCAAATGCCACCGATGCAAATTCGAGCGGGCCAAAGTCGTGGGTCTTTAACCCCCTTACCCTAGCATTCTCCTGCCCCTACCGGATCCCACTGCCAAGGGTAACTCATGCTATCCGGTAAGATTTTTACAGCGTTTATCCTGGCTTACGATTGACTTTAAATAAACCGATCTTACGTTCACGCCAGCAGCCCAGCGGATCCAGATGATGGATGAAAGAGTGCAAAAAATCCTTTCCCAGTGGGGCATTGCCTCACGCCGTCAAGCCGAAAAAATGATTCAGCAAGGACGGGTTAAGTTAAATGGCCAACCGGTCCATCTGGGCCAAAAAGCCAATCCTCTGCTCGATCGCATTGAAGTGGACGATCGCGCGATCGAACCGGCTCATCGACCCGATCTGGTATATCTGTTGTTGCACAAACCGGCAGGAGTGGTTTCCACCTGCTCGGATCCCCAAGGACGCACCACCGTCCTCCATCTGTTGCCTCCCGAATTGCGGGACTCTCAGGGAATTCACCCGGTGGGCCGCTTGGATTTCGATTCCACTGGAGCCTTACTCCTAACCAATGATGGGATGCTGACGTTCCATCTGACTCACCCGAAGCACTGCATTCCCAAAACCTATCGGGTTTGGGTCGAAGGACATCCGCCGGAATCCATCTTGCAGCAATGGCGTCGCGGTGTGATGCTTGATGGGCGAAAAACCATCCCCGCTCAGCTTCGAGTTCTCGAAGCTGAGCGCAAATCCAAAACCCGCTTAGAAATCGTTCTCAAAGAAGGCAGAAATCGACAGATTCGCCGGGTCGCCGCTCAGTTAGGATATCCAGTGATTCAGTTGCACCGCACGGCAATTGGATCGATTGAGTTAAACCCGCCAGGGCACCCCCAGTTGCGTTGCGGTGAATATCGCCCCTTGAACGACTCAGAGATTCGTTTTTTACGCACTCAAGTCCACCTATCATCAGAGAACCTGCCAGCAACACAGATCGAGGAACAGGGCATATGAAGACACAGAAAAGTCAGCCGCCACTGAATCGCGAGCAAGTACGCGCGACTAAATTGGCCAAAATGGGAGCCGAATTGCGACAACTGCGCGAACAACAGCAAATTCCCCTGGAACAAATCGCCGCTAAAACGATGATTCGCAAGAGTTTGCTGCAAGCGATTGAAGAAGGTCGCATCGAAAAGCTCCCCGAACCAGTTTACATTCAGGGATTTCTGTTAAGATTTGCCGAAGCTCTCGGTTTGGATGGTGTTGCTTTCGCCAAACAGTTTCCTGTAGGATCGAAATGGCGATCGCTGCAGTTTTCCTGGTGGCGTTATTTACCTCTGCCTCAAATCCGCCCGATTCATCTGTACTTGTTTTATATTGTTTTGATTGTTTGCTCGGTTAAAGTCTTATCTGGGGTGATGAATACCACCGCCATGCGATCGCAAAACCCCACCACGGTGCAGGTTAATGAATCGGATCCGGGTAACGGCAAAACTCCCGCTCAGCCGGCAAGTGCTACCGCCGACGCAAGCGTTTCCTCCCCCGGTAATCCAAATAAACCGGTGCGGGTAGGACTGACTTTTCAAGATGCATCCTGGGTGCAAATCATCGCCGATGGCAAAACTGAGTTTGAAGGGACTTTGCCTGAAGGCACCCAACGCACTTGGGAAGCTAATCAGCAATTGGTGGTGCGCGCCGGAAATGCCGGTGGGGTTCTGTTTGCAGTGAATGACGGTCAAGCAAAACGCATGGGAGCACCCGGTGCGGTGGAAGAAGTGGTGGTTCCCGCTGAAGAATAGCACCACCGGGCGATCGCACCAGGTTTTTTTCTCTCGTTCCCAGTCTGCGCTGGGAACCCTAACCCGAAAACTGCGCCTCCCCTACTAACGGCGACGACCATAGGTTTCGGTGTACATTCGCAAGCGATCGCTCACTTGATGGTTTAATGCTTCCTCTCGATACCGCCACTCCCAATTTCCCCCAGCTTTGCTCGGCACGTTCATCCGCGCATCGCTGCCCAATCCTAACAAGTCTTGGAAGGGAATAATCGCTTGATTTGCTACCGAAGAGAGCGCCACTCGAATCATATCCCAATGAATGCCATCGGGACTAATCGGTCCGACATACGCCTCCACGCCTAATTTTTCATGCTCGGGCAGTTTATCGAACCATCCCACGGTTGTATCGTTGTCGTGGGTTCCACTATAAACTACGCAGTTGCGCGTATAGAAATTAAACGGCAAATAGGGATTCCCCGGTCCGGAACCAAAGGCAAATTGCAATATCTTCATTCCGGGAAATTCAAATTGGTCTCGCAGGGCCTCTACTTCTGGCGTAATTACCCCTAAATCTTCCGCAATCAATGGCAATTTGCCCAGTTTATCGTTCACGGTTTTTAACAGGGCTTCCCCGGGCGCTTTTACCCATTTCCCGTTTAAGGCGGTGTCTTCTCCTTGGCGCACGGACCAGAATGATTCTAATCCCCGGAAGTGGTCGATGCGAATTACATCCACATATTCTAACATGGAACGGAAGCGCTCCACCCACCATTTAAAATTGGTTTTTTCCAGTCGCTTCCACAGATAAACCGGATTGCCCCACAACTGTCCGGTGGCGCTGAAATAATCCGGCGGAACTCCTGCCATTTGCGACGGTTCTCCGGTTTTGACGTCCAGGCAAAAGATTTCCCGATGAGACCAAACGTCGGCACTATCGTGAGCAACGTAAATCGGAATATCACCGATGATTGAAATGCCTTTTTCGTTGGTGTAGCGTTTCAGTTCGGACCATTGGCGGAAAAATTGGAATTGCAGGAATTTATGCAAGAAGATTTCGTCACTGAGTTGCGATCGCCATTTTTCTAATGCTTCCGGTTGGCGATCGCGCGTCGCCTCGTCCCATTGATGCCAGCTTTTACCTTCTTGCGCCCCTTTAATCGCCATAAAGGTGGCGTAATCTTCTAGCCAATAGGATTTGCTATGGCAGAATTTTTCAAATTCCTGTTGCTGTTGTGGCGTCGCTTTTTGTCGGAAATTTTGGCAAGCTTTTTCTAATAAAGGCATTTTGATGCCAAAGGCGCGATCGTAATCCACGCGATCGAGCGGGAATTCGGGCAAATGCCACAAATCTTCTTCCTCTAGCCATCCTTCCTGGCGCAGGCGATCGGGACTAATCAAGAACGGATTGCCCGCCATTGCGGAATAGCACATATAGGGCGAATTGCCATATCCCGTCGGTCCGAGGGGCAAAATCTGCCAAAACTGCTGGGCGCTATCTACTAAAAAATCTACGAAGCGATGGGCTGCATCGCCTAAGTCGCCAATCCCAAAACGGCTGGGAAAGGAGGTGGGGTGAAGCAAAATACCGCTAGATCTGGGAAAAGGCATGGCCGAATTACGCAAAAAAAAGATACGATCGCTTTGTGCCGACTCGTTCTGGCAAGCCGACTTGTGTCGAGTCTATCATTTTTATCATGGCCGCGAACATTTTTAGGTCAGCATCCGACCATAACGGTTGGAAACGACCCAGGTCTGGATGGCGATCGCGTTTCGGTGGCTGCTCTGTCCCCATTCTCCTCCCGGTCTGCTTTCTCTACTTTACCCCTGAATTTCTCCATGACTTATCGCAATCCCATTCCCACCGTTGATATCATTATCGAGTTAGTGGATTTTCCCAACCGCCCCATCGTCGCGATCGAGCGTCTCAATCCCCCCTATGGCTGGGCACTTCCCGGCGGTTTCGTGGATTATGGCGAATCGGTCGAAACCGCTGCAGTGCGCGAGGCGAAGGAAGAAACTGGGTTAGATGTGGAACTGCTCGAACAATTCCACGTTTACTCCGACCCGAATCGCGACCCCCGCAAGCATACCCTCAGCGTGGTGTTTGTCGCCCGGGCAATGGGTACCCCTCAAGCGTCTGATGATGCGAAAAATTTAGAGATTTTTCACCCCAACGATGGTTTACCGGAAAATCTCTGCTTTGACCACGATCGCATCCTCCAGGATTATTGCAATTACCGTTTCCATAACTTCCGCCCGCCCTTGTAACCCCGGATTACAAAAATTTAATGGCATAAAATTGAAACAAAAATTGTTGGCAATTGATTCACAAATAGAATAATTCTTAATATGTTTTGCGAATTTATTCTATAATTTTCAAGGTAAAAATAAATCAGCATCGGCATATTTGGCTATCCTTGAAAGGGACAACAAAAAACATATTTGCTGTTAAATTAACTCAGATAAAACTATAATTTTTGCGCGCAATTTCAGGCAATTATGGTCTCGATTTTCGCGCGTTCTTGATGCTCGAACCCAGGGAAATAAAGCCGGGAATTCGGTGAAGGGAAAAAGGCGCTGTCCCGGGGGATTCGGAAATAATGATGCAAATCAAAGGGAGGGACAAGGCACGACCCGTTGCCGATCCTGGATGGCGATCGAGAAGTTATCGAAATGGGGAAAGCGATTCTGTTGCACTTCCGGGAGTTAGAAAGAATGGACGAATCGGTAGTTGAGGGGGGGAATCAGGGAGAAATCGGGTGGCGGCGATCGCCCGGGGTTTCGTGGAGTGGCTGGGGAGGAGGTGCCCCACCCTGGCAACTCCACCCCAAAAAATTATCCGCGATCGGGGGGAAAATGTCACTAATGCTCCCCAAATCCAGTAAAATTATTCCAGCAAGACCTAAACTTAGCGATCGCGCCCACATCTGTCGGAGAATTTCACCCAACTCAATTAAAGAACTTAAGCGAGGTAGAGACAAAAGTCCCGAGCCTGGTAAAATCCAGCAAGCTGTGTTGAACCCGCCCCTTGGCGAGGGACAACCGAACCGGATCCAGTCTTCTTCGCAACGGTTATCACGCTCAATGAGTAAACAAATTATTCACACCGACCAAGCCCCCGCACCGGTTGGGCCTTACAATCAAGCCATTATCGCTAGTGGTAAGCTAGTGTTTGTCGCCGGTCAAATTTCCCTCGATCCCACCACCGGAGAAATAATCGGCCAGGGGGATGTGGAAAAACAGACCGTACAGGTGATGGCCAATATAAAAGCTATCCTGACTGCTGCGGGTGCAACCTTCCAGGATGTGGTGAAAACCACAGTTTTTCTGGCAGATATGAATGATTTTGCCACGATGAATGCAGTCTATGCTCGATATTTCGATGAAGCCACTGCTCCAGCGCGTGCTGCAATTCAGGTGTCGCGTCTACCCAAGGATGTACGGGTAGAAATTGAGTGTATTGCCATGATTGAACAAACGCCCGCATCATCTTAATATTCACGCTGCAGCAAAATCCTGATATGTTTGGGATTTGGTGGCAAGATAATGGTGAATCTAGGGGAGGTTATAAGATTTAATGACGATCCAACAGCCCACAAATACTGCAGTTACTAGCAAAGCGTCTAGTAATACCTTTAGAACCTCTATTCTGAGTGTTGATTTGGGTCGCACGGCGACCAAAGCTTGCGTCAGCCGCGATCCGAACCAAGTGGTTTTTATTCCCTCCAACGTCGCAGAACTCCCGGTGGAGAAGGTGCGCGGCGGGGAGTTTGAATCTCGTCCCACGGATCCATTGTTGGATATGTGGATCGAGTACCAAGGACGCGGTTACGCGATCGGTCAGCTTGCGGCAGACTTTGGAGCCAATCTCGGCGTCGGAGAGAGCAAAGTGCAAAAGGCACTGGCTAAAGTTTTAGCCAGTGCGGGTTATTTTGGTCTGAAAGACGATTTGGTACTCGTGCTGGGTCTGCCTTATCATTCCCAGGAAGAGTTCGAGCGGGAAAAAGAAGAGATTACCAGCCTGCTGACTTGTCCCCACATTATGAGCTATCGCGGCGAACAAGTGCCGCTGAATATCACTAAAGTGTGGGTGATGCCAGAAGGCTACGGTAGCTTGATTTGGTGTGAAGCGCAAGAAAAGGTGGACAAGAAAGGTCCGTCTCCGGATTTTTCTAAGACTTCCGTGGCGATCGTGGATATCGGACATCAAACGTCCGACTTTTTGATGGTGGATAACTTCCGCTTCGCCCGGGGGGCATCGAAGAGCGAAGCCTTTGCCATGAGCGAGTTTTACAAACGAGTGGCAGCGGAAATCGAGGGAGCAGACAGTCAATCTCTGTCTTTGATTGCTGCCGTGAATCGCCCTCGGGGCGAACGCTTCTTCCGTCCGCGCGGGGCGACAAAACCGACGAATATCGACGATTTTCTGCCGAATCTGCGCGAACATTTTGCCCGGGAATTGTCTGGCAAATTAATTGCATGGCTGCCAGAACGGGTGACAGATGTTATCCTGACGGGTGGTGGCGGCCAATTTTTCTGGAGTGACCTCGAACCCCTGCTGAAGGAAGCGAAGCTCAGAGCGCATTTAGCTCAGCCTTCTCGTCAAGCCAATGCGGTGGGGCAATATCTGTACGGAGAGGCACAATTGGCGTCGTCATCCTACAGCACTCGCTCTTCTAGGTCTGGTAGTTAATGGGATTTTGGTCAAACAAGACAAAGAAATCGGTCGAGTTTACTGATGAGGTAGCCGACCATACTTTGTTGGCGGTTGTGAAAAAAGAGTTACAGAAGCAACCCCACAAGCGTTTCAGCGACTTGTGTAAAGAGGCGCTTTGGCAATATTTGTACGTGCCAGAATCGGTTAGACCTAGCCGGAATTCGGCGAGTGCAGATAATGCTGAAGCGGAAATTGCCGAGTTAAAAGGGCAATTGGCTTCTATAGAGCAACGGATAGCCGCCCAAGAGGCGAATCGGTTGGATGCCCTGGAAAGTCAGGTGCAGCAGCTTAGCTTGCAGGTGGGGCAGTTGGCGATCGCCCTCAATGAAGGGCGCGCGAGTTATCAGCCCCCACCCCAACCCCACGCTCAACCGCAACCGCAGCCAGAACCCGAACCCGAACCCGAACCAGTCGGTCCACCCAAACCGGTGGATCCATTGCTCCAGCGTCTCAGTTCTTTTATCGATGATTTTTAAATCGGTTGAACAGAGTATCTAGCGATCGCGTCGCAAATCTACAGGCATCAGGAGTCAGAAGTCATGGAATGTTGACTTTTGGCTCTTGAATTTTTTTGGGCGCTTTCTCCCCTCAAACCCCTACCCATTCCCCCAGCTTTTCTGTCACCTTCCCCCCCTCAGCGATCGCCCACTTCAGAGAAAAATTTACCTCGCAATTCTTCCCCTTAATCCCCAGAATAAAACCCATCACAATGTATTGAATACCCCACGATTCAGAATACCATTCTTTATCAAAAACTGGCGGATAGGAATTTCCCCAATCGCGAAACAACAGTTGCCTTTCTCCCGTACAATAAATAGCCTAGCGATTCGCTCATTTTCCTCGTTTCTCAAATGCACATTCTCGCCCTTTTGTCAAGCCTGCTCATCGCCCAAACCGAACCCGCCCCGGAACCACAGGAAATCGTCAAACCCCAGGAAGTCCGCCCACTCCCGGGGGAACTGGATGACGTGCCCATGTTTAATAGCAACAGTCCCGAAAAAATTGGCACCGAGGGCATTTTACTCTCCACCTTTCCCCCAGAAAACAAACAAGTGCCCGCCGCCCATTTAAACTTCCGCTTTTCCGGGCGCTTCGATATCTTTGCCCATCACGTTTTTGGCGATCGCGAATTGCCAGACCTCACCCCGATGTACCTGGGAATTCTCATCCACAACCCCACTTCCGAACCGGTGACGGTAAATATTTTGCAGGCGGCGAGCTATCTTTCCCAACCCGATGCGCCGTTTATTCAATTACCGCCAATGGTTCCCAATCCCACAGGGGAAGTGTATGCCGGTCCGGGCGATCGCGTCACCACTGAAATCTTGCGCGAACAGCGCCAAGACATTTGGCCGGCGCAACTGACCATCCCCCCACAATCAAGTCAAATGCTGATGAACTTGCCCATCCCGGTTCGCACCCTCGAACCTCCCCTCAACGGGCGTTCTACCTTAATGCGCTTGCGAAGTAACGGCACAGTTTACCTGGCGAGTTTGGCCCTGTATGCCCGGGAAGATGCCCAAGGGAACGAACGAGCGCCCACTTTGGCAGAATGGGAAACCTTGCTCGAAACTGGCGATTTAGCCGGACCGCGCGATCGCGCCCCCACTCCTCCCAACCAAACCTCCGGACAAATTATTTACGGGCGCGTCGCCGGCGTCTCCAAAGGTTCCCAATGGGTCGCATCAATCGCAGATAACCCCATCACCCAAACCCTCGACATTCCCCAACCGGGAGACGCCTTTTCCTATGGCATCAGTACCTTACCCGGTGGTCGATTGCAAACCGGTCAGGCGCAATCTGCTCCAATGCAGGTTAGCTATTCCGACACCGCCTACAGCGCCCACGGGAATTACGGGGTGGAATATCGGTTGAATTTGCCCCTGCAAAATAACACCAACAACACCCAAACCGTAACCGTTTTGCTTCAAACGCCATTGAAAGAAGAGAATTTGAGCAAACAGGGGTTGCGATTTTTGCAACCTCCCGCGCCACAGGTGTTTTTCCGAGGAACCGTTCGGATGCGCTACAGGAACGATCGCGGCATTCCAGTGACTCGCTATTGGCATTTGGTACAACGTCGGGGACAAATGGGGGATCCGTTGCTGACTTTGGAAATGCCACCGGGAGATCTGCGTCTGGTGGAAGTGGATTTGATTTATCCCCCAGATGCCACACCGCCGCAAGTCGTTACGGTGCGAACTCTGGAATAATCCGGCTTTTCCCCACGGGGACAATCCCGCTGTGGAGATGCGTAAGTCACGGGTAGGGTGGGCAACGCCTTGCCCACCCTACAGGTAGTAGTGATTTCTGTCACAGCAAATGCAGGCGGATGTCACGGTAGATGAGTCATTGGATCACGGGAGTTCCACTTAAAAGCGTTGATACTTGAAATATAGAGTTGAAATTCCCCTTATGAACCCGCACTATTTTCTCTCAGATGCCACAATCGCCGAACTGTTTTGCCAAGCTTGGAAAGTGGGCAGCATCAGCACTCACCACCACGAAATGCTCCATGCTTGCTTAGACAATCCCCTCAATTCCGAAGAGGAAGCCGCTCTCAAACGTTTGTCTCACGCCATTCGTCGCGGCTGGCTGGAGGTGGTGGATTAATCTATCTTAAGGAAGATATGAAAGCGAATTTTTTGTGCTAAATCCCTCCATTTATTAACTCCATTCCCTGCATTAATGAACTTCCTATTTGTCTCCTCTTTGACAACGATTTTAGTAAATTGATTTAAAATCCTTTCCTCCTCTCTTAGGCTACAACTGCACGAATTCCGTGCAGTTTTTCTTTTTAAGCTTGGCGCAAAATGCTTTTTTACCGAAGGATATCCGCAAAAAAGGCAGGGGGAGCAAGTGAACGCCGATGTGTTTTGCGGTTTTATTCGTCTTATTTTTTCACTGCAGAGGCAGGAAACGATGGAGTGATGAGGCTGGACAATTAGCCAAGTTCAGGGTTTCGATTGTGGCGGTTGGTTGGGAATGGGGGGAGTGGCGATCGCCCTCGGTACCCGCCATAATTTGTTAAGGGGGAAACAGCGCGGTTGGTTAGGGGGAATTGAATCCCATGCCATCGGGTATTGCAATGGGATTTTTCAGAAGGGGTGTAAGTGTAATGGTTGCGGTGTTTGTTATTTTCCATCCGCCAATCGGAGTCAAGTTAGGATGTGGCGATCGCCCGGAGGAATTTTTCAGCACATGTTGCCCTTACATCTGCTGCGTGGCCTCCCGTGGTTCGCGCAACAATTCCGGCAAAAAATCTAGGGATATAATCGCTAAAAGTTCAAGTCAAATCCCTGGAATTGCGACAGCCGTATGTTAAATTAATCAAGCAAGTTGGACAATGTTGTGCTGAGCAAGGCAGTAATCCACCCAGAAGCTTTGGTGCTGACGTCGAAACTGTTCCACCTTCACTGGGAGAGTGCTGTACGGCAGCACATTTGGCTGATTTTGACCTAGGATTAAATTTGGACTAAATTTGCGCTTAAGTATTCCCCCCAAAAGCCAAAAGCCGCATTATCGCATGCGACATGAGCGACGGAGAATGCGGGGTAAGTTTATGCTGAAAGCGTTATGTGGCGTGATTGTCGTGGGATGGGTCACCAGGGATTCGAACCCTGAACCAGCGGATTAAGAGTCCGATGCTCTGCCGTTGAGCTAGTGACCCGATAACCTATATCATACCACAGAAATGGGGGAGAAGACAACTGGCGAGAGTCACAATTTGTTAACGGGCAGTGCTGGCGATCGCGGTAGTCGGCAAAAAGTGGTTTTCCTGCAAAATTTGGTAAAGATTGACATCCGTTTCGAGCAGAGAGGCATGACCGCTTTGGGGGAGCAAGACCTGCTTGGCATCGGGGATGTAACGAACCAGGCGAGTGGATTCAGCGGCGGAAGGCAAGAGGCGATCGGCGGTGGCGGCGATCGACAGAACTGGTTGAGAGATTTGCGCCAGTTCCTCGGCGCTGATTTCAAAATCTCGCAATAAATTCACCCGCCAAGCGCTGATGTGCTGGGGAACCGACTGCATCGCGGCGAGTAGAGCCTTGCGTTCGCGCGGTCCGATGCGGCCCAGGGCGGCCAAAAACGGCAACAGAGCGATCGCCGAGAGGGGATAAAATGCGGGAGGCAACCAGGCGCTCACGTGGGATCCCATATGCATCCAAGGGCGTTGATTAAAACAAGACGCCGGGTTGACCAAAATCAAACGGTGAAACAAGTCTGGAGCTTTGAGAGCCACTTTCAGAGCCAAGCATCCGCCAAACGACTCCCCACACAGATAAACCACTCGCCGAGGATGCTGACGCAACTCGACTCTGAGCAATGCCACTACCTTTTGCGCGAGCAGATCCCAGGTAGAAACGTCATTTGGGGGGATTGCCAGACAGCGGATATCGAAAACATTTCCCAAACCGTTGTCGAGCTGCAATTGTAGCAACTTGCCCGTGCCATCCATGCCGGGTAAAAACACGAACAACGGCTTTTCGGGTTGGATCGAGAGCGCAGTTAAGAAGTGAAACGTAGAATGATTATCGCGTGGCATGATTGAGGAAAGAGTGTCGGGTTAAAAATTGAGCAATAGGAACAGTGGCGATCGCCTCTGAGGGGGGGGAACAGACCCGGGAATTGTCAATGGGGGAGACGGGGGAGGTTCTCCCTGAAGGTGCCGGGAAATCATCAGGAGAGATCGCCAAGTAAAGCGGAAATTTCCGAGTCACAGTAATTCATCAGCTCGTCGATTTGAGTTTTTGCCTGTTTGCGGGAGCAATGTTGCCAGTGGTGGGAGGGAATCCAGTGGGGACGAGCGATCGCCACATTCACCCGACGATAAAAGACCACCGGGTGCCAGCTATCTTGCTCGAAATCCGGTTCTGAGGGGTCAAACCAGCTCAAGACGCGCACCGGGATTGCCGAGTAAACTTGTTCTTCGATGGGGGCGATCGCCACAGGTAACACGACTAAATCCGGTACCCGGGCAGTGAGCGCCAAGTGCGCGAATCCGGGGTGAAACGGTTGGACTTGGGTGGGGTCGGTGAGGCGCACCATCGGCGAAGCGCCTTCGGGAAACACGCCAATGGCTTGTTGCTGTTGCAGCAGAGTTCTGGCGCGGCGGAAAAACCGATGTTGCTGCTGACCCTTCGCTTGCAAGGGGAGGCAACCCAAATGGTGAACGAATTCGCGCAAGACGGGCACTTGGGTCATGTAATGATGGCAAGCGAAGCGAATCGGGCGTCCCAGTGCAGCCATCAGCAACGGTGCATCCATAAAGCTGCGGTGATTGCTGACGATGAGCGCCGCACCCCCGGTGGGAATGCGATCGGCGTAATGGACAAACATGCGAGTTCCCAGGGTGGCTAGGAAAGCGCGAGAAATTTGCAGCGGATCGTTGAATGGCATCGATAGAATAGAAAGATGGCCTGTGACGTACTCCCGACGCCGACCGCTTAGGCGGTACGGCGCGGGCTTCTGCGCCCAGACCTTTGAGATCTGGGTT
>NZ_JAJENT010000241.1:0-965 GCF_035615515.1 Phormidium sp. CCY1219
TCGAGTTTGGAGTAAATTTCCTTGGATACTACTGTGCTGTAATAGTTACTCCATCCTTTTATGACTGGATTTAGGTGTTTGATTAATGCGTATTGTGGGGCTGTTTTATAAGCCTTGATAACCGCCTTAATTGCCTTGTAATGCTCCTTGACTGACTCCTTGCTTGGTTTTATGTTAAGTTGGAATAACCGCTTTCTCCCCATACCAATATTCGTGGCCCTGTGTTTGCCAACTGTATAATGGCGGATATTAAAACCTAAAAAGTCGAAACCTGGCTCTCCCCCTTCTTCCGAGAATTCGTGGGTATGGCAGATTCTTGTCTTTTCGGGTTTGAGCTTTAATCCAACTTTTTTAAGCCATTGTTCAATCAAGTCACGGGCTTCTAGTATGACTTCTTTAACTGGTGCAAGTACCACGAATTCATCGGCATATCGAATGATTTTCGGGCGATAGTTTTGTTCTTGCTTTCCATCAATGTATTTGGTTCTAGGGAAAGCATTAACAACCGAGTTTATCATCCCATGTAAGGCAATGTTTGCCAGGAGTGGGCTAATGACTCCCCCTTGTGGAGTTCCTGACTCTGTTACCTCAAATACGCCATTGTCCAAAACTCCGGCTTTGAGCCATTGTTTAATTCTCCGTTTGTGCACGGATGGACAATCTAGTTTGGACAGCAAGTAGTCATGGTTAATTCGGTCGAAGCATTTTGCAATATCTGCATCTAGTACCCAGTTAGGTTTCTTATGAACCTTCTTGAATATGGCGTCAATTGCGTCATGCGCTGACCTCCCTGGCCTGAACCCATATGATTCAGCCTCAAATCGAGCTTCCCATTGCGGTTCCAGTGCCAGTTTAACCAAGGCTTGCTCAGCTCTATCCTTTATTGTCGGAATCCCTAAAGGACGCTTTTCATCACGACCTGGCTTAGGAATCCATACTCTGCGTAAGGCGCGGGCTTTGGATTT
>NZ_JAJENT010000242.1:0-4062 GCF_035615515.1 Phormidium sp. CCY1219
TGTAAGGGGGGCGAATTCCTCCCCATACATAAATGACAGGGGTTTCCATTCGCCCCCCTTACCAACCCCTAATTTTCTATGAAAATCAGAACTCGCATCCAACGCAAAGAGAAGAAAAAAATTCCCTTGCCGTCCACATCTTACTCGCCGATACGATCGCGTCCCTTCACCCACAGCGCCGACAGCGCCTCGCGCGCCACAGATGCCCCCACGGTACAAACCTCCCCTTCCGGCGGTCATCACTTGGCCAATATCTCGATTTTACCTCCGGAAGAAGAACCGCAATTGCAAGAGCTTTCCATGCAATCTAGGGATTCCGAAGGGATTCAGCTTCAGGCGGAGGAGGAAGAAACTTCTGCTAATCCCCAGTTAGAAGAGAGTCTCGAAGTATTGCAAGGCAACGAACACTCCGAGACGATTCAACGGGCAGGGGGAGGGCGACATGCGCCAGTAGACGATCGCCACAATATCACCGACCCCTATCTGGAGCCGGCCCGCTGGTTGGAAACCTTGAAACGGGAACGAGTGGCGGATTTGTTTCGCACGGCGGGCGGATTGGACGGGCACGTGCAACAAATTCAAGGGGAGATTAATCGCCTGATTAGCGATCGCAATCAACAGCAAAAATTGTCAGGTAAAACCGGGGAAGAAACCGTAGAATATACCACCGCCTTGGATTCCCTGCGTCAGGCGTTAATCAGTAGTGCCAAAGGGGCGACATTTGATTTTCCCAAGTTTGGCTTAACATTGACTCCCCTGGCCTCGGATCTTTACCTAGAACGAACGAACGGCAAGTTAAAAGTGGATGGGAAAGCGGTGTAGTTGGCCGGGGAAAATGGCGATCGCGACTTTTTGGGAGAAAAATTGCGATCGCCATTTTCCCATCAGCTTAAATTCCCGGAATTTCCGAAAGCTGGGATTTATATTCTTCTACTTTAAAGCTTGTCGCCTCTAGCCATTCTTCTACAGTAAAATCGTATCCATCCTTTTGCGCCATTGCCACTAAATCCTCTAAACTAGAAGCCGTATTGTACTTGTCCTTCAGTTCGGGATAGGCTTGAACGTCTCTAAACAACCTAACTACTTCATTTTGTGCCATTTTTCCAATCCTAAGCCTAGGGAATTGCTAGGGTTAGCATAGCAAAATAATGCCGCCACTGTCGAGAAAAGTTTTGTAAAGATTTACAGGGAGAGCATGTCAAAAAAACTGGGCAAAGAAGTGCTAAAAGAAGCGGGGCGTAGAGAAGCAGCGCGCGCCGCCACAAAAGCGAGTGGTGTAAAGCGGGGATTTACCGCCGGACTTACCCGTTTGGTGCCCATGCGAATGCGATGGATGGTGCCCTTCGTCAAGCAACACCTGAAAATTAGCCCGCCGAAACTGCCTCAGTTCAAGTCCAAACTGCCCTTTAAACTCTTCAAAAAAGAGACAGAAGCGGCGGAAGAAACGCAACTCGCCCCGGAGTTAGAAGCCGAACCCACACCGGTGCAATTGCGCCAACCGATAAAACCGCTTTATCCGAAATACAGTTGCTTGCGCGCGAACCCGCTTGCTTGTGAAGTGCCGCAACAGACGCAGGAAGAACGACCGAAAGCGAAATTTTGCCGGGAATGCGGGTTTCCGGTTCCGTTGCCCATGGAGACCCAAATTCAGGGAAGCCGGGGAACCTATCAAGTGGAACGGTTGTTGGGTTATCGGAATATGGGGCGATTGTACGAAGGGATAAAATTGAGCGATCGCCAACCAGTCGTTATCAAAGAATACCTGTTCCCCAAACGCTATTTTAATAAAGAAGAAACCCGTCAGAGAAGAGAGTTATTTTTGCTGTTTTCCCGGGTGAGTTTGGCTGATGGTCGGGTGCAAGACCCGCGCCTGCTGACTCCTACAGAAGCGATCGCCTCTCCTCTAGAAAACCGCTGTTATCTCATCACCCAAGGGAAAATCGACAGCTTTCCCACCCTCGCCAGCTACTTATTGCAAACCGGACCGCTGAGTAGCTTTCAAGTGTATCAAGCCCTCGACCAAGTATTGCAAAGCTTGCAATTTCTTCACGGACAAAAATTTCGCCTGCACTCCGGTCTCGTCAAACCGGGAATTGCCCACGGAAATCTCAGTCTCGATAGTTTGTTAATCGTCCCCCATTTGCAGGGATTCTTTATCTATCTGTGCGATTTAGGACTGTGGGAAAATCCCTTTCATCCCATCCTGCCAGAATCGGTTAATCTTTCCCCAGAACGAGACTTAAAAGACTTAGGCTACATTGCCTTTTATTTGCTCGCCGGGTCGGCGGTGGATTTGGAAACCGAACGACCGCTAAATCCCACGGTAGAAGAAGATTGGCCGCCTGTCAATCGGGATTTGAAGAACTTTATTTTAAATCTAATCGGAATCGGAAACCTGCCCTTTCACAGTGCCGAAAATGCCCGCCAAACGTTATTGAAACTTCCGATAAGCGCGGGGGAAATCCAGTCTAGTTTGGCGAACAAATCTGCGCCAAACGAACTGATTACCGAACCGATAAGCGAGAAAAAGAAACCTTGGCGGCGGATTTTGGGGGTTTCCCTAGGGATTTTGGGTGTGGTGTTATTGGGACTGCTGATTTATTGGCTGGTTACGCGAAAAGAAACTAGGGCCACCGATGAGCAAACTCAGTGCTGTATTGAAAATGTGGCGGGGATTCCCTTGGGAGATTTTATCTATACCACGGTGGAGAGTGGGATTTGGAATTACGTGTTAGACCAACCGAATTTAATTGCGCGGGGGAAAACTCTAGAGTCAGAATTGAGACTGCGGATAAGTCCTCCTGGGGAAGAAGGAGAACCCGCGCCGATTTCGTTTCGCGCGCAAGAAGAACCAAGCGCGACTGAAGCGATCGCGCAAGTGTTGTCTCAATCTGCCGATTTTGCGATCGCCAATCTCCTGAGCGCCAAAGCAGTTTATGGGGATTTATTCTATACCGAATTGGGGTACGAAGCATTTGCCTATGATGGGATTGTGGTTTTCGTCCCCTTTAGCTATGCGCGGCGAGAAAATAGCTTGCCTCACGAGTTAAATGGAACCATTACATTCGAGCAATTGCGGCAAATTTACACTGGAGAGATTACCAATTGGTCGCAACTGGGCGGACCGGATTTAGAGATAAAATTGTATGTGCCTGTAGAAGAAGAAGCGGTAAGGATGTTCGAGTCGAGGGTGTTAAAAGATAGAGGCGCGATCGCTCAGTTTCGCGCCTTACGCCAAAACCAGACACAACCGGGAAGTTTCGCCGTCACCCCCGCGAGAATTACCTCCCTTTCCACCTTCGCCATGTTGCGACAAGTGATTCGCGATTTTGAAGATAATACTATTGGCAGTATTGGATTTGGCAGTTTGAGCAAAGTCTTCGGTCAATGTTCCGTCTATCCATTGGCGATCGCTCGAGATAATTCCTCCCCCATTTCTCCCCTAATTCACCCCCAACTCAATCAACCCATCACTCCAGACAGCGATTTATGTAACGATAAAGGCAGTTATTTCCCCAACGCCGAAGCATTTCGCAACAACCGCTATCCCTTAGCTTATCCCTTAAGCATCATTTATTTGCGAGACAATCGATTAGAACCCGTAGGGGAAAAATTTGCCGAAATCCTCAAAACTACCGAAGCTCAACGTTTGATTTATCAAACTGGACTAATTCCCCTCAATCCTTTACCGCCACGGTAAGGTTTGGTGGTCATTGGTCATGGGAGAACAGGTCATTGGTCATTGGTACTTCCTCAAATGACCTATTAAAAAAAAACTAATTACAAATCACCAATAAAAAACGACAAACAACAAATGACAAACAACAAATGACAAACAACAAATGACAAACAACAAATGACAAAGGACAAAGGACAAATGACCAACGACCAATGATATTCGACCTTGGTCTAATATAGCTGCTGAGGGGGAAATTCTAAACTGGGGGTAAAATTGGGGGGGGGAGAGTTCGACATTTAGGGGGAACCGATGGCGAAAAGTAATTCTACTCAGACACATGGCCTCAACTATATTACGGCCAATCGATTTTATGTAGAAATGGA
>NZ_JAJENT010000243.1:0-5693 GCF_035615515.1 Phormidium sp. CCY1219
CGCTTTGACTACGCCTTTAAGAGTTCATTTCTGGACTGCTTAAGAATCTGCGCGTCAAAAGAGCCGCAGAGTGTCAAAGAAGAATCCTACCCAACTTTGTTTGGAACAAATGATAGCGCATTCGCGCCGCTACGCGAACGCCTCCTGGGTTCCCTCGTAATCGATAGCAGCAAAATCCGCGATACCCTAGACTACATTAAACTTATTGGTATATAATCATAGGAACCGTCATCCAAAACCTGCCCTTCTGCAACTTTCATGAATGAGGCTATACAATGAATATCTCCGAACTTCAAAATCTAGTTAAATATATTTCCAATGCCCAAGGGGAAAAAACTGCAGTAATTATTCCGATCGAAGTTTGGAACAGTTTGTTGCAAAAAATTACCTCGGTCGAACTCTATTCAACCCTCAGTGGACTCAGCTCCGTTGATGAAAATGAGCCAAAAACTCAGATTCTAGCTGACTTACAAGAGTCTATTCGCGCAGCCAGAGCCGGAGAAACTTACCCGATTTCCCAATTATGGGAAGACCTGGATAGTTGATTATGGCAGAAGTTCGTTTTACCGCACCTTTTAAACGTCGTTTCAAAGATCTCTCTAAACGTTATCGTAAAATTCAGGAAGATGTTCGACCAATAATTGAGACTTTAGAAGCCGGAGAAATTATCGGCCAACAAATTGCTGGTACTGATTTTACTATATTTAAAGTTAGGTCGAAAAATAGCGATATTCCGACAGGCAAAAGTGGTGAATACCGATTAATTTATCAGTTATCTTCACCTGAATGTATTTGGCTACTGTTAATATATGCAAAATCCGACCAAGAAGATGTCACTATAGCAGAAATTAAAGATGCGATTTTGAATGCTTAATTTAGATACCGATTGATAATACTGTCGCTTGCCATAATTTAAACACATTGACCCAGAGCAATGCCCATATTGAAAACCTTCGCCTTGGGCGATCGCTCGCTGACATCATGCCGTAAATTAAATTGCGATCGCCTACGGCAACGCGATCGCTCCCTCTCAACACCCCCACCATCGATCGCCTCCTCGGTTCCCTAGTCGTTGATAGCAGCAAAATCCACAATACCCTAAACTGGCGATCGCCCTTTACGATAGATGAGGGTCTCCAGCAAACTCTTCGTCCATCATGCGACTCCTGATTCTATCGATTGCCACCTTCATCCTCAGCCTCCTCACCACAGGCTGGCTCAAACAACGCTTCAGCCAAAACCTCCTAGACATCCCCAACGATCGCAGTTCCCACAGCCAACCCACCCCACGCGGCGGCGGCTTGGGCTTCATCATTGCCTTCGCCACCACCACCCTCCTCACCGCCATTATCTCCCACTCCTTTCCCCAACTCTCCCCAGTCAAAACCTTACGCCTAACCCCCCTCCAACCCTTCCTACTGCAAATTTGGAGTATCCTGACTCCCCTAGCCATCATCGGTATCCTCGACGATCGCCACAACCTCCCCGCATCTATCCGCTACCTCATTCAACTCGCTGCTGCCGGTATCGCCGTTGCCTGTTTTGGCCCCTTCCCTCAACCTTGGCTGACTGGCTTCGGCATCACCGGACAACTCACCGCCTACATCCTCACCCTCATCGCCATCACCGCCCTGATTAACTTCTACAACTTCATGGACGGTCTCGATGGTCTGGTAGCTGGAGTCACCGCCGTGCAACTGGGCTTCCTCGCCCTCTACCTCAACCAACCCCTCTGGTGGCTCCTGGTTGCGGCTCTCCTGGGCTTTCTGTGGTGGAACTGGTCTCCTGCGAAAATCTTTATGGGTGATGTGGGCAGTACCGTCCTCGGCGCAACCATAGCGATCGCCCTCCTCAACGCAGACAATCCCATCCAAGCTTGGACAGCCCTCGCCATCACCCTCCCCCTCACCGCCGACGCCATCTATACCCTCATCCGCCGCCTCATCCGCCGGGAAAACATCTTCAAAGCCCACCGCAGCCATTTGTATCAAAGATTGCAGCAGTCCGGTTGGACTCACGCCCAAGTTGCCAGTACCTATATTGGGGTCACTGTGCTGATTGCTGGGAGTATTCTGGTTTGGGGTGCGATTGGTGGTTGGATAGGTTTAGCCCTTGTGGTGGTGGGGATAATAGGAGGAGAGGTTTATTTGAGGGGAGAACGGGAAACGGGTCAGAAATCTGCTTTCTAGACGTAAAGATTGGGGGTTTGGCTAGAATTCCGGCAAGAAAGCCGGTTTCTCAGGGGCTATTCAGTGGAGGTTGTTTGGCTAATGACAGTTGTGCGATTTCCTTGGGATGAATTTCCATCGGTATGGATTCATGCCCCAGAATTAGAAGTTAAAAAGCATTTTGCCTACCGTGCAGCCAAATCAGGAGACCCTGATGCTGCTTATCAGTTGGTGAATGAGATGCTTTCAGAACAAGTAGTAGAGCAGTTGGCATCTACATTTGAGGGCACCCAGGTGACATTAGTTTCAGCCCACGCGATTGAGAATATCGGTGTGAACGCAATTCCTGAAGCATTAGCCAATTGCCTAGCTCAGAAATTACATTGGCGGGCCGACAGCAGCATCGTTCAAACGAATATTGTCGCCCATACAGGAGCCGATGGGTTTTCTCCTCTTGCCCGACAAGCTAAGTTTGAGGGAAAAGTTATCCCAGACAAATGTTATCTTTTAGTTGACGACTTTATAGGACAAGGTGGAACCCTCGCCAACCTACGCTCTCATATTATTCAGGGCGCAGGAAAGGTCATGGGTGCAACAGTCCTAACGGGCAAACCTTATTCAGCCAATCTCGCTTTAACAGAAACCAGTCTAAATGCACTGAGGTTAAAACATGGATGCGAACTTGAACAATGGTGGCAAAACCGATTCGGCTTCAACTTTGACTGCCTTACAGAGTCTGAAGCACGTTACTTGCTCAAAACCCCGACAATTGACCGAATCCGAGATAGAATTGCTCAGACAGAGCAAAGTTGAAATTGCCATGCGGGTTAGGGAGCTTTCTCAGTTAAGTAAAACGACGGAGCATTAACAACATTCAGGAGAACTCCCAATCTGAGTCAGGGGTGGCCGGTGCGATCGGATCGTCAAGTAGGCGAACTGTACCCGCTAGTTTTTGAGAAGGCTGGCGACGTCTTGGAGTGGCAACGGCATCCTCGGACATGACTGGGAGGACGATCGCTTCATATTGGCGATCGCTGGTTAAAGAAGGCGGTAGATCGATAACCAGTTGACCATTCACGGGTTTGGTAATGATTCGTAGCGCTTCCATAGCCACCTCCGGACTCGGCACAACGCCTAGATTCTAGCACTAGAACGAAAAAGTTCTGAGGCTGTGAAAATGATACCGTTTTTCTAAAACATCGCTCGATATACCTGGTAGGGACACAGCACTGCTGTGTCCTCTTTTATCGGGAACAGAGGTATGGATGGGCGATCGCTTGTTTACGCCCGAAGGTTAAAACTATAGATGAAAAGCGATCGCATCCTCGCAGAGGACAGGGTATTGCCTAGTCCTCGATCGAGCAAAGCTGAGGTTTATTTGAGTCGTCAGGTAAGCCAAGATTGGAAGATCGCAAAGCCGCTTTATTCGGCGTTTTATGCTATCGTGAGATGAAAGCACAATGATAGCAAAGCTTCTAACATGGCTAATATCAGTGTCAGAGGAATTGAACCGGAAACCCTCTCCAAGCTGAAAGCACTGGCAAAAAAAGAAAACACCAGCGTCAATGCCTTAGTTCTGCGTCTGCTCGATCGCAGTGTTGGTGTCAGCCCGGAAAAACCCCTCTACCAGCGACATGAAGACCTGAGCGAATTAGCTGGTGCTTGGAGCCAAAAAAAAGCCAAGGAATTTGAGGCCAATACCGCCTGCTTTCGCAACATTGACCCACAGCAATGGCAATAAATTGTGCGACCCATTTTGCTAGACACCAAATGCCGTAAATTGCGATCGCTCATAACGAGTCGGACAGACAGCACACAGAAAGAATATCGCGATCGGGATACAGCACTGCTGTGTCCCTACGGGTTTTGGTAGAGACCCCTATAATGCAGATTATATGTAAATCTCCATCCCTATCTGATGACCTTTAACACCCAAATTGATATAAACGCTCAACGGCGAAGACAATTCATTACTCTGGTGATGAAACGAGTTCAGCCGGGGACGGGTAGCGGTCTGGATTTTCTCAACAAACGCACCTGGACTTATCCCGTGACCGATATTAAAGCAATCGTTACTAAAACTCCATTTGCGATCGTGGGTGGGATTGCCACCCGGCTTTATATGCCGGAACGAATGACTTTAGATTTGGATATTTTAGTTTGCGTTCGAGATGCAAAATCCCTGTATGCAGAACTAACAAAAGCAGGCAGTCAAAAAATTGGAGAATTAGCCCTTCCAAGGAGTCAGTGGGAATTACCGGATGGAACTTCTCTCGATGTCCTCGAATTAAATGCGGATTGGGTTCCCGAAGCGATCGCTACTCCGAACATAGCTCCAAATGGCTTGCCCATTATTGCCTTACCCTATCTAGTTCTGATGAAATTACAATCGGCACGAACCCAAGATTTGAGTGATGTGAGTCGGATGATGGGCGCGGCAAACCCCGATGAAATTGCCGAAGTTAAACAGGCGATCGCCCAATATTTGCCTGGAGCATTAGAGGATTTGGAAAGCCTAATTGTCTTAGGTCAGTTAGAACGAAGACCGCCAGGAGAACGTTGATAGGCATCCCAATAAAATAGAGATAGCGATCGCCGTTTTATAGGATCGGTCTCCTTCGTAGGGTAGGCAGGGTGGTAAGAATGAGTCGCTTCCTTTACTGGAAGCGAGCGACCCTGCCCACTCTACCCACTACCCAACTGACGATCGTGCCCGATAAAATTACAAATAAAGCTCACCAACTAGGTTGACACCGATGACTGCTACTGCCGAAAAATCTCTCACCCTAGAAGAATTCCTCCAACAGCCAGAAACCAAACCTGCTAGTGAATTCATCGACGGAAAAATCATCCAAAAACCCATGCCAAAAGGAAGACACAGTTGTTTACAGTACGAAACCTGCAACGTCATTAACCAAGTCACAAAAAATGACAAAATAGCCTACGCCTTTCCCGAACTGCGGTGCAGTTTTGGAAATCGCTCTATCGTTCCGGATATTGCCGTCTTCCGGTGGCAACAGATTCCATTTCTTCCTGATGGGGAAGTACCCGATCGCTTTGACCTCACCCCAGATTGGATTATAGAAATTCTCTCCCCCGAAAAAAAACCCAACAAAGTGATTGGTAATATCCTCTACTGTATCGAACGGGGTAGCCAACTCGGTTGGTTTCTCGACCCAGACGATCGCAGCATTCTGGTATTTTTCCGCGAAGGCCAACCCAGACTCTTGGAACAGAACGACACTCTTCCCGTACTAGAAGGAATCGAGCTAAACCTCACCGTCGAGCAGGTATTTAGTTGGCTAAAAATGGGAGCTTCAGCAGACAACACCCCCTAGAGCTTTTATCAAATGAAAGCTACCGCCCCGTAGGGTGTGTGACCCCCGCAATGCCATCGCGTAATTTGCCCCCCAATCCTCTCCGGGGGCCTGAGCACGAAATGGAGTCATTACGAAAGAAGGACGAGAGTTTGAAAGCTACGTTTTAAAAAACGTAGATGAAAAACGAACGGCGACTTTAGTCGCC
>NZ_JAJENT010000244.1:0-6143 GCF_035615515.1 Phormidium sp. CCY1219
ACGCCCTCTCCCGCGCCAGAAGAACCGCGAGAAACGCCCTCTCCCGCGCCAGAAGAACCGCGAGAAACGCCCTCTCCTGCGCCAGAAGAACCGCGAGAAACGCCAACTCCTGCGCCGCAACCTTCTCCCACACCGGAACCGGAACCGATAACCCCCGCGCCTAACATCGTTCTGGCGAATCGCTTTTCCGGGCATTCTGAGGCGGTGGAAACGGTGGCGATCGCGGGCAGTGAGATTATTGCCACGGGCAGTCGGGACCAACGGATTAAACTGTGGGATGCGAGCAACGGGGAACTGCTGCGCCCTCTGGACGGACATAAAGGCTGGATTTGGTCTTTGGCGATCGCGCCGGACGATCGCACCCTCGCCAGCGCCAGCGCTGACGGGCGGATTAAACTGTGGAACTTGCAAAGCAAACAGCTTCAGAATACTTTATACGGACATCGCGACCAAGTGCATTCCGTGGCATTTAGTCCCGATGGCACAAGACTTGCCAGTGGTTCTGGCGGCGTCATCAAAGAAAACGCGATTAAAATTTGGGATGTGAGTACCGGGGAAGAACTTCGCTCTCTGAAAGGTCATGGCGGCACGGTTCTCGCACTTGCCTATCATCCCAACGGGCAGGCGATCGCCAGTGGAAGTGCCGACAATACCATTAAAATCTGGGATGCGAATACGGGGGAAGAACGGCAAACGCTCACCGGCAGCTCGTCTTACATTCGCTCTCTCACATATACTTTCGACGGCGAAACCCTGGTCAGCAGCAGTTATACTCGGGTAAATGTGTGGGATGCGGCGAGTGGTTCGTTAACCGATACCCTAGAGGGACATCAGGGCGAAGTTACCGCGATCGCCGTGAGTCCTGATAGCACCACGATCGCCTCCGCCAGTCGCGATCGCACCGTGAAATTATGGGATGTGCAAACGGGGGAACTTATCAGTACCTTGTCAGCCGAAAATCCCTTGCGATCGGTGGCGTTTGGCGAGGATGGAAATACCGTGGTTGCGGGTAGCGATCGGGGTACAATTATCGTTTGGCAATTGCAATAATCCCCGGTTTTTTAATGGTGGGGTTAATTCATCAATGCCCATCAAAAACCGAGGGACACGGCATTACCGTGTCCCGATCGCATTCTCGATGATTGGATTAAACGGAAATGGGCGATCGCTACCGTTTCCCAAACATGCGCCTAATTTCTGCTTCCGAAACCGAAGCTTGTTGCTGGATTTCGTTGCATTTTTGCTTTTTCAGGATATTCGCTTGCTCTTCAGTTTCCACCCCATCGGCGATCGCCCGCAATTTGAGTCCCTGCGCCATCTTGACGATCGCATTAATTAGCGGTGCATTTTGGGATGCATTGCTTACCAAAGTGCGATCGAGTTTTAAATTATCCAGGGCCAGTTCTCCCAGATACTCGATCGCGCTTTGCCCGATGCCAAATTGAGAAATCGTGGTTTGAATACCCAGTTGTTTGAAAGCAATTAACTTCGATGCCATTTGATTGGCATTTTTGGCATTCGCGATCGTCTCCGCCGGAATTTCCACTTCCAAATATTGCGAGTCTATGCCGCTTCTTTGCAAAGCATCCACCACAATCCGCTGAATGTTGACATCATTAAATAATGCTTCTGACAAACTCACCGCAACTCTTAACCGTAGTCGAGATGCCTGCCAATTTTTCACCTGTCCCACCGCCACTCGCAACATCCATTCGCTCATCTCTGTGAGCAAACCTGCCTCAGTAGCTAACGAGATAATTTTCACTGGCGAAATTTCCCCCACGCGCGGATGGTTCCAATGGGGTACTGTGGCAACTGCAACGATTTTGCGCTTGCGAAGATCCACTCGCGGCTGATAAAATACTTGTAATTGATTTCGCTCCCAGGCTTGGCGAATATCGGCTGCCAGTTGCAATTCTTTTGCAGCATCAAATCCAAACATCGGGCGGGTGTAAATCTGGCAGCGATTGCCTCCTTCGCGTTTTGCTTCTCCCATTGCCACACCGGCTTGGCGTCGCAATTCATCTAAATTGGGGGCAGTGGGATAAAATGAAATCCCGATCGTACCGGTGAGGGGAATCGATTTGCGTCCGATTTCCACGGGTTTGGAGATATCTCTGAGGAGTTCTTCTGCGAGAGACACCGCCGAGTCGCGATCGCTCATTGGCGGCAAAATAATCCCAAATTCATCTCCGCTAATCCGGGCAACGCCTCCCACATCAAACACTTCGATAAACTCCAACAAACGTTGGGCGACTTTTTGTAAAATAATGTCTCCGTTCCCGTAGCCAATGGTATCGTTAATTCGTCCGAATTTGTCCAAGCCCAATAGCAAGAATGGCACCATACGATTGGTGGCATCGGTTCTGGCAATGACGCGATCGAGGATTCCTTCTTTTCCTTCTAACGCTTCGAGCTTGGGCAACCCGGTTAAGGTATCGAAATTTTCTAACCGATCGAGTTGTTCCGAGACTTGTCGCAGTTGCTCCACTTGTTGGGACGATCGTCTCAATCTCGCCTCGATCGCTTCGAGCAATTCTGCCTTAGTAAACGGTTTTGTGAGATAATCATCCGCCCCGAGATTCATGCCCTGTCGCAAGTCGGAGCGATCGCTTTTTGCCGTTAAAAAAATAAACGGGATATTTGCCGTTTTTGGATCTTCCCGTAATTGGCTGAGTACCTCATACCCATCCAGTTCCGGCATCATTATATCGCAAATAATCAAATCCAACTCGTGGGAGCGAGCTTGTACCACTCCTTCGATGCCATTTTCCGCACCAATCGCTTCAAAATCTTCTGCCTCTAGAAAATCCAAAAGGTTGTTAAGAATTTCCGAGGTGTCTTCGATGACGAGGATTTTTGTCATAGCCGTTTTGCTCAAGACTCTGGTTTATTTTAGAGTAGCTTTGCCCAAGGCAGCGCGCTCTCAAATGAGTAGAAAAACACACCGGATGGCAAGAGTTTGGAATTATCGAATCCGATGTAAAAAAGGATTCCCGCGTGGCTCTATTAGATGACGATAGGAGCTAAATTTATTATAATACCACATGTACTCGTAAGTCTTGGATTGGCAGCGACTCATTTAGGCGTTTTTCCCAACTCTGGCGAAGGGATAACGCATTTAATTTGCATAATTTAATGACAAAACAAGCCCAATCAAGTCGGGAATGGCGGTAAGTCAAAACACCGACAGAGACTAAAAATACTGGCCTCGTAGAGCTGATAACATTATCTGAAAAAGTGTTTAAGCGCAAATGCGGCGTAAGACAGGCGGTTGACCTGTGGAGACTGAATCGGGATAAAATATGCAAACTAAGTGTAAAACCAGATTCACCACCAGATTCATCCTCGGGGCAGTTGCGGAACCGGTGGGGTCGCTATTGTATCTACGCCTATCCAAGCAAATCCATCAATCGACTCAACAGGAGCATCGAAATGACAAGGAAACCACTTGATGATATTGAAACTCGGGAGTATTCTCGCTCCCAAATTGAGCTAGAGCTGCTAGATGCAGTGGCGATCGCCGAAGTTCCCTATCCCTGGAATCCAGCGGATCCGGAGACTGAGGCGTATTTGCAAGCAGCAGAAGCACAACTGCCGTTTGAAAATGCATTCGAAGAGCTGCTCGAGGCCACAAGTCCGCAGGCGATCGCCAACCTGGAACGCCTCTGGTCGGATACCGCCGCCGAGGATTCCCTGCTCGAAACCTTGCAAACTGCCTTGCAGCAAAAATTTGGAGCCTGGGTGCCCCACACCTGGTTAGAAGCGATCGCCACTCAAGCGCGATCGCAACAGACCGCCTCGCGCTCTTTTGCCGAACAACTGGTTCAGTGCGTCAATCCCGTGCTACCCCAATGGCCCGCTCAGGATTTACAAGTCTTGGCCAGACCCTTTGCCTATGCCATGCGGGGTGAATCCCTGGACTCCTCTTTAGCCGCACTTACTCAGAAAGCCTGGACGGAGCTATCCGAAATCGAAAAAGCGCGAGTGAGTTTAGCGATCGCCCGCTATGCCCTCTCGCAACTTCCCAATTGATCCCGGGAGATTTCTCTGAGCCACCGTCTCAGTTTTTCAGAACAGTTGTTCGATGCTATAGAGATTTTATCTCAATCGAGGCAAAACAAAAATTTTCTCCGAGCGCCTGCGCGAGGCCATCTCCCCCTTTCCGGTGGTAGCTTTCCGCGCAGGTGCTTGCGGTAACTTGGCAACTCAGGGCATCTGCACCCCAGAACCGATACAATGGTAGAAGGATTTTGTCACCCTAGCGCCAACCTTGCATGAATGTCTTGGTCTGAGATTCCTTGCCTGAGCATCGCGATCGCTCCTTTAAAAACCTCTACCTCGGCAAAACACTTTGCCATATGGGTTCTCAAAGCCCCCTCTCCGGGAGGCTACGTTCACCATGACTGTAGCTGGCCCGATGCCTTAACCCACACCTGGCAAGGGTGGCAGCAGCTTTTTTCCACCCAGCCCCTCTCCTCGGTGTGGAACCTCTCGGCGGCGAATGACCCCAATCTGCTCGATCCCCTGAGCAATGTCGGCAATTCTGGGCTTTCCAGTTACAGCGCCAGCCTCATGCAGGAATTGGGGCTGCAACTGTGGCAATGGGTCTTTTCCGGTTCGATTCAAAATAGCTTCGCCCAAAGCATTGGAATTGCGATCGGGCAAAATCAACCCCTGCGCCTGCGCTTGGAAATTCGCGACCCGGAGTTAATTGCCTTACCCTGGGAAATCATGCAACCCCGTCCCGGGAAACCGACGATTTCTCTTAACCCGCAATTACGTTTTAGCCGCACCACCAGCGATGTGGATCCGCTCGCCCCGCGCCGCACCAGTCAATCGTTAAACATTCTCCTGGTTTTGGGACAAGAGGCGGAAACCTCTGCGGCTACTGCGGCGGAATGCTTGCAACTGGAACAAGAAGCCCTCGCCCTGGCCCAGTTATTGGAAGAATCGGCGCAAAGCTGCGAAAGCAGCGATAATCTCGTTCCGGTTCACTGTCAAGTGAAAACCTTAGTGCAACCGTCTCCCGCCGAAACGATCGCCGAACTGGAAAATGGGACTTACAATATTTTCTTTTATGCCGGTCATGGGGTCTGTGCCCCAGCCGGCGGGCAGCTCTTATTGCAAAATGGCACCACCCTCAGTGGGACGGAATTGGCCCAAGTGCTGGTCCGCACTCAGGTGACGTTAGCGGTGTTTAATGCTTGCTGGGGTGCCCAGAGCGATCGGCAAAATGGACGGGCGATCGAACGCAGCAGTTTAGCCGAAGTGCTGATCCATCATGGGGTGCCGGCAGTGTTGGGTATGCGCGACTCGATTACTGATGAAGAAGCAATTAGCTTTATCAAAGGGTTTGCCCGATCGCTTGCCGAACGAATGCCCATCGATCGCGCCGTGGCGATCGCCCGCCAACAGCTCTTAACCATTTATAAATTCAATCAACCCGCTTGGACTTTGCCGGTGCTTTACATGCATCCGGAGTTCGATGGGGTTCTCATCCAACCCCTCGACTCGTTAATCACCGAATTGCCGGAAAATACTATTTCGGGAATGCGCTCTGCATTTACTGTGGCTTGCTTGCGCCTGTTGCACAATACCCACAAAGTCTGGCGACTTCGCAATGGCATGATGCGGGTGGGGCGGCGATCGGAAAATGATTTAGTTATTCCAGAACGGTGGGTTTCCCAAAAACATGCCGAAATCTTTTGTCGCGATATTTCCGGCACTCGCGCCGATCCGGTTTATTTCTTGCGCGATTTTTCTCGCTACGGGACTCTGATTAAACGCAGCAATGGTTGGCAAAAAGTTCACCATCAAGAAGTGCAACTCGAATCCGGGAGTTTGCTCAAATTTGGCAGCTCTCAAGGCCAAACCCTGGAATTCGTCGTGGAATCTCTCAATCTGGATCCGTGATTGTGGGAAGTCTCAGGGAGTGGGTTCCCCCCAGGGCGGAACCAGGGACAATCTAGGAGATGGTGGGTAATGCCTACCCTCCAAAATGGATAAAGGATGAAGGTTAGAATAAATTGAGTAAAAAAGAGGCTCTCTGCCTCTTGATACTCTTTTTACGAAAGAAAAACGAGAGTTTGAAAGCTACGTTTTTTAAAACGTAGATGAAAAACGAACGGCGACTTTAGTCG
>NZ_JAJENT010000245.1:0-243 GCF_035615515.1 Phormidium sp. CCY1219
TCTCATAGCAACACCCGCCGGGGGATAAATCCCCCGTCTAATAGCTCAAGTCGGTTAAAACCGACTGAAATGCTTCTTTGGTAACGTTTTCAGCCGGTTTTTAACCGGCTTTAGTTTAAACCCACGCCGGATCTGAAATGCTATGGTAACGTTTTCAGCCGGTTTTTAACCGGCTTTAGCTATGAGGCGTGGGTTTGCAACCCACGCCGGATCCTCGGGTGACTGAAATGCTTCTATGGTAAC
>NZ_JAJENT010000246.1:0-10077 GCF_035615515.1 Phormidium sp. CCY1219
GCCACGGTAAACCGCCTGCAAGCCCAGGTGCGCGGAGATGTAGAGGCTCAGCAAGCCACGGTAAACCGCCTGCAAGCGGAATTACAGCGGAAAGTAGAGGCTCAGCAAGCCACCCTGACTCGCCTCCGGGCGGAATTGGCAAATGCCGGGGTTGAATATCGGCGTCACGAGCAGTTATTTGCAGCCGGGGCAATTAGCGAGTCGTTATTTGACAGCAAACGACTGGCGGTAGAGACGGTATTTCAACAGATGAAAGAGGCGGAGGCGGTGTTGGCAGAAATCCAACAAACCGGTCGTCAGGAGATTGAAGCCGCACGGACCACCCTCACCAAGCTACAGCGCGCCGGTAGCAAGGAGATTGAAGAAGCGCAAGTCCGGTTGCGGAAACTGCAGGAGACGGGGGAGGAGCAACTGAAAGAAGCGATCGCCAATCTCAGGGAGATTGAAACCACCAAGCAAGAGCAAATCACAGAAGCGCGAGCCAATCTGACCCGCATCCAGCGCACCGGGCGATCGCAACTCAGCGAAGAGCAAGTCACCCTGACAAAACTGCAAGATACCGGTGCCGAACAACTGCGCGAAGCGCGCGTCAAGCGCGAACAACTGGAAAAAACCGGCTTAGAGGAGCTTAATGAGGCCAGAGTAGCGCGCGTACGGATTCAAGCCACGGGAGAACAGCAGATTAAGGAGGCAGAATCCACATTACAGAGTCTTGCAGAGGTGAGAACCGTGGACGTGCAAGCCGCCAAAGCAGAGGTAGACCGGGCGTTAGCGCAGGTGGAAGAAGCTCAGGCGAGGCTAGAAGAGGCTTACGTGCGATCGCCGGTGGCCGGTCGGGTGATGGAGGTTCACACCCGTCCCGGGGAAACCATCGGCGACAACGGGATTGTGGAAATCGGCCAAACCGAGCAAATGTATGCGATCGCCGAAGTCTATGAAACCGACATCCAGCGCGTGCGTCTCGGTCAGCGCGCTACCATTACCAGCGATGCCTTTGAGGGAGAATTGCAAGGTCGCGTCGAACGCATCGGCGTGCAAATCGGCAAAAAAGACGTCCTCGACACCGACCCCACCGCCGATGTGGATGTGCGCGTGGTGGAAGTCCACATCCGCCTCCACCCAGAAGACTCCCAGCGCGTCGCCAATTTAACCAACTTACAAGTCCAAGTCACCATTGCCACCGGGAAGGCAAATAATTAATCCCAAATCCCCTCCATCTGTGTCGGAAAACCCTATCCCTAGCTCATCATGTTCCGCAAAATTCCCTTAGCTTGGTTGCAACTGTCCCGAGAAAAAAGCCGCTTATTCGTCGCCTTGGCCGGCATTGGCTTCGCCGATATTTTAATGTTTATGCAGCTCGGATTTCAAGCCGCCCTGCTCAACAGTTCTACCCGAATGCACCAAAATCTGAAAGCGGATTTAGTATTAATCAATCCTCAGTCCAAAGCGTTGATTTCCATGCAGCCCTTTTCTTGGCGTCGCTTGTACCAAACCCTTGCCCTCGAACAGGTAGAATCCATCGCTCCGTTATATTTGGGATTGATTAATTGGAAAAATCCCGTGGAAAAAAATGACCGTTCGATTTTAGTTTTGGGCTTCGACCCGGCAAAATCTGCCTTTAATTTATCCGAAGTCAATGACGCGCGAGTTGTACTCAAACTGCCCGATGTGGTGTTATTCGACCGACTCTCGCGGGATGAATTTGGGCCGATTCCCCAGCTTTATCGCGAAGAAAACACCGTAGAGACCGAAATTGCCGGACGTCGCGTGGAAGTGCGCGGCTTATTTAGTCTCGGCGCATCGTTTGGCGCGGATGGTAATCTCATTACCAGCGAGTTAAATTTTTTGCGGATATTTCCCGATCGCAATTTAGGGGAAATCGATGTGGGATTAATTCAGTTAAAATCTGGAGCCAATAAGGGGGCGGTAAAAGCCAGGTTACAAAGTTATTTGCCCCAAGATGTGATAGTTTTAACCCATCAGGAATTTATCGCCCGGGAAAGGAATTATTGGGCGAATAGTACGGCGATTGGGTTTGTGTTTAGTTTGGGCACCGCAATGGGATTTATTGTCGGGATTGTGATTGTCTATCAGATTTTGTACACGGATGTAGCGGATCATTTGCCGGAATATGCCACCTTGAAGGCGATGGGATATCGGGAAATGTATTTCGTGGCGTTGGTGGGGCAAGAGGCTTTAATTTTAGCGTTATTAGGGTACGTGCCAGGGTTTTGTTTGGCGACATTTGTGTTATATAATTTAACCCGAACTGCAACCAGTTTGCCAATGGGGATGACCTTGTTTCGGGCAGTAATGGTATTGATTTTAACCATTTTGATGTGCGCGATATCCGGAGCGATCGCCCTGCGGAAGTTGCAAGCGGCTGACCCTGCCGATATCTTTTAAAATCGAGGCGTGATGACTGTTCAACCCATAATAGATATTAAAAATCTCAACTATTATTTTGGCAAAGGTGCGTTGCAAAAACAGGTTTTGTTTCAGGTAGATTTGCAAATCTATCCGGGAGAAATCGTCTTGATGACCGGGCCATCCGGGTCGGGAAAAACCACCTTGCTCACCCTTCTCGGGGGTTTGCGGTCCGCCCAAGCGGGCAGTTTAAAAGTATTTGGGCAGCAATTGTGTGGGGCAACGAAAGCGCAGTTAGTGCAAGTGCGGCGCGACATTGGCTATATTTTCCAAGCGCACAATCTCCTGAAATGCTTAACGGCGCGGCAAAATGTGCAGATGTCCCTGGATTTGCATGAAGAATTCGCCGGGGAGAATTTAGGGGAAAAAGCGGCGGCGATGTTAGCAGCGGTGGGGTTAAGAGAGTGGGTGGATTATTATCCAGAAAACCTGTCTGGGGGGCAAAAACAACGGGTGGCGATCGCCCGCGCCTTAGTCAGTCATCCAAAACTCGTTTTAGCCGACGAACCCACTGCAGCACTCGATAGCAAATCCGGTCGAGAAGTGGTGGAATTGATGCAGCGTCTGGCGAAAGAACAAGGTTGTACCATTTTGCTCGTCACCCACGACAACCGCATCCTCGATATCGCCGATCGCATCATTCACATGGAAGATGGACAACTGGCTCCCCATTCAAGCATTGCCCCAAATTTCCCTAACATTGCAGATGCCCACCCCTATAACTCCTAACCAAAACAACAGCTTGCCTCTCATAAAACCAATCCTCCAATCGGCTGAAATCTTCTACCCACGCCGAAGCACTCGCGCCTCGGGATTTTCGCACTCCTTCACTTAACGACTCCGCCGACTTTTCGACCCGCCAGAAGTTCTCGATCCGCGCGAGGTTCTTGTCTTGCCGGTGGTTTTGGTCCGCCTGGTGGTCATATTGGTCATCGAGGTCATTTGACCGGCAGTAGCTTTCTGGCTTTGGTTCGCCGTAGACGCGCGACGAGTGGTGGTGGTGCGGAAGGTAACGTTAACCCCTTCATTCGATTGTTCCAGAACCAACAACGGCGTCGGTTTGGCTTTTTGATCCCAGTGGATATAAGCCACCCGCCCTTGAATGGTGGGTTGCCAGGTATCGTGATCGTCTCTGGCACTCAAATAGGTTTCCAAACAGTCAATAATTTGGCTAATGGTTTTCGAGGTAGCTTGGGTCGGTAGCTTCGTCAGCTTAATTTGAATCCGGAAAAGCACCCTTCTCCCGGACTTGGCAATTTCTCCAATTTGATAGTCCACATCGAAAATTTCATCCACTTGCCGTCCCGTCCCTCGGTTTTCCGCATTCGGACGCAGGGCCACCGAAATTTTCTCCTTGACTTTCACTTTGATTTGATTGACGATCGCAAAGTGGAAGTTCTCCTCTTCCATCCTCATTCGCAGATAGTCCAGATTAAACTCCCGCGAGTGAAGCAAGTCGGGATTTTTTTCCATTTTGGTAATCGTCTCGAGCGCCATTTTTAGCTTCTTTTGCAGCTCTCGATTTTTAAATTCATCAAACTTTATCTTTTTGTTGAGCTTGTCCAATTGCACTTTAGAAAATACAAGCGACCCAATCAGCAAGAGTAACAGTGCCCCGGACGCACCCATCCACAGTTTATCTGCCGCAATATCGGGCAAAGGCGACTCGTTTGCTCCCTGGGCTTGCGCTAACGTGGGTTGAACCAGAATAATCGGTTTTGACATAGACTTTCCCTGGTACGACTGCATTTTATTTTTATAATTCCCCTCAAACTGCGGGTGGTGTAAGTCCGTTAGAGCGCTGGATTTTTCTTCCCTGGGAGGAGACCCCCGGGGGTCGCTAATCAATTGGAGCTCGGGGCAGCATTTGGCCTCGCTTTGGCGAAAACCCTCTGTCACTAGCGTTTTTGCCGCTAAGGGTCATCCACTCAGCAATATTCGCCCCTATTTACACCCCTACTCTATCCTAGCTAAGCTTGCAGCTTGACGGCGAACCGGCGTGGGTGCTTCACCGAACATCAATTGAGTTTTCCTGGTGGGGTATGGCACTGATGGGAGGCAGAGTTTCGCATCTGTTCTACACTCCGGACGATTACAGAACATACCGCTTCGGGGACGATGGGTCTCTTCTCTTAGAGTGCCCCAGCTCAACGGTTAACTTCTCTCCCCTTACCTTAACGGTGCCCTAACAAAAGGGCAACCACCACTTGCCTTGGATGCAAATTCCTTGAATTTCCCCCTGGGATCCGTCGGGGACAGCCCCGGGGAAACTCCCGGTTTTCATTCCCGGATGCATCAATCGAGGACTGGGGTGGGTTCATGTCAGGTTAAGTCTATAGTAAGGGGTAGCGTGCTGAGAATCGATTCGAGGAGAATTTATGAAGTCTTTACCGTTATCTAAAGTTTTGGCAAACTCGGCGTTTAAAACGGTGGGTCTGGTGGCGGCGGATATGGATGGCACCCTGACTCTGGAGGGTAAATTTACCGCCAGTTTGCTCAAAGCTTTAGAAGATTTAGCCGCCGCAGGTGTGGCGGTGGCGATCGTCACCGGGCGATCGGCAGGTTGGGTGAATGGGTTGGTGAGTTATTTGCCGGTGGTGGGGGCGATCGCGGAAAATGGCGGTTTGTTCTATCCCGGGACTGGGGATCCGGTGTTGCTCGCCACCGTGGCGGATGTGGAGACTCACCGCCAGCATCTCGCTTCTACCTTCAAGCGCCTCCAGTCTCATTTTCCCCAATTGCGCGAAACCTCGGACAATCGCTTTAGAATTACGGATTGGACTTTTGATATAGAAGGTTTAACCCCAGAGGACTTGCAACAGTTAAATCGCCTCTGCGAGGAAATGGGGTGGGGATTCACCTACAGTTCCGTGCAATGTCACATCAAACCCCAGTCTCAGGGAAAGGCGATCGCCTTGCTACAGTTATTGCGCGGCTATTTCCCCCAGTATTCGGCGGCGCAGGTGCTGACGGTGGGGGATAGTCCCAATGACGAAACCCTCTTCGACCCCGACTTGTTTCCCCTGTCGGTGGGCGTTGCTAATATTGCCGAATACGGCGATCGGCTCACCCATCACCCCGCCTACATCACCGCCAAACCCGAAGCGGAAGGATTTTGCGAATTAGCCAGTTTGATTCTTCAGCAACAGCGTCAATAACTCCCCCTCCGCCCTGACTGCATCACCTTGGGTGGGCATTGCCCACCCCACTCCCTTCATCGCCTTGTCAGAGGCAATCCCCTCTTCCCTAAATCTCTATTCCATCGTGCAGGTTGCCCCACGCAATCAATGCATTGCTTAACAGTCCTGCCTGCACCTATGGCTTCATTCTACCCTCTGCCCATCGTTTTGTCAAGGGGTTCGGGCAACAATTTCCCGGCTAAAAATTGCAAATAAAAAGCAAAAATATTATTCAATCTGTAGGTTGCGTTCCCCCTGTCACCCAGGGAAAACGCACTGAATCCAAAGGCAACTTTGACGCGGGGAATTGATTAATTTTCCACCGTCACATTTCCCGACACAAACTTCCATTGTTTGTTTTCTTTATGCAGTTCAACTTCCATGCGGTATTGGTTGTCAATTGTTCCGGTAACGATTAAATTGTCTTTCCCGATAAATTCCCACTGATAAAAGTTAATTTCTCCCGGCTTTTCCAAAGCTAAAGGTAAAATGGGATTGCTTGCCAACCGTTGCTGATATTGTTCCAACGTCACTTCTTCGCGCAACTGACTCGATGCAGTTTCGTAAGCTGCCCGGAAATTTCTGTTTAATTCATAGCCTTTTTCGACTCGCATAAAATAAGTAGCAATGGCTTGGTTTGCGGCGGTTATTTCGGGGAGATAGTTATTTAGAAAATAAAAAGAAACGGCTAAAAAAGCTCCACTGAGGATTAATAAAAAGACGGCGACAATCTTTTTAAAAGTCCTCAGGTACCTATCTTCAGCAACGATGCCCGGAACTGGGAAGTTTTTTTTCACCACCAGGGTTTTGGCATAGCGATCGCCCAAGGTTTGGTGTTTTGCAGATAGCAACAAAGGGGCGAGTAACAGGAGCAAATCCAGGGGCTTAAAAATATTTCTAATCAACCCCTGAGCGAACGTAGGTTTGCGACCCCGCATGCTGACCACTTCTAGGCCAAAAATAAACTTACCCAAAGTCGTAGCGAGGATGCCTTCCCCGAGGGTGAAATAAGCCAAAAAAAATATATAGAGCAAGAACAGGTTAGAGAGATTGCGGACGACAATCGTAACCGTTTCGCCCTCAAAGGTGGGCAAGAATCGAAAGCTCAATCCCAAGGGAAACCAAATGATTCCAATCAGTAAAAAGTCTACTATGGCAGAAATTATCCTTCGCAATAAACTGGGAAATGCACTTTGGCGAGAGGAATTTGTCATAAGTTCGAGGGATAGATTGAGAGACATTTTTAACATCATGCCATAGATAGACCAGAATCCAAAGAAAGGCGCGATCGCCACAAGAGATGTTGTGCATGGAGAGGGCGTGCAGTTTGGGCAATGTCAGAGTCATTGCGCCGTGCGGTGAAGAAGCGATCGCATCTTACCACTGAATTTGCATTGAATGGGTGATTAGGGCAGGGGCGATCGCGCCCTCGGAGGCGACACAGCAAAGAAATTCCCCCACTCAGGGTGCGAAGCGAGGGAATTTTGGCCAGAAAACTGGCAGGTTTTGCCATATGATAATGATGGGATAAGCGAAGACGACCCCGAGGGCAGGGAAGAGTGGGCATTGGGCAAGCGCCGTGGGCGATCGCTAGACCGGCGTTTGTACGGTTGCCGGAACGGTAGGGTGGCATACATCCACTTCCAGACCCTCGCGGGCGAGAATCGAATTGGGAAACGCTTGTTTTACCTGTTGCTCAATGCCATCGAGGAAGTCATCATTGTGGATCGGATCGTGATGGAAAATCACCAACTTTTTCACACCGGCTTCTTTGGCCACTTTCACTGCTTCTTGCCAAGTGGAATGACCCCAGCCGACCTTCGGAGATTTGGGGTTATGATATTCCTCATCGGTGTACATGGCATCGTAGATGAACAGGTCTGCATCCCGGGCGAGGTGCAGCACGGTTTCGTCAAAGCGATCGGGTAAATGTTCGGTATCGGTACAGTAAAACACCGAATGACCCTGGCAAGTGACGCGATATCCCATTGCGCTATTGGGATGATTCAGTCGCCCGGTTTCGATGCTAATCCCATCGAGAGTAAAAGGTTCGCCGCAGATAATTTCGGAAAACTTGAGATTCGCCTGCATTCCGGCAAGAGGAACCGGAGAATTAGGATGCAGAACTCGTTCTAAGAAATGTTGCTGCATCGATTCCGAATCGGGGGGGACTGCCCCATGAATGTAAAGGTTATTGCCGCGAATAAACGCCGGGGTAAAGAAAGGAAATCCTTGGATGTGGTCCCAGTGGTAGTGGGTAAAAAACATGTATGCTGTGATTGGCATTTGTGGTTGCAGGGTGCGACCGAGGACCTGCAATCCCGTACCACCGTCAAAAATTAGGCGTTTGCCATCCACGCGCATTTCCACACAGGAGGTATTGCCGCCGTAGCGAATGGTGTCCATTCCGGGGGCGGGAACACTGCCGCGCACACCCCAGAAGCGGACCACAAAATCAGAGGAAGGGTTGGTCTCCATACTGGCTTTTAGGTTGCTTAGATTGGCTCAGGTTGACTACTATGGTATCGGGGAATTGAGTAGGCGATCGCGCTGTAGTGGTAACGCCCTCAATTGCCGATTTGGAGGCATGAGCTGCGATCGCCGATGTGCTACTTTAGCGTGCCCAGTTGACCCTGATGGCGCAACAGATGATCGCACAGCACCAGGGCGACCATTGCTTCGACCATTGGCACCGCTCGGGGTAAAACGCAGGGGTCGTGCCGTCCTTTAGCGGATAAAGTGGTCGGTTCCCCAGAGCGAGTTACCGTGCGCTGCTCTTTGCGAATTGTAGCAGTTGGCTTAAAGGCAACGCGCAGGATGATATTTTCCCCATTAGAAATGCCCCCTTGAATGCCCCCGGATCGGTTCGTCACCGTGCGGATTTCGCCGCTTTCGTCCCGATAGAATTCGTCATTGTGTTCGCTACCGGTGAGGGTGGTGCCCGCAAAACCGGATCCAATTTCAAATCCTTTGCTAGCGGGAAGAGACATGACAGCTTTTGCCAGATCCGCTTCTAGCTTGTCAAATACCGGGGACCCCAACCCTTTGGGAACCTGGCGCGCCACGCATTCCACCACCCCGCCAATGGAATCTCCTTCCCGGCGCAGGCGATCGATGAGTTCGACCATGCGATCGGCACATTCCGCATCGGGACAGCGAACCATATTGCTTTCCACTGCTTCGAGGGTGATGGTGTTGGGGTCGATGTCTGCTTCTAGATGCTGGATTCTTCTAACATAGCCAATGATTTCCACATTGGCGACTTGCTTCAGGATTTTTTTGGCGATCGCCCCTGCAGCGACTCTACCAATCGTCTCCCGCGCCGAGGATCTGCCCCCTCCTTGCCAGTTGCGAATCCCATATTTGGCATCGTAAGTGGCATCTGCATGAGAGGGACGATATTTTTCCGCCATTTCGCTATAATCCTGCGGGCGGGCATCCTTGTTGCGGACCGCAATCGAAATCGGAGTGCCCAGGGTTTTGCCTTCAAACACCCCGGACAGGATTTCGCAAGTGTCCGTTTCCCGGCGCGGCGTGGTAATTTTACTTTGCCCGGGACGTCGCCTGTCGAGTTCTACTTGAATCTCGGCGGCGGAAATCTCTAGCTGCGGTGGGCATCCATCCACAATAACGCCAACCCCGCCACCGTGGGATTCGCCAAAGGTGGTGATTCGAAACAAATGACCGAACGTGTTCCCCATGATTTATGCCTAACAGGTCTGAGAACTTCTATTTTATTTCATCGGTTGCACCGGATTCGCGATCGCTTCAATTCCCCCACCTCTGATATCATACCCCACTGTTATAGCCCGACCCTTCCCCAGTGGCAAAATGTCAGCCACGCCCAAGGTAAAGTCCCCCGATGCCGACTATTTTATCGCCCCAGTGCAGTGGGAGTCATCTCTAGGTCTTTTTCCAGGCGATCGCCCTGGTTAAGATCCATCAAACCCGGCGAAATTAAGAATGCGATCGCTCGCTTTACTTCGCCGCCAATTTAGCAAAATTCCCCACAATATCACCCATCAATTCTCAACAATTACCCATCAACTCTTGTATATAAATAATTTAAAATGCTGCTTGGGGTGCGATCGAGACCCTCCCACCCCGATGATTTTATCGCACCCCCATTTTCTCCCTGATGCTCCCTAGTTCCTTTTTCCCTCTCATCTATTACACTATCGAGAAAACCTGATGCTCACGGACCCATAACCCTACCGCGTGGCGCAAACTAACCCTTAGCAGCACTTTGCTATTATGCGGATTATACCCGTTCGGAAATCCAATGCCTGATTACAACTAAATGTGCCGCTGCAAATTGAGAAGACTTTGACGGGGCGATTTGTGCGATCGGCAATGGCGATCGGATGAATGGTTTGCAGTAGTGGCTCAAAGCAGATTGGGTGCGGTGCGTGACCCCCGGATTTGATTGTGGGGTGTGACTAAAGATTGGGTAACGGGGGTCACGCACCCT
>NZ_JAJENT010000247.1:0-1750 GCF_035615515.1 Phormidium sp. CCY1219
GTCATTGGTTCGGGGGTGGGGGCTGCGGTTATTGGTCATTGATGCGGGGAAGGTGGGCTTCAATTATTTATTGCTTATTGGTGATTTTTTGTTGATTTGTTGTGGGCGATCGCTGTAGTTCTTTATTGGTTATTTTTTTAAGAAAAACAACCAATAAAAAAGGTTATCAAGAAACAGATGGTAGCGCAAAAATTTGGAATAAAAACGATTTATCTTACTGGGACAGAATACAGTGTCCCAGTAAAATAAATTATACAGTCACTTGGAGGTTATAAAACCTGGTTAGATTGACTGGTGAACCATTCGTTTGCACAAACCCAGTGCAGCCAATCCTAATAATCCCAAAGTGGCAGTGGGTTCGGGTACTTTAGTGGAATTTCCATTGCCAGTTTGCTTCAAAGCTTCAGTGGATTTAACATCTGCAAATGCTTTCGTAAATGACTTAGCCGATTGACCACCGGCACGAAGTACATTTAAGTCCCATGCAGCACCACTAATCGTTGAGTTCCCCGTAGACCAGGCTAAGTCTACATAGTCGGTTTTCGTGGTACCAAAACTGCTAAAGCTCGACACTGTAGTATTGGAATTCGTGGTAAATCCACCACTTCCATCGGCGATAAACGCATTTCCTTGGGCATCGGCACCAATCGCTCGCTGGCCGTTTCCATCGGTCATTGCATGGTTGACAACCACATTGAGCAAGGCGTTTTTGGATTGAAGTCCGTTGAGGATACTGTTAAAGTTGACATGGTTCGCGCCAATGTCGCGGTCTTCATCGGTGATTAACACAAAATTAACAGCAGCATCATCGCGAAATGAGTAATTGTTTAAGGCATAATCCATCGCCGAATACCCATCTTCAAATGCGCCACTGGCGACGAGAGAGTTAGTGGCACTGGTTAATTCGGAGGCATTCCCAAATAAGTCTCCTCCTACTGACAACGATCGCTCTGTTCCATAAGAGTTACCTCCAAAACCAACCAGACCATAGCGATTTTTTTCAGCGCCAATTCCAACACCTTTCCCTTGCAGAGCCGATTCTAAATCCCCAATGGATTGCCCCAACCAGGCATGTTCGCCATACATAGAGCCAGACTCGTCTACGAGAAACACGAAGTCCGCAAAACTGGCCGCTTCGGCGGATGGTGTGAGGCCGATCGCTAAGGTTAATCCCACACCAATAGAAATCGCCGGTTTAAAGCACGACGCAACTGTAAAAATGTCTTCTGAGATAATTTTCATGGCCGTTCAATTCCTTTTCTGTACGATACAAAACAATGTTTCCCAATGGGTAGGGCATTTTATGCCCAACAATCTCGTGGGAAAAATTTACCTCACCGAATTCACCACTTCGGCATTACCGTTGCCGATCGCCAAAGATATCGCGCGTGCAACTGTTGTTTGAAAGTGGTCATTCGCTGTTGAATGACAAGGCGATTTCCGAACATTGTCTCTGCGATTTAGGTGAGCTGGGTGGACGTGCGGGCTGCAAATCGCCTTCCGTCGTCAACATGAATTTGTGTTCATCTTCTATTAAACCTGTATTCAGTCTTCCGCACATCCGTATTTATACGTATTTTTTCTAAAAAAAATAATTTTTTTATACAAAAATATGCAGCGCAAAATAACCTTATCAAATAAGGCTAAATCGAAAAAATATGTGGGGCAACCAATGGTTATCCCGAGTTTAAAAACGAGATTATGGCTTCATTTTGGCCTCCGAGAAATAGGGTGGTCATTGGTCATTGGT
>NZ_JAJENT010000248.1:0-230 GCF_035615515.1 Phormidium sp. CCY1219
AGGACTTAAATGCAATGCAAATATTGCTTAAGTGCCCTGCCCCGATGATTGAATTTCGCTTCTCTTAGCATATCATTTTGGAAAAGCTTCGTCAAGTTTTGCCGCCAAAAAAAAATGTAGATTTCCTTGACAAAGGAGAGGGCGATCGCCTATACTGAACCCGTGGCGGCAACCAGGACTTAAATGCAATGCAAATATTGCTTAAGTGCCCTGCCCCGATGATTGAATTT
>NZ_JAJENT010000249.1:0-2275 GCF_035615515.1 Phormidium sp. CCY1219
GTTGGAGGATTTACTAATACAAAGACCAAAAACATACTTCGTTTACGACCACAATTGGAAACGAATTGGGCAATTTTATCCTAAGAAAGTTAAACTGATTCGTCGGTCAAATAAGCTCTGTGTTGTTTAAATCACGACGGTTAAAACCGTCGTTCGTCTTTCCTCCCCGAACTAAAGTTACGGGGAGGAAAGACTCTCGGTTACTTCTCTTGAATGCCAGTGCAAATGGGACAAGTGCATCCGATCGCATCTTGAATGGCATTGTGGGTTTGTGACGCCGCCGGGAACAAGGCGACGCGATCGCTGGCGCGATCGGTCCAGGCGGAGGCGAGAGTGCCGCGCACCTGGGAGAGACTGGTGACTGACGCGGGAGTGCGAACCGTTGCCGGGGCAAATGTCACGGTACCGTGACTTGCCGTGAGAAACGGTTGCGCCACGGCGAGGATAGCGGCCATCGCGAGGGTTAAGCCTAATTTTAAGGCGGGAGACAGTTTCAAGGGAGTCATCATGGCTAGTTTCAACTCAAGTCAATTAAGATGGGATGAACTGAAAATTTACAATAGTGTTCCTATGAGGATAGCACTTGACCCGAAAATTTGCGCCTTGGGAAAGCAAGGGACGTTTCCGGGTTCGATAACTGTTTCCTAATGTCGGTGGTATTTTCCGGTGGTTCGAGAGACTTCTCCTGCCAACCATTGGGAGAAGGCTTCTTCCCGCCCAAATGCTTCCACTTCAAAACTGTTATCTCGGTAGCTTTCACCGGCTTTTTTATATTCTTTAAAATAGTGATAGCCAAACGCGCCCAAACTGCCTAATTCTTCATATTGTTGGCAGTGAACCAGTTCGTGAGCCAGCAGGATTAGTTGTTCCAAATCCCCTTCTTTATGGGGTTTTTTCACGTAAATTACATCGCCATAAACCTGGGCGTTGGACTCTCCTACATTAATTTTAAAACTCGCCGCCACCCAGTCTTCCATTAAAGTAGCTTCGTAAACCACTTTGACGCGATCGACTAAATCGCCAAAAAACGGGCGCAAATATTTCTTTTGCTTTTCCGTTAAGGGTTGAGGCACGCTATTATTGGACTGCATTAATTGAGCGGCTGCTTTATAGGCAACTGCTCCCATTTGTCCCCAAGCTTCTTCGGACATTTGGTGAGGCATTTGTCCTCGGCATAATTGTCCGCCAAGGGTTTGGGTTTCAGGACAAGAATAAGTTGCGCGTTCGGGAATGGGATTGTAAAATCCCCATCCAAATGTCATCAATCCCAAACATGCACCAATTAAGTTAACTCTGCGGGAGGTTTGCATGACCTCAATTCACTAAACCTTCACGATTTGCTATTCTGGGTTATTGGTAACGCTCCCGGAATTTTTGTAATTGTTAAAACACCCTTAAAGAATAGCCAGTCTTTCCCCCCCATCTGATAACGTGAACCCAAAGCAACCCCGTAGATGCATTTTCAAAGACTGGAAGTGTTAGGAGCGTTGGTTGCAATTACGAGTCGCGATTGGCAAGGGTTTCGAGCTGCACTCGGGCAAAATCTAGAAGCGCGATCGCTTCGCTTGCGGTGCCGAACAGCCCAGAGAGTTGACCGTTGCTTTACTCGATCGCTCAAATTAGAATACCCCAGTTATGGCGCATTTGAACGTTTGCGGGTCTTCTTTATCAAAACTTTACCCGATCGCGAGTTAATTTGATAATAAATTAATGTTTGGCTCAACATAAAAATCAAAACTTATGGTCGAGAATCCATCGCGCTTGAGGCGATCGCAAATCGCAAACAGCCAACAAACATCGCCAACGAGTTGCGCGCCAACAACACACCCGAGTCAGTCTTGGGCCTCGACGGTTTCCCTACCCCTGGGATAGGCATGGGGAAGCAAGACTTTTGGGAAATCTGTCATCGATCGCATTTCGAAAGATGCCTGTAGCTTTTTGACAATGGGCAATCTCGCACGAAAACAAAATGCGCCATCGTCGATCGCGCCTTTCCCTCAGCGAGGCAATCGGATTTCTTATGAGTTTTCAAATCCTGCTGAAGTCTTGTGACCTCAGAGGAAATATGCTTGTTCCGAATTGATAGATTGACGCGGGTTGATTCGGTGCGATCGCCCCGGCGGACAAAGCCAATTGATAAATCGTTGCTGACGTCATAGTAGCCTCCGATCCGTTTGGAAACTCCCGTGCTTTAGCCAGGGGAGGAAAAACGAACGTGCGGCTTTAGCCGCCGTCAAAACTATATTGAGAATTGGGTGTGCAGCGGGTTCGGTTG
>NZ_JAJENT010000250.1:0-2926 GCF_035615515.1 Phormidium sp. CCY1219
GGAGCCGGATGAGGTGAAAGTCTCAAGTCCGGTTTTGAAGACGAGTAGTTTTGGTGACAGAATTACTTAGTTTAACACTCAAGTTAACCTCTGCCGGCAATCCTAACGCCGCTTTGACCTGATTTTCTGCCGAGGCTGGATCGAGACCGGGATCCACCAACTTGGCAATTATCGTCGTCAATGGCGTGACGACCTCCGACTCTGGGATCGACGTTAGCGGTGTCACCAAAGGCAAGAAGGTAGAAGCATCCACCCCATCATTTAAAATAATCCGGCCTTCCGCTGAATCGATTGTGCCATTTTGATTGAGATCGAATTGTTCCAGTTGAATATCTAATTCAAAAGTGCCATCTGGATTGGTTAAGGCAAAAGGCTCATTGTCATCAAACACTCGATTCGAGTTGGCATCAAAGAAGACGAACCCACCACTAATATAAGGATCGATCGCTTGGCTCTTTTTCGTTGCCGAGGTTCCGAACACTCGAAACTCGGCGAGCTGCATTTCCGCTAGACGTTTTTCGTAAGCGGTGTTCCAAGAGAAAGGCACATAATACTCGGCCACAAAGTCCATTACTGCTTTCACGTCCCCATTAATTTCAAATAAACTCAGGGGATTGCTAATTCGGGAAATAATTTCCGAGGCGCGTACTTTACCATCTCCCTTTCCAACTCCCGGAGTTTCATCCGCTACGAGTTCGGCAATAATGGCTTTGATTTGCGGATACATCTCGTCTTCGAGTGCATTTTCATGCTCCGGTTTGACGATATCGCGCAGTGGGTCGAGAATCTGTTCGTAAGCTTGTACGTCCATATCATACTTATTGGAGGAAATCGTAAAGTCATCTACGATATCCGGATTAGCGCCCAAGTAACTATACTCACTAAGTACCTGACGCATCCCTTCCCGGGCGTTGTCATAGGTTGCAGTGCTAGGCTCTCCTTCCCCCACATCAAGCAAGTCAAACTTCAGATTGGCCTCAAGTCCCCCAGTCAGGTAAGCTTTGGCTACTGCAATACTGACGCCCCCTCCCAGGTTGACACCGCCGGTGAGTTTGAGTTCGTGAACGTCATCTCCGGTTCCATCGGCATTTTGGCGATCGCTCACATAGAACCCATCAAAAATCTTAGAATAATCCGAAGAACCAGACTTTTTCCATTCAGACAGTCCATAGGTATCAAACCCAAACCCGAAATTCGACGTAGCTGCCAAGTCGATTCCGAACGTCCCATTCACGCCAACATTCACCACCGGAATGGAGAAAATCGGAAACTCCTTGCCTAGATCGAATTCAAAGTCGAGCTTCGGAAGTTGATAAGCAAACAACGTGACATCTTCTTTACCCAGCAACAAATCTACCGAATTATTCGGCGTAAAAATCGGCAAACTTAACCCGTCCATTTTGCCAAACAGCTCGAACAATTCCTGGGTTGTGCTGTTAGACTTCGCCTGCTCCAAGGAAGATGCCGTGGTTTTTATTTGGGTTTTCTTCGCGTTTTTTAGCTCAGCATTCGGATTCGTTGGATCGAAATCGAGTTCGTAGTCACCCAACTCAATCGTAATATTTCCCCCTGTATCTGCGAGGTCGGTGAGCAGACCATTGGCTTTGACGATCTGCTCTAAAGAATCGAGAAAGCTAGTATCGATTTCGTTGCCAGTGATAGCAGCCCCCATTTCGAGCAGCGTCACCTTGCCATCCTCATTTTGGTCAAAAAATTCTCGGGCTGGTTGAAAATGAGACAGCGGTTTAATATCGCCATTAAAGACGGTAAGGAGAGGTTCGATGGGTTTAACAATATCGTTGATGGTAGACATCACCGGTTGGGCAAAATCGGCGACGAAACTCCCTAAGTCAAGCTGGATATTGTTGAAGTTTAATTTCGGAACCTGCGGCCCACTCCACTGACCGTTATCGTAGTTTAGCTCCGGGAAGTTGGCATTCAGGTCGAAGTTGTACGAGGGAATAGCCGCACTCTCCCCAAGGTTAGTGCGTGCCTTCAGCCCCAATTTTCCTTTCGTATCTAACGTGGTGTCAATCAGCTCGGAAAGATTGTAGGTGCCTTTGTCAAGTTCGCTAAAGGTCAGTTTTCCATCGTTGACACCGCCTAAATCGGCAGTTAAATCTTGTAGGGACAACTGAAAATCCCCGGTCAGTTTTGTGGGGGTATTCGTGTTGTTTGCCAAAGTCAGTGGCAACAAACCAACATCGGATTCCCCCTTAAAATTATCGGCTAAACCGGCTTCAGTATTAAGCGTCAGCTTGGTATTGTTGGTATCAAAGAACAAACCCTTGTCGTTGAGACCCAATCCCAAGGAAAAATCGTACTTGAATTTAGTATTGGCATCCCCCTGTGCGTTCAACTTTAGAGCGGGCAATCCCAAATCACCGTTTAACCCCACCGTGGGGTTGTACTCTTTGCTGACATTGACGATCGCTTGCAGTTCTCCGTTTTCACCTACAGATTCGGTGACCGTCAGGTTGGCAAAATCTTGGCCCAGAGCGTCTTGGATCGCCTGTTTGAATTTCGCCGCATCCCAAGTTTCCGAAGCCGATAAGCCGGTGCTGAGCTGGTTTTTAATTTTATTGAAAAAATTCGGAACTGCGGTTTGAACGCTCTCACCGACGACCGGCAGTTTGCCTAAACTGTTGGTGAGCGACTCCTGCAGCTTAGTAAAGCCCAAATTCAACGGATTGGTGATGACGTCACTATTGCCGAACGAGATCCCAACCGACTCGGGGGTGGCGTTGAAGGTGACACTACTCGAGTCAGTGGTAGAGGCGCTCGTTCCCGCGTTTCCAGCACCATCAGCGAAATTAATATTGAATCCCAATGCCCCTTCGGTATCGTTTTCCGTCAGGGTATAAGTGGCTTCGTATTGATTGCCACTGGTGTTGGTGACGCTGGCTGTTTGTCCGCCAATCTTGAC
>NZ_JAJENT010000251.1:0-14099 GCF_035615515.1 Phormidium sp. CCY1219
GTGAGCTTGGGGAAATATTCGAGCGTAGCAAGAATAAAGTCTTACCAAGCCCTTCCCTTTAGGGATGGGGTTCCTGACGCTCTTATCTCTCTACTTCGCTAGACTTAGGAAACGTAATCGTAAATTCCGTGCCGCGATCGCGCGTCAGTGAAACCTCCCCTTGCAGTTGGTTTGCCAGGGTCATCACCAATTGCAATCCCAATGATTCGGTATTGCGAAAATCAATTGCCTCGGGAAATCCTACCCCATTGTCAGCCACCCTGAGTTGCCAGTAGCGATCGCTGTTTTCCTCAAGCTCTATCCATATTGTCCCCCCATCTCCGGTAGAAAACCCATGTTTCAGAGAATTTAACACCAATTCGTTGATAATTAACCCGCAAGGAACCGCCGCATCGATTCCCAGAGAAATTGGCTCCACATTGACCTGGATGGCAATCATTTCGGAATAGACTTCATAAGAAGCCAACAAATTGGCTACCAGATTTTCCAGATACTCTTCCAACTCAATCGTTGCCAAGTCTTCCGATTGATAGAGCTGTTCGTGAATCAGCGCCATTGACGCCACCCGGTTCTCGCTATCTTTAAAAATTTCTAACATGCGTTCGTCATCGATATACCCCGACTGTAAATTGAGCAAACTCGAAATAATTTGTAAATTATTTTTAACCCGATGATGGACTTCTTTGAGCAGCACTTCCTTTTCCTGCAAGGAGGCTTTTAATTTGGCTTGCGCCTGCTTGCTCTCGGTAATATCGTAGAACGTCACCACTGCCGCTACGATTTGATTGTCGCGATTGCGAATGGGAGCGGAACTTAGGCGTATTGTGCCATAGGTGCCGTCACCGCGCAAGATATCGGCTTCCTCCCCGATAATCGCTTCACCGCGCGCCAGGGAACGGGCTAAGGGCCAGTCTGTAGCGGCGTACCTGCGCCCATCGGGATGAAACCCTTTCCACTGGTGGTATTGGGTCATATTATCCGACGCCAAAAACCGTTGACGCCAGATCTGCTGCACTTGGTCATTGCCTAGAATCAGCTTTCCCGAAGGTGCTTCGGCGATGATGACCGCTGCCGGCATTTGCTGCAACACCGCTTCCAACTGTTCGCGCTTAAATTCTAACTGTTCGAGCAACCCCTGGCGATCGCGTTCCACTTGCTGACGGCGGGTGATTTCTGCACTTAATAACTGATTCGCCTCCAGCAACCGAGTATTTTGTCGTTCCAGCTTTTGCGAATATCCCTGCAATTCCCCATAAAGCCGCGCATTTTCCAAAGCGATCGCCGCCTGAGAAGACAATAGCTTTAAGACTTCCACTCGTTCCGGGGTAAATGCCCCTTCGGTTAGGGGATTTTCCAGATACAAAATGCCCTGAAATTGACCTTGATAGAGAATCGGCAACCCGAGGATTGACTTAGGCTGAGTTTCTACAATATAGGGTTCGCGCGTAAACCGCCCTTCCCGAGTGGCATCATTCAAAACCACCGCAGACAGAGTTTTTTTCACGTAATTAAACAACCCCCTAGGCAACTGCTGAGAAGAGGCGATCGCCATGCCGTTTAAATGCATAGAAGTTTCCCGATCCGTACCGCCGTGGGCAATCAATTTTAACTGCCCTTGGCGCTGCAATAATAAAAATGCCGTCGTTGCCCCTGCATGTTCGAGAACCACATTTATCAACCGATCCAGCAACCGCTCGAACCGGATTTCATCCGAAATCGCTTGCGAGGCTTTTAACACCGTAGAAACATCGAAAGAGGAGGCGATCGCCTGCCGTTGAGTGCGGGTGGTTTGATGAATAGCGATCGGCGAATTTTGCCGGGGAAGTGCCGAAGCGAGAAGCTGGGGATAGCGCTGGGATAAATCGCGCAATTTGGCGATCGCCCCCCAACTTTGATAGGCGAAATAGGCATCGCGCAAATACAGCTGCGCCACCTTCTGCGTACCGCGCGAGATATAAAACTCCCCAGCTAACTCGTTAGCCAAGGCTTCTTCATGGAGATAGCCGAATTTTTGGGCAGCCAAAATGGCGCGATCGTAATGCTGCATCGCCGTCATTTCTTCTCCCAAAACCCGGGCTTTTTCCGCTTCTACCAATTCAAATTTATGTTGGTAATTCTCCGGCGTTCTTTCCATCCAGGCTTTCATTTCGGTTTGATTGTCCCCCACCCTTTGCCAATCGCGCTTTTGTTGCGCCGGAGAAACCGACGGATAGCGAGCCAACAAAGACAATGAAGCGTAAAAGTTATTCACCACCCGGTTAAATAGCCCCGTTACCCCCGCTTCGTATTTTACCGCAAAATCGGCATTTTCCACCGCCTGATAATGCGCTTTAAACTCATAACATAACACGCATTTTGCCAGATAAATGCAGCAGGCAAGCTGTTGGTTGCCATTGGCGATCGCCCGGGGCAAAATTTCGGTTTCATCAAAGTCCTCCCCCACCAATTGTAGGGGGTCGGCTGCCTTTCCTTGTAAGTTTAACGTTAATTGTCGCCATAGGCTGGCATAGTCTTCCTGAAACTGTTGTTTGAAATGGCGAGATAATGCTATCCATTCCCCTTGTTCTCGCGCTGCAACCTCCAGGTTTACTCCCACAAAAAACAACCCCTGATAATGCAGTTGAGCGCTGTAACAGGCATATTCGATATCCCCGGTTTCTAAGCCGCTTTGCACCGCTTCGCGCAAGGGGATGAGGGTATTTTTTAGATGTTCTTTCCAGTGCAGCACTGCGGCATAAAATAAAACATACAGTTTGGACTTGAGCCATTTAGCATTAAAGCGATGTAAGAGCTGCAAAGACAGCTTGCCAAACCGATATCCCGCCTCCACATTTCCTCTCAACCCACACAGAATTACCGCATAATACCCATAGCCATAAGCGGCTAAAGCAGAATTGCCCGACTCGACGCACAGATTGACCATTTTCAAGACAATTAACGGCATCAAAGCCGGATTGACAATATAAGCCGGCGCGGTTATATTCATTAATATCCGTAACGCTGCCAGTTGATGGGCATCGGTCATTTCTGGCAGGGCGGCTAAATCTTCGATGCCCTCTACGGTCGAAGCGGATTCGGTCTGTACGGCGGCGCGATCGATTTGCTCTGGGGTAGGATTTTTTGGCAGAGATACCCCCAACATTTCCAACACGCCCACCCCGATTTCAATGGCATAGGCAAGTTGGTTTTGGGCGATATGATATTGAATTTGGGTTTCGTAAATTTGGACTTTATCCAGAAGCGATCGCCCCCGATCCAGCACCACGTCGGCTAGGGATTCCGCTTCTTGAAAATTGGTGTTTAAATATTCGGCAGCAGCGGCTTCTACATGTAGTGTGAGGGTGAGAGAATAGTGGGTTTCCCAGGCATTTTCTGGCAGCAATTTCAGTCCGGCGCGCAGGTATTTGGCGGCGGATTCATAGGCGCTGGCGCTCTTTGCTTTCTGACCGGCGATCGCATTGAGGGCGGCAAGTTCGAGTTGTCGATTGGCATCGGATATTGCCGATATTCCCAGATTAAATTGATTGACAATCGGGAAAATTCGTTCCGATAATTCGTCATCGGGGGTGCGATCGCGCAGCAGTTGTCCCACTTTCAAGTGCATCTGGGGTTTCTGTGCCTTTGGAATCAGGGAATATGCCGCTTGCTGCACGCGATCGTGAACGAATTGATAGGCGATCGCCGCAGGTTCATTCTCCCTTTCCCACGGGGTGAGGTGGGGGGCATTTTCCTGCAGCTTGACGGGCAGGTTTTCTCCTTCTTTTAACGGCACAATTAAACCCGCCTCTAGGGGCGCGCTCCACTCCCTAGCGGTGGCGGAAAGGGAGCTTTCTACCGCCTCTGCTACCAGTTGTAAGGAAAACTTGACGCCGATACAAGCCGCCTGTTTTAATAGGGTTTGTGCCGATGCGGAAAGGGATTGAATGCGATCGCAGGTCAGGGAAATATCATTATCGGCGATCGCTGCTTGTTTGATTCCCTCCAAATCCCAGCGCCATTGCTGTGCTGAAAAGTCAAACCCGATTAATCCTTTTTGATGCAAAGACTTCAGCAATTGGGCGATAAAAAACGGATTGCCGGCAGTTTTTTCAAACACCAATTCCGCTAAATCCGCGCTTTTTTCGGTATGTACCGTATCGCGAACCAAGGCGCAGACATTTTCCCAGTTTAACGGAGAAAGGGTAATTTTCTCCACTCGCGCCTCGCTGTGTTGAATGCGCTGCAGGGTTTCTCGCCAAGGATGAGTATCATGGATTTCATTGTGGCGATAAGCGGCGATTGTCAGCAGATATCCGCCATTGCGATCGCTCATCAACCGTTCGATTGAATTTAAAGAAGCAGCATCGACCCACTGCAAATCATCCAAAAATAACACCAAGGGATGTTCTTGTTTGCGAAATACGCCAATAAACTGCTGAAAGACGCGATGAAAGCGATTTTGTGCTTCTGTAGGGGGTAAAGATGGAACCGCCGGCATTTCCCCCACCATCCATTCCACTTCCGGAATCACTTCAGCAATTACCCCGGCATTTTCTCCCAACGCCGCGATTAATTTCCCTTTCCACTCCTCAATCCGCGCCGCATTTTCCGATAAGAGTTGGTGCATCAATTCCTGGAATGCCTGAATGAAGGCCGCATAAGGAACTTGACCCTGGTATTGATGAAATTTACCGCCGATAAAATAGGCATTTTCGTCGAGAATTACCGGGTGAATTTCACGGATCGGTCGGGTTTTACCAATGTCCGAGTAACCCAACACTAACGCCATCTCGGTACTCCCGCCACCAACGCGATGAACCGCCTCGGTTAATTGGCCGATTTCTGTTTCCCGCCCGTACAGTTTTTCTGGTATGGAAAACTGCCCGGAGCGATCCAGAGTTCCCGGAGTAAAGGGCTGAATTTTTCCGGTTTCATATAGTTGATGCAAACATAATTCTAAATCCGCTTTGATGCCATAGGAACTTTGATATCGCTCTTCGGGAGTTTTGGCCAGCAGTTTCATTACCATATCGGAAATCGTCTGGGGAATCACGCCGCGTTCCCCGGTGGGGTTCGCCGCGCTAGAAACGCGATCGGGAGATATGGGGGTTTTGGCAATATGGGAGTGAATTAATGCTAGCGGATCGGAGGTGTTAAATGGCAACTGCCCGGTGAGGATTTCATAACAAGTAATGCCAAATGAGTATAGGTCGCTGCGATAGTCTACCTGGCGATTCGTTCTCCCGGTTTGTTCGGGAGACATATAGGCAAGGGTTCCGGCGATCGCGATGGCATTGTCTGGGGTGGGGCGCTGTTGTGAAACCTGGGCGGCAATACTAAAATTTATGAGGGTGATTTCCCGGGTTTCTGGATCGATTAAGAAGTTCTCGGGTTTGATATCTTGATGCACGATTTGCCGATCGTGCAGGTATCCCAAAATAGTAGCGATTTGAATGGCACTCTTTAAAAAGGTGGGAATGAATTCGGGATGGGATGAATCTACGCCTCCCTGCTGGCGATCGCGAATGAAATATTTTAAGGTTTTCCCGGGCACATCTTCGAGAATTAATGCCAACCGATGGCGATAGTTTTCTAATTTAATCGGTTTCACGATACCCGCTGCGCCGAGGGATTTCAGCAGGTTATATTCCGCTTGCAAGCGGGCGTTTTCCTCCTGGGTGGGATACTCGGTTTTGAGCGATTTCACCAAAACCGATGCCCCATCGCGATCGCGTTGACCCCGATAGATTGCTGTACTGACATCTTCTAGTAATATGTGTTGACAATGGTACCCGGGAAGCCAAACCCTCATGCTTGCCTTTTATCTCCAGACACAGTAGCTTCTTTTTCATCCTACGTGCCTGGGGAATCAAATACATCTTCCTATTTATAGATTCTGGTTAATTTAGTCGTCGGGTGGGCATACCCCCCCTACTACTACTTTTTGCCTACGACTCTGAGTCAAAGGGTTTGACCCAGTTTCGCGCGATCGCTGCATCCAAAATCACCCCTGCCACGGCAAACCCTAAAATGCTCTCGATCGCGATCGCACTAGCGGGCAAAATGCTTTCCCAAATCGCCAAATTTCGCCCTTCTAAAGACAATTCTATCTCGATTTTAGCCAGGGCGCGCACCAGTCCAAAAGCAAGAACCGCACCGGATTTTAAATGAACGTTATTGTCGGCGCGAATGATGTAGCGATAGGTGACGCCAAACAAAAACCCCATAAATCCGGCGCTGGCGGTGGTGAAAAGCAGGGGTTGACTGGAAAATAGGGGGGCGCTATTGGCAAATTGTGGCGCAATTATTGTCTCGTTAAGCAGGGCGGTAATGACAAAAATTAGCAAGAATGACAGGGAGGCGATCGCCCCTGCTTTTACCGATTCGATTCGTTCGGTCATCGTTTCCCGTTCTATCGGTAGTAATTTCATCGCGTAACTCTCCTATTTGGCGGCTAAATATCCGTTCAACGCTTATGGATTATAACACGATGGATTGCTCTCATAAACTCCCCCACTTTGCTGCCGCTCGTTTTTTGGAAAAAGCCCTTATAACTCGGGAAGTATTTTTTGTGTATTTTAAAAAATCGCTTGAGAATTTGCTAAAGTTAAGATAGCCAAATTAAATAAACGATAAAGATTAGCAGGGGTCAAAAAATCAAAACTCCTCACACCCAAAAATAGACCCGCCAAATCCTTCCATATCTGCCTATTGTTTCTCGGAGTTTGACTCAGAGCGTTGCGCGGGTAGGGTAAAATAAAAAGTCGAGCCACAACCTACCTCGGACTCGACCCAAATGCGCCCGCCGTGATATTCTACGATTTTTTGGCAAGTGGCCAACCCAATTCCGGTTCCGGGATATTCATCGCGCCGATGGAGGCGCTGAAAAATCATAAAAATGCGATCGAAATGTTCGCGATTGATGCCGATACCATTATCCATCACGGAAAATACCCATTCGGACTCATCCGGTCCATCGGCGCTGCGATCGCCATTTTTTGCCTGAGATTTGCTATCGCTAGATGGGGCAGGTTGCAACATGGCAGAAATATGAATTTGTGGCGTTCTATGTTGACAGTATTTCAGGGCGTTATCGAGCAAATTTTGGAAAAGTTGCTCCAGTTGCACCGGATCCGCCATCACCGTGGGCAAGCGATCGCAAGTAATGCGCGCCTCGCTTTGGGAAATCGCATTTTCCAAGCTCGCCATCGCCTCTTTCACCAGTTGTTCGCAACTCGTCGCCTCGAAACTCTCTGTCATCCTCCCGGCGCGGGAATAGGTTAGCAAGTCTTCGATTAATTGCTGCATTCGCCCGGTGCCATCGAGAATATAATTAATGCATTGGTCGGCTTTTTCATCCAGGTTCCCGCGCGATCGCATGGCCAACATTTGCGCCCAAGAGGAAATGCTCGATAAGGGCTGTTTTAAGTCATGGGAGGCGATATAGGCAAACTGTTCTAGTTCTTGATTCGAGCGCTCTAATTCCGCTTGCACTTTCTCCCGTTCCCGGATTTCTTCTTTCAAGCGCGCGTTGGTTTCGGCTAATTCTTCATTCGCTTTCAACAACGCTAAAGAGATTTGCTTGCGCTCGATCGCGTAGTGCAAAGAACGCCCCAACCGCTCCATATTTACCAACCGCTTGACTAAATAATCCTGCGCCCCTTGTCTCAGCGCCTCCAGAGCCAATTGTTCGTCATTGGTATTCGTCAGCACCACGATCGGCACCGTGGGGGCACAGGGCACCAGGGTGGATAGAGACTCCAACCCAGCACTGTCGGGTAAGGTTAGATCCAATAAAATAATATCAAAGCTCTCCGCTGCAAGTTGCTTTAGCCCCTCGCGCAAGTGCTGTACGTGGACGATGGAAAACTGCATCGGTTCCGTGGTGCCTAGCACTTCTCGCAACAATCGAGCCTCAGCGCTATTGTCCTCGATTAACAGTATCTTGACGGCATGTTCTGGCATGATTTTATTCCGATGGGAGGGTAACGATTTCTAACCAAAATTCTGCAATCATTTTAACAACGTTGAATACGCGATCGAGTCTCCCGGATTTGGTAATGTAAGCATTCACGTGCAAGTCATAGCTACGGCAAACGTCTTCTTGGTTTTTGGAGGTGGTTAGCACTACCACCGGAATCCGTTTTAACTTTGGATCGGTTTTAATTTCTGCCAGCACCTCTCGCCCATCCTTTTTCGGCAAATTCAAATCCAGCATAATTAGATCGGGTCGCTGTGCCCCCGCATACTCACCTTCGCGCCGCAAGTAACTCATGGCTTCTATTCCATTTTTGAGCGCAACCATTTGGTGTGCCACGGTGGTTTCTTTCAACGCTTCTTGAATCAAGCGCACGTCGCCTCGATTGTCTTCTACCAGAAGGATGAGTTTGGGGGATTGGCCGCGTTCCATCTGTGCGTTACACTTAAGAGATTGGTTTCAGGGGAATTGTAAAATAAAAGGTAGCACCAACTCCTCTTTTAGACTCCACCCAAATGTTACCCCCGTGACGTTCGATAATCCGCTTGCAAATTGCCAATCCGATACCCGTCCCGGGATATTCCTCGCGCAGGTGCAGGCGCTGAAAGATGATAAAAATGCGATCGAGAAATTGTGGTTCGATGCCGATGCCATTGTCTCGCACCCAAAACAACCAGTGGGTAGCTTGACGTTGTACGCCGATGTGAATTTCTGGGGGATTGGACCCGCGAAACTTGATGGCATTTCCCAGGAGGTTTTGAAACAGTTGTCGCAGTTGGGTGGTATCTGCGATCGCAGTGGGTAAGCAGTCGTAAGTAATTGTTGCGCCACTATTTGCGATCGCATGCAAGCAAGTGAATCAAACAAGCTTTGACCACCGCCTCCACATCCGTGGGTTGAAATTCTTTCCCCCGCGACCCCACCCGCGAATATTCCAACAAATCATCGATCGGGTCTTGCATGTGGTTCACCCCTTCCACCGCAAACCCGATAAATTCCTTCGCATCCTCATCGAGGCGATCGCTATAGCGCAGCTCTAAAAGCTGCACGTAACTCGACACCAAATTCAACGGTTCTTGCAAGTCATGGGAAGCAATATAGGCAAACCGTTCTAACTCCGCATTCGACCGTTCCAGTTCTTGGGTTAACTTCGCCAATTCCTCCGCTTGATGCAATACAATATTGATAATGGCAGTTCGCAATTCTAAAGCAGCATCGAGTTCACACCCCTGCCAAGGTAAAGACTTGCCGCGCACGGTTTCTTGCCAGATTTCAAACGATTTCCGAGGAGACAAATACACTTCCCCATTTTCATCGTGGCTTTCCACGGCTTTATGCGGATTTCCCGCCCACTTCACCCGGTGGGTCACTTCCGGGCGAAACCACAAAATATAGTTACTAAACTTAGCAGAAAGCGAAATAGCCAGCAACCCACTGGCCACCGCTTTAAACGATTCTGCTTCTGGATAAATACAGGATAGAGAGTCAGTAGAAATCATTTCCTCATCCACCGTAGCGTCCAACCATTCTACTAACTCATTTAGCTCCTCTTCTCCCGGCGTATTGCCGCTTTTTGCGCCGGATGTGCCCCAACATACGGCCACTCCTTCAGCGTTGACCAACTCCAGTAACTTTTCCGTTTGGCTGGCCAATACATCCAGATTGCGATCGGATTGATAAAGGGTATTAATCAACTGGTAGGTTTTATCTTTCACCTCCATTCTATACTCGTAATCTTCCTCTTCTTCCCGGTTGGCCAATTCCGAGGAAATGATTTGTCCCAAAAATTCACATCCTTGACGGACTTCATAAGAGACCGATTTGGGAGAATGATGGTGACAAGCAATTAATCCCCACAGTTGTTGTTTTTTGACTAAAGAAATCGACAGGGAAGCGCTGACGCCCATGTTTTGCAGGTATTCTCGATGAATGGGAGAAACGCTTCGCAACAGAGAAAAGCTCAAGTCCACAGGATAGTTCGTGACCGGATTTATTTCTGGGACGATGGCGCTTGGCTCAGCGGTGGCATCCGGAACTAATCGCAGCCAGTTTTCCAGGTATAATTTTCTCGCTTGTTTGGGAATATCCGATTCCGGGTAGTGCAATCCCAAATAAGGCGAAAGATGGGCGAGTTTTTCTTCAGCAATTACGGTGCCATGTCCGTCCCGGTCGAATTGATAGACCATTACCCGGTCAAACCCAGTAATTCTCTGGATTTCTTTAACCAAGTTTTGACACAGGTCTGCCAAAGAGGCGGATTTTTGCAACTTAGTGGATGAAGCTCTCACCAGTTGGTAAAATTGGGGGAAATAAAGGGTTTTGCGATCGCCGTTGGGTTCGAGTTCTAGCAGCAGTAAACCCTGCGGGTTGCGATGCAATATGCCATCGAAGGATAAGGGTTGGTTTTGGTTTGGAGTGGGGATAGAAACGTGAAAGGGATTGAGAGCATCGAGGGAGTCGAGATCGAGCGCCGCTTGCAGCGCTTGAATGCGATCGCGATCGAGCAAATCCGCCAAGTTTGTTTGCAGCAGCGCTGACGGGGCAATCCCGAGCCACACTTGGGTATTGTCGCTCACTTGAATTACGGTCAAATCCGGTTCTCGCAGCACCAATAACACCCCGTGAGGCTGAATGCAACCGGGGATATGAATGGGTTCGCGATCGCAGTTGGTTAAATTAATCGATTCCGATAAACCACCGTCGGGATGTTCACTCATCATGCCCGATTCTCCTCCTGCACCATGTTGGTCTTCCATGCTAACGAAAAATGGGGCAAAGGGAGCAAAATCCAACCCGATAAAGCCCCATTCTTGACACTTCCCGACAATTGGAAAACCGGCGAAAGCTAAAGCACTTTATGGGTATATTCGTGCTGCTTGATATTGTCCTCCGGGCGCACGAGATTTTCCGAATTCAGAACCCGCTTGCGCTCCGTGGAGTAGTTAAATTCCCGATAGATACTTCCCGGCGCAATTAAATCGCGCGCTTCTTCCCGTTTCTTGTAAGTCCGCGTTGCCGCGATCGCCCGCGAAACAAAATCATCGCAAATTTGCGCTTCCGGCGGAAATTCCGGCAACATTTTCACCGTTTCCCCCTCTAACACTGCCCCCAAGGTGGTGGCACAAGCCATTTCATACGACGTGGGAATCCCCTTGACAATCGCTTCTAACGCAGCAGACGGAATCGGTTCGACAATTTTCACCGGATGAACTTCCCCATCTTCCTTGAGAAAGCAGGTTGCCAACCCGACAACGAGATAATCCTCCCCAGATAGGTCAGGCGCATTCGGATAAGCAGTGGCAGCACTCATGACAAATTCTCGCTTTTAATTCAACAGCACTCGTATCCGTTGCATTTTACCAACTCTTGGCCTGCAGCACGATCCGGCGAGGGATAAATCTCCCGCCTCATAGCTTGCATTCGGTTAAAAACCGACTCAAAAGCTTATAGTAAAAGCATTTCAGTCGGTTAAAACCGACTTCATATATTAGGCGTGGGTTTAAACCCACGCCGGGTGTTGCTGGTGCAAGATGTCAGATTTTACCAACTCTTGGCCTACAGGCGATCGCCTCTTGTCCCCCTCCCCTGACCCCAAGTGCCCCCCACCATCTCTCCTGCTCCCCAATCTCTCTTCACTTAAATTGCATATTATCCCCCAAGCCCCAAACTTGTTCCCTGTCCCTGCCTAGATAAACTCTCAGCGAGGCTCTGTCCCCCATTCAATCTGCCCAAAATATGCAAACTAAATGTGCTAAAAAGCCATTCCACCCCCGAGGGACGGATCCCCGACCCGGAGAAACCGGGTCCAAATCGTCCCTGATTCGCAACCAGAGAATAGACAAACCCGGTTTCTAGCCCCCTAGAGAGTCTCAAAGCGGGGGCTGTTGTTGCAGACAGGCATCGAGATCCAACTGAGATAACCCCTGGTAGGCATTCTCGATCGCCCGTTTGCCGCGCAAAAAGCCAGTATTAGCACCGGGACAGATATAGGCCAGGGTATCCGGAGAAAAGCGCTCCAACAGAGCTGCAGTAGAGCGAATTTGCCGGGGCCAGTGGAAAGTTTTCTTCGTTCGCAGGGGCGCGCGATCCCCTTGAGGATTCGGCAACAAATGACGTCCCGAGAACAATACCCCCCCATGTGGGGGATAATAGAGACAAGCCGATCCAGGACAGTGGCCGGGCGTCCAAATCCCCTGGTAAAGAGAATTGAGGGTGCGATCGCCCCCAAATGCGGTCACGGTTAATCCGGGCAACAGATAGGCAATCTGTTCTTGAATGACAATTTCGCACTGGGTGGCAAGCTGAATGTCCTTAACCTTGGCGATCGCGCCGCGATGGGTAATAAACAGCCAGCGCACCCCACCCATGTCCTGCAAAAACTGCTGGTTCGTCTCGTCCCAGGCGGGACAATCAACCAACAGATTGGCGTTATTTTCTACAATAAGATAGGCTGTGCCTCCTAAGGTCTCCCGATTGGGGGGAAAGGCAAAAATGCCGTCAAGCACAGCCCGTGGTTGTTTGGGCATAGCATGGTTTTCTGGTTACTGCTTCTAGGGATAATTACATACATTATTTTACGGACTCGCGTCGCTCATCTGACGCGCACGCCGCTATGGGTTCTTTGGTTGGTACTGATGACCCCGGCATTTATTTGGACCGCCTGGTTTGTCGTCCACGGGAATAACGAACCCTTGCCCACCGAGGTGGCGGTGGGTTCGTTTATCCTCTCGCCGATAATTTACTGGTTTGCCTTTTCCTGGGGGCGTCGGGATTTTCGCCCGCCCCCTACGGAAGGGGTCGCGACCCCATCCCCCGAGGAATCGGACTCCGAACACAAGGAGGGGGGACTCCCCAAGCTTGCCGACGTGCGCCCCATCAGCGCCGAGGAAGAAGAAGAGCTGCGCGATTGTTTTGACTGGACGGTTTATCCGTTGCACAAACTAGATTACCGTCCCCAGGCGATTATTTGTCGGGGTCAGTTGCGATCGCCCCCGGAAGTGGCTTACAAGCGGATTCGAGAGAATATTGAAGGGAAATTCGGCGATCGCTTTGCGATTATCTTCCAAGAAGATTTCCACGGAAAACCGTTTTTTATCCTGGTGCCCAATATCATCCCCACCCCCGATCGCTCGCAGTTAAACAAACCCCTGCTGGCGTTATCCTTGGCGGCAATTACCCTATTTACCACCACCGTGGTGGGCACCACCCTGGGGGGGGTTTCCCCACAAACCCTGCAATCGCAACCGGCGCTACTGGTGGAAGGGTTGCCCTATGCGATTTCCCTGATGACCATTTTAGGGATTCACGAATCCGGGCATTATGTGGCGGCGATCGCCCATAATATCCGCACCACCCTGCCGTATTTCATTCCCTTTCCCATCTTTTTGGGCACCTTTGGCGCATTCGTGCAGATTCGCTCGCCAATACCCAATCGCAAGGTGTTGTTTGATATCAGCATCGCCGGACCGATTGCCGGATTTGTGGTGACGCTACCGATTTTGTTCTGGGGATTGGCGAATTCCACGGTGGTGGAGTTACCGGAAGACCCGAGCATGTTCTCGATTGACGCTTTAGATCCGACTTTTTCCCTGTTGTTGTTGCTGTTGAGTAAATTTGCCCTGGGGTCGCAACTGACCCCTACCTCGGGAATTGACCTGCATCCGGTGGCGATCGCCGGCTATATTGGGTTAATTGTCACCGCGTTTAATTTATTGCCCGTGGGTCAACTCGATGGCGGTCATATCGTCCATGGGATGTTCGGTCAGCGTCAGGCGGCGCGCATCGGTCAAGTGTCGCGGTTTTTAGTGTTGGGATTGGCTGTGTTGCAACCCAGTTGGTTTTTGTTGGCGGTATTTTTATTTTTTATGCCAATTATTGATAGTCCGGCGCTGAATGATATCAGCGAATTGGATAACCGACGGGATTTATGCGGGCTGTTGGCGATCGCGGTATTATTACTGATTATTTTACCCGCTCCTAACCTGGTGATGAATTGGTTACAGGGATAGGGAAGCGAGATACCCTCTTGAGGGAGATCGAACGAACCATTCACGATTGAGGCCCACTCAGGAACCCCATCCCTAAAGGGAAGGGCTTGGTAAGACTTTATTCTTGCTACGCTCGAATATTTCCCCAAGCTCAC
>NZ_JAJENT010000252.1:0-3642 GCF_035615515.1 Phormidium sp. CCY1219
CGGGCGTTGTTGGGCAATCCGCAGATTTTAATTTTGGATGAGGCGACCAGTTCTCTGGATACCGAGTCGGAACGTCGGTTCCAGCAAAATCTGGAGCGGATTCGTCGCGATCGCACCACGTTTATCATCGCCCACCGTCTTTCTACGGTGCGAAATGCAGACTGTATTTTGGTGCTCGATCGCGGTCTGTTGGTGGAGCAAGGCTCCCATGCGGAACTGATGAATCTGGGAGGATTGTACTATCACCTGGCGCAGCAACAGCTCGACCTTTAAGTGGATTTTCCAAACTGGGGTAAGGGCTGGATCCTGGGGCAAAACCCTTCTCATGGCTTCCGCATCTTTTTGCCTTTGCCCCATTTTTGCCTAAATTGGGGGTCTCACCCCCTCATCATATACCGTGAAAATACGGTATGACCGTAGTGGCCTGCTTTACCAAATCTTTAAAAAACTGACAAATTAGGGGGAATTTTACCGAGTTTTGTAAAAAAACGATAAAGTTGGTAACAAAATTGCCAATTTGGCAAACAGACATGATAGCTTAGGTTAGTATGTCCACGTAAGTGTTTACCGAAGCTCGGTACCGTTGGCTTTCCCAAAATTTATTATCGACTCTCTGCAATTTCAGTGTTTCTACTTAGAGGAGGAGGCTGAAACCCTAGCGAAACCACCCCTGGCTTACCCAGACACACCACAACGGATCTCGAGTTTTGAACATCACCGTTTGAGGGAACTACTCGCCCAAGGAAAATCGAGTTATGACTTTCAAGACCGAAACTGGTGATTCCAGTGTTGAAAAGGAAACCCTATGGAGTCAGCAAAACTCCTCCCGGGATCCTCATCTATTGCACCGGGAACCTCCCTCGCGCGATCGCCGTGACATGAACCTGTGGGATAGGGCGGCTTCTATCTATGGCGGTGTGGCCACTTCCGCGAACCCTCGGCGTGGGGTTGTACCCTCTGTCTCGGACTCTGAGGCCCCCTCGGCACCGGATGAGAATGAGTCCCTGTGGTCTCCTTGCGTCCATAGCTTGCTGGAAAAACCCCCCGCCGCTTTTGGACGTCAGGTCCTCTTGGGCGGAATGGTGTTTTGTGTGGCGTTTGGTGCCTGGGCGTGGTTCGGTCGGATTAATGAGGTGAGTCACGCTCACGGGGAACTGGTACCGCAAGGAAATGTATATCAAGTCCATTCCGCGAACATGGGTAAGGTGGCGAAAATCGCCGTGGAAGAAGGGGATCGGGTGAAAAAGGGAACGCCGATCGCTGAATTGGAAACGGACCTGGAAGCTACAGAAGTTCAGCGTCTGGAAGAACAATTGGCAATTGCCCAAATGCAGTTGGCGCAAAAGCAGAATTTGAGCGAACAAATTCGGTTGTCGGCTAAAACTCAGGCGGCGATCTCTCAGGCGGAGATCGAGGCGCAGCAAGTGGCGATCGCTCAAGCGGAACAAACTGTATCCACGACTACGGAAATTCTGGCACAATTGCAAGCGGATGAAGTGGCACTCCAAACCCGGCGCGATCGGCTCCAACCCCTGGCACAGCAAGCGCAAGAGTTGATGGAGCAACTAGAGGCAGATGTAGCCGCACAGAAGGAACGGGGTGAGATTGTCGAGCCGCTGCAAGAGAAAACTGAGGCGCTGATTGCCCAATTAGAAGCGGATGTACAGGCTCAGCACCAACGACAGGAAATTGTCGCACCTATGCAGGAACAAACCCAACAGCTCATCGAGCAGTTAACAGTAGATGTGGAGGCACAAAAGGAGCGCATCGCTCGGTTAAAGCCGTTGGTGGAAGAAGGTGCGGTATCGCAAGAGCGGTTGTTTCAAGCACAGCAAGCTCTGCGCGATCGCGAAAATGCTCTGCTCAGAGCGCAAATGGCAGACAAGACTCGGGCGCGGGAACAAGTGTTTGAGGCTCAGCAAGCTCTGCGCGATCGGCAAACGGTTCTGCTGCGATCGCAAATTTCTGAGACGACTCGGGCGCGGGAACAGGTGTTTGAGGCTCAGCAAGCTCTGCGCGATCGGCAACATGCTCTGCTGCGATCGCAAATTTCTGAGGCAACTCTGGCTCGGGAACGTTTATTTGAAGCGGAGCGTTCCCTACAGGCCCAGCGCGAAAAAATTACCGACACTCGCGGAAAGCTCGCACAAGCTAACGCTGAATTAAATCGATTGCAAGCACAACTACAGCAAAAGCTCGCCGAAGCGGAAAGCGCTCAGCTCGAATCACAGCAGCAAGGCGATCGCCTGCAACTCGAAATCTCTGAACTCGAAGGCAGAATTTCTGACACTAAAAATCGCCTCGAAAGTGCCAAAACCAAGTTAAAAGAACGCTTTCTCTATGCACCGGTTGATGGGATGGTGCTTTCTCTGGAAGTCAGTAACACCGGCGAAGTGCTTCAACCGGGGGCAACGATTGCCGAAATTGCTCCGGAAAATGCACCCCTGGTTCTTTCCGCCCGGGTGCCTAATCGGGAAGCCGGTTTTATCAAAACCGATATGGAGGTTCAGGTGAAGTTTGATGCCTATCCTTATCAGGAATACGGCATCATCTCCGGTAAAGTGACTTCGGTTTCTCCCGATGCCGAGGTCGATGAAAAATTGGGCATGGTTTACAAAACTGAAATTACTTTAGAACGGAATTATGTTATCGAAAATGGAGAAAAAATTTACTTCAAGCCGGGACAAACTGCCAATGCAGATATCATTATTCGCGATCGCCGCATTGCCGATCTGTTTTTAGATCCGATCCGGCAGCTCAAAGAAGGTGGAATCAATTTCTAAACTGTCATTATTTCCTATACCATACCATACCCAGGAGACATCAACATGAATTATCACGTACCTGCTACGAGCAAACTGGACAAGGTAATGACTCAAGAACAATTCGATCTGATTGTGGATGCTATCTTGGCCGGCAAATATTCTTGGGCTTGCGTCCTCATTCTGCGCGTTGGAGGATACAATCCCCTCCACTACATTCCTTATCGGACTTACAACCGATTGATGAAGCAACACCGCAAAGAACGCCAAGAAAATGAAAACCGCAAACCGGATGAGTGCTCGGAGAATCGCCAACCCAGCTCCCAATCCCGGATTAAAGATATTCCCTATCTAGAAGCGGTGGACGTACACCAGAAAAATGTACGCGGCGGTTATGGAGCCTATGTCAATTGTAATTGCTCTCTCGACTCCCACTCGATCCGGTATTGGTAAGGGTCTTAGTTGTTCTTTATTTTTGGCCGATTGCTAGGGGTTATTTTCCCTCTCTCGATAACAAACCTCTCTTAAATTAATTTTTTCTGGCTGTCTAATTTTTCTCAAATTAGGCAGGTTTTTATTTGGTCGCTCCTTTCCCTGGGCTTTGGACGACGATTTTTCTATCAATTGTCAGCTAAACTGAGTCTTAATCCTGGTTCCAGCGACGGGTCATCTACCGAGATTCAGAACGGGGTAGTGCCTTGTCCCTGGGCGCGATCGCTATCCGGCATTTTATTAAAAAATGCGGTTTTTGCAACTATCATTTGTTTAATAAATAAAAGATTTTCCCTCGTTCAGCCCCACTAAAATCGCCGAAACAAACTTGCCAGTTTGGCAACTCAAACCGAAAGTTACTCGCTAATATAGACCCAGTAACACCGGA
>NZ_JAJENT010000253.1:0-8215 GCF_035615515.1 Phormidium sp. CCY1219
TGGGAACGTCCCTCCCGAGGCTCCGCCTCCCCCAATCCATCTCCCCAATAATTTGCATCTTTACTTAACCTGTATTTGTCTCCTTGCCTACCGAAAAAATGGATTGTAGCAGTCTATATCCGATTACTGCAACAGATGCAAGCAACGCGGATCGGTGAGGGTGGCTTTCTCCGGTTCGCGAGGGAACCAAAAGGCAGTTTTTTTGCAAAATTCTACCAGCATTAACATCACGGGCACTTCGATTAATACCCCAACAACGGTTGCCAGTGCGGCACCGGAATTTAATCCAAACAGCATCACTGCAGTGGCGATCGCCACTTCAAAATGATTGCTGGCCCCAATCAATGCTGCCGGTGCGGCATCTTCATAGGCTAGGTTCAGTTTTAACCCGCCTACATAGGCAATGGTGAAAATAAAAATGGTCTGCAATAACAAGGGCACGGCAATTAATACAATATGCAGCGGATTGTTGGCAATCAGTTCCCCTTTAAAGGCAAACAGCAGCACTAAGGTAATCAGCAGCGCCGCAATGGAAATCGGACTCAAGTATTTGAGGAATTTTCGCTCAAACCATTCGCGCCCTTTATGCTTGAAAATCCAAACTCTACTGTAGGTTCCCGCCGCTAGTGGCAATCCTACATAAATCAGTACCGAAAGGACGATAGTTTCCCAAGGAACGGTTAAATCATTGGCGGCTAGCAACCATCTGCCTAAGGGCGCGTATAAAAACAGCATGGTGAGGGAATTAATCGCCACCATCACCAAGGTATGGCCCTGGTTGCTAAAAGACAGATATCCCCACATCAATACCATTGCGGTACAAGGCGCAATTCCGAGTAAAATCGCCCCGGCAATGTAGGAGTTTGCTAACTCAATGCTGCCGGTTTTTACGATATCCGTGCCTGCAATGAGGGGACGAAATACCCATCCCAAGAAAAATTGGGCAAATACCACCATCGTGAAGGGTTTGATTAACCAATTCACGACTAAGGTGAGAATGACGGGTTTCGGTGCCTGAATTGCCTGTTTTGCCTGGGTGAAGTCTATTTTCACCATGATCGGATACATCATAAAAAACAGGCAAATTGCGATCGGAATCGAGACTTGGTAAACGCTCATCGCGTCTAGGGTGACGGCAATTCCGGGAAATAATCTGCCCAGGGCAACGCCGATGACAATGCAGAAGATGACCCAGACGGTGAGGTATTTTTCAAAAAAACTCAGTCGGCTTCCCGCCCGCACTGCTGGTTTCTGAGAATGCCCGTTGCTTTGACTCACGCCGATTTTCCTCCGGTGTGCGAGTGGTTTCTGCTTTTGGTATAAAACAAAAAAAGTTGATATGTCAAGTCATTTCAACAAAACTTGATGTAATTCTCAGAAAAGAAGCCGCGCCCGGGAAACCATCCCACAGTGGTGAAGTCGGATTACCTTTTATTTGCATATTTTTGACTCGTTCTCAGCCTGGGCTGGGAACGAGTCAGAAGGTGGCCGATCGCCCGTAAAAATAGCTCGCATAGGAGGGCTTTTTCCCTGTACCCCCCTGACACAAGGGCTTTTCGAACTCGGGTTTTGCTGGATAGAGAAATATGCAATTTAAACGCCGAATTCCGCCGTTGCTTGTGGGTGTCTGTTCAACGTCGAGATTAGAATTTGGCTTGTTTTCGCAATAGTTGGCCGATGGTTAGATTAAAATCGGATTTACCCTCGAACACGGTGCCGACTTTGTTGCGGTGGAAGTGCATGTAGGTCAGACGATAGCCATCTTCGGGTAAGGGGATGTAGCCGACGGAACTCACCAGTTGCGGTGCTTTGTCGATGTAAAATTCTACGAAGTCTCGTAGGGCGGGGTTTTTCTGCGCCGCATCGGCGTTGACGTAGATAAACAGGGGGCGGGCCAGGGGTTGATATTCGGCGTTTTCCACGGTTTCCGGGGAGGGCATCACCGGACCGTTGCCACTGTCTACGGGGAGGGCTTTGAGTTTGTCGGCGTTGGATTCGTAGTAGGCATAGCCGAAGTAACCTAGGGCGTTTGGATCGTCGCTGACGTCTTCGACGAGAATCTCGTCATCTTCGGAGGCGGTGTAGTCATCGCGACTGGCTTCGGGTTGCCCGACGATCGCCTCGGTGAAGTAGTCAAAGGTTCCGGAGTCGCTTCCCGGTCCGTACAGGGTTAACGGGCGATCGGGCCAGGAGGGTCGGATTTGGTTCCATTTGACGATTTTTCCTTGGGCTTGCGGTTGCCACATTTGTTCCAATTCTGCCACGGTGATGTCCTGCGCCCAGGTGTTTTCGGGATGGACCACTACGGTAATCGCATCGAAGGCGATCGGCAGTTCGATATAGGGCACCCCTGCGTCTTTGCAAGCTTGCATTTCTTGCGGATTGATGGGCCGCGAGGCGTCGTTGATATCGGTTTGACCCGCGCAGAATTTTTCAAACCCTCCACCAGTACCGGAAAACTCTACGGTGACTTCTACGGCGTTGGAATTTTCGGATTTAAACTGTTGGGTCACGCTGTTGGTAATCGGATAAACGGTGGATGACCCGTCGATCGCGATCGCTTGCCTTGTCTGAGACTCGTTTTGCGCGCATGAGCTGACTAATGCGGCGGCACTTAAACTGAGCGCTACAGCCCTCAGTCCCCTGATGAGCGGATTTGCTGTTGCATTCATGGAGTTTACCCCCAATACTTAACCACGGGGTCTATAACTCTATCATTTCAAAAAAAGTTGATGAAAGGGTTAAGGTTAGGTAAAGAAAAGGATAAAAGGGTTCGCCTAACGAAAAATTGCCCGGGAAAATGCATTCTCCACTTTCCCGGGAAAGATGTTCTTAACCCGATTTCAGCCCACTTCTTCGCAGGGGCGGGCGGGAAGCATGGTACTGAAGCGGCGGTATTCGGCGAGGTACTGTTCGAGGGCGACAAATTGAGGTAAATTAAGGCTGTAGTAGATCCAGCGACCTTCCTGACGCCCGCGCACTAGGCTGGCTTCTTTCAGGGTTTTGAGGTGGAAAGAGAGCTTCGACTGGCTGACCTGGAGTTTTTCGCACAGTTCGCAGACGCACAATTCCTGTTCGCGCAGCAACTCGATGACTTGGATCCGCAGGGGATCGGACAGGGCGTGAAATCCAGCAGCGACATCAGTGGGTGCGATCGCGGTTATTTTGACCATCAGTTTTTTGCCCAATATCTCTGGCACTATCTTATCGCGCTATCCCCCACTTCCACCCCGAAGAAAGATTGCCAATTCACAACCGACAATTAACAAAATCGTCCGCTGATATATTCCTGAGTTGAGGGTTGCTTGGGGTTGTGAAAAATCACCTCCGTGCGATCGTACTCGGACAAATAGCCAATTTTTTCTCCCCTTTCGCTGGTTCTGAGGTTAAAAAACGCCGTCATATCCGACACCCGAGACGCCTGCTGCATATTATGCGTCACCAAAACAATCGTGTAATGGGTTTTGAGTTCGTGCATCAGTTCGTCAATGCGCGCCGTAGAAACCGGATCGAGGGCAGAACAAGGCTCATCCATCAGCAGAATCGACGGTTGTAGGGCCAAAGCGCGGGCAATGCACAAGCGCTGCTGCTGTCCCCCGGATAGGGTCAGGGCATTTCGCCGCAAATTCTGCTTCACCTCATCCCACAACGCCGCCTGACGCAGGGAATATTCTACCAACTCATCAATGTCTCCTTGATACCCGTTAATCCGCAATCCCAAGGCAATATTTTCGTAAATAGACTTGGGAAACGGATTCGGTTTTTGAAACACCATCCCCACCCGACGGCGAATGTCCACCGGATGGAAACTGTAAATCTCTCGATTGTCTAACAAAATTTTTCCGCTCACCGAAACATCGCGATTCAAATCGTTTAATCGATTAAAGCATCGCAGTAGGGTACTTTTTCCACAGCCAGAAGGACCGATAATCGCGGTAATTTGATGGCTTTGAATTTCCAGATTTATTTTATCTAAAACTTGGGATTTTTGATAAAATACTGATAAATTTTTTAAATTTAAAATGACAGTATTTTCTTCCGGTTCTTTATTATTCCAGGCAAACTTCATAATGGCTCTTTTTCTTATAAATTTTAAAGGGAAATCTTCAGACATGGATTAATCGAACAATGACATCAATGGCACAATCCCAATCATTTCTACTAGAAATGGGCTTAGGGGTGAAAAGCCTAGGGTTTGCTGGTGCGGTTTCGCAAGAGTAACGCCAAGACATTCATCACAAATAAAATAGCAATTAAAACAATAATGGCGGCGGCAGCATTGTTGTGAAACCCTTGTTGAGGGCGAGAGACCCAATTAAAAATTTGAAAAGGCAGGGCTGTAAATCGGCTGCGAAGTCCTTCCCAAGACAGGGGCGGTGCAAAAGAGATGAACGATAAAGCGCCCACCGCAATCAAAGGCGCGGTTTCGCCCACAGCGCGGGCTAGAGAAAGCAAGGCACCGGTGAAGACTCCAGGCAAAGCCGTAGGTAAAACGATATGCCACAACACCTGGGTGCGGGTCATGCCTATAGCATACCCTGCTTGATGCAAACTCGCAGAAACCCGACGCAAAGCAGAACGAGTAGTGACGATAGACAGGGGTAAAATGACCACCGTCAGAGTCAGCGCCGCCGAGAGAATCGTCGGACCACCCGTCAGCGGGGCCAACAGTCGGACGAACAATTCCAGTCCTAATAATCCGTAAATGATAGAGGGAACTGCAGATAAGTTGGCGATATTAATTTCTAGCAGTTGGTTGAGCCAATTATCGGGGCAATATTCTTCTAAATAAATCGCAGTAGCAATGCTAATTGGTAACGAGAGAACCAAGGTAACGGCTAATAGCCACAAGCTGCCCATTAGCGCCGGATAGATGCCCGCTTTTTCCGGGTTTCGAGAGGGAATGCTGGTGAGGAATTGCCAGTCTAATTGAGGCATTCCCCGCCGAAAAGCATCCAGGAGTAATAGTCCGAGAAATGCGAGGGCGACTAAGGTGGCGAGAAAGGTTAGGATACTGAAGAATTGGTCTAATCGATGGCGACGGGTAAAGGGGATTTGAAAGCCAGGGGATTGACGAATGGAAATTGGCAATTCCCGGGTTTGTGGGGGGGGAAGATTGCAATCGAGACAGAGATTGGAATTGTCCGATCGCGGTGTGCTGGGAACCACCACTTGTGTCATTGATTGTTGATAGTGACGAACTAACCAATATCCGAAGGTATTCAGGGTCAAGGTGATGAGAAATAATACCATACCCACGGTGAAAATGGTGCGGAAAGCCAAGGAGTTAAAGGCGACAGTGCCTAAACTGACTTGGATAATAAAGGCAGTCATGGTTTCGATGGGGACCAAGGGATTGAGGGTGAGTTGCGGATTTTGACCAGCAGCGATCGCCGCAATCATGGTTTCTCCCAAGGCGCGAGAAGCAGCTAGCGTAAATGAGGCAAAGATACCGGGAAATGCCACCGGTAATAGAACGTTGACAATGGTTTCTCGTTTGTTCAATCCCAAGGCATAGCTGGCTTCGCGCAGGCGATCGGGAACGCCGCGAATGGCATCTTCACTCAAAGAAGAAATAATCGGAATAATGCTTACTCCCGTTACTAACCCGGCACTTAATCCATTAAATCTGGCAATGCCCGGAATCAATTCTTGTAACAGCGGCGTGACGACTAAAAAGGCAAAATAACCATAAACAACCGTGGGAATTCCCGATAGTGCTTCTAAGATAGGTTTCATCACCCAGCGCACTTTTTGCGGGGCATATTCTGCTAGATAAATTGCCGCTAGCAAGCCAATCGGTATGGCAACGATTAGGGCAATTCCCGTGACGATAAACGTGGCGCTGGCGAGAACTAAAATGCCAAATTGTTGGCTGGCAAAGCGCGGGGTCCATTCCGTATCGGTGAGAAAATTCCACAGGGAAACGTCTTGGAAAAATAGGACGGTTTCGTAAATGAGAATTGCGACAATGGCGACGGCAATGGAAATCGGAATACAAGCGATCGCGGCGAGGGTTGCTTGTACGATGGACCCTGCCCGACTTTGGCGGCGCAAGTTCCGTTTCCAACCGTCGGGGGGTGGGGATTGAAGGGAATAAGGATTAAACTGCATCCCACGCCTCAGACTCGGTGGGCGGTTCGATTGGCGAGGGGGAAAATACCCGGAAAGAGTAATGAAATCCCGGGATTGGGGGTGGAGAGTTTCGCGGGTGGGTTATGGTGTCTTGGGGTCTGTCGGGGAAACTTCTGCGGATGAATAGGTGCATTGGGGGTTCCCTGGCGATCGCGTTTTACGGTTTTGCGGGTCTGCTTCTGATTGAGTTAAGCACCTATTTTACCGCGATCGTCTCTGGATTCGGGATGACAAAGGGGGCGATGTCGGGTGGCGGTCAGATGAACTCCGGTGGATTGTCTGCAAAAAAAACGGCACAGAGGCGATTTATCGCGTCTCTAACATCCGTATCGAAAAATATGATTCAGATGGCATGACCCCTGGTGGAACCTCTCAACGTTTGAATGGCATCGGTATTGAGATCGGCTATACTGCCAATGACTTGCTCGCCACTTTACGCGATCGCCTTTATCCAAATATGATTGCAAATCTAACCCAAAATACCCACGCTCCAATTTCCAGCCTTAACCAAAGTAACCCCGAAGCTGAATTACTTTTGTGCTGCATCCGCTATCACTTTGGTACCGCAACTTCCAGTGAAATCGCCCACCTGCTGCAAACCGAGCTAGATTGGGATTATCTCATCCAAAAAGCAGCGGAGCATAATGTATTTCTGCTATTTTACCAAAGTCTGAAACAAACTCACCCGGAACTGATTCTTCCATCCATTGCTGAGACACTTCACATTCAGGCTCAAACCCGACTTGCTCGCAATTTATTTCTGACGAAAGAACTCTTTCAAATTCTCGATTTATTCGCCACCCATGATATTCAGGCCATTCCGTTTAAAGGATTAATTTGGGCGGCATTAGCCTATGGTAACATGGGAGTGCGAGAATTCTGCGATTTGGATATTTTGGTGCGTCCCGCCGATTTTCCCAAAGCCAAAAATTTGCTGATGCAACAGGGATACCACGATAAATATTTGGGCACAAAAGAACAAGAAATCGCCCAAGTCCAAATGGTGCGACAAGATGGGAAGGTTAATATCGACCTGCATTTTGGCCTCATCCCCGAACAGTTTTATCGGCGGCTAGATACTGACTCTTTTTTTGAGGAATTGCAAACGGTGTCTATTGCAGGCAAAACTGTGCATACATTTTCACCCAAAAACTCTGTAGCGCTGGGGTACCTACATGGGATGAAGGACAGTTGGGGAGTGTTGAAAAGGCTTTGCGATTTTGCGGCATTGATTCGCAAATATCCTGATGTGGATTGGCAGGATGTGATGGCGCGATGCGAAACGACTGAGAGCGATCGCAATTTTTTATTAGCCATTCTCATCACTCAAACTTACCTGCAAATTCCGGTGCCCGAACCTCTGTTAAAACAAACTCAAAAATTTCCCGAACTGTCAGAAATCGCCGAAGAACATAAGCAGCTTTTTTATCGGGTAGAATTGGGAGCCAAGTGTCGTTTATTCGGCGGTTTAATACTGTTTCCGATAATGGAAATGGGCTTTTGGGGGAAAATTCGATATTGTGCGGGTTTAGCTCTGAATGTCAATGAAAGAGATAAAGAAACCTTTGCTTTACCTGATTTTTTGTTTTTCCTTTACTATCCCTTGCGGATTGTCCGGTTGCTTAAAACCTATAAAATTGGTAAAGAAAAACTCGCCTTTCTCTGGAAATTTCTGTGGAAATAGTCAGGCAATTGAACAGGAGCCAAAATAGCGCGATGCAATTTACGATTCCCAGTCACGTTTTCGCCCAAGAACTGGCGGGCGAGGTGGTGTTGATGAATATCGACAATGAAATGTACTACAGCTTAAACCCCGTAGGCAGTCAAATCTGGCAACTTTTGAGCGATCGCCTCGATTTCGAAACTGCGATCGAGCAACTATTGCGCCGATTTGATGTGGATGAGGCAACTTTGCGTCAGGATGTCACTCAGTTAGTGGACGAACTGGTGGCCCAGGGGTTGTTAACGGTAGAACAGGAGACGGTCTAATCCCAAGCTAAATTAAATCCCCCCAAACCCCCCTTTGAAAGGGGGGCTTAAGAGGATTCGGTCTTCCCCCCAACGATCGGGGACTAAGGGG
>NZ_JAJENT010000254.1:0-238 GCF_035615515.1 Phormidium sp. CCY1219
TATTAGATGCAGATATTGCAAAATGCTTCGACCGAATTAACCATGATTACTTGCTGTCCAAACTAGATTGTCCATCCATGTTAAAACGGAGAATTAAACAATGGCTCAAAGCCGGAGTTTTGGACAATGGCGTATTTGAGGCAACTGAATCAGGAACCCCGCAGGGTGGGGTCATTAGTCCACTCCTGGCCAACATTGCTTTACACGGAATGATAAATTCGGTAGTCAATGCCTTCCC
>NZ_JAJENT010000255.1:0-283 GCF_035615515.1 Phormidium sp. CCY1219
TGTCGCGACCACATCCAGGAATGGCTAAAAGGAATAGGGTTGGAACTTAAGGATACCAAAACCCACATCACCCACACTTTAGAAGGGGATAATCCAGGGTTTGACTTTCTCGGTTTTAACATCCGACAATATGCAGTTGGAAAATACCAAACCGGGAAAGACGCACACAGTAATCCACTAGGTTTCAAAACCATCATCAAACCCAGCAAAAAAGCCATCAAAACCCACTACGAGAAACTTAAGGAGATAGTAGACTCCCACAGAGCAGTACCACAAGAGGGGT
>NZ_JAJENT010000256.1:0-15753 GCF_035615515.1 Phormidium sp. CCY1219
GTTAACATCTCCAGCCACACCCGCCGGGGGATAAATCCCCCGTCTAATAGCTCAAGTCGGTTGAAACCGACTGAAATCCTTTTACCGTAACGTTTTCAGCCGGTTTTTAACCGGCTTTAGCTATGAGGCGGGGATTTTAATCCCCGCCGGATCCTCGGGTGAGTGCGATCGCGCCTAACTCAACAAAATCCGTAACGCTTTCAAGGCATTTGAGCGATTGCCATTGGCAATTTTGCCAAACCAATAATGCGCCTCCTCATTACTCATTGCCAGTACCCCATCGGTAATCTTGACAATTCGCTCAGTTTTGGAAAGCGGTTGCAGCGCTTGGAACAAAATTGCCAAACTTACCCCGGATTCTTCCGATAAAACATAGGCAGTTCGGCGTTTTTCGGATAAAGTGTTTGGGTCGTAATGATTCTGCTTGAGAACGGTATAAACCGCTTGTTTGGCAAGCACCAACCCATTGCCTTTTAACCGCCCCATGCGCCTCGCCGCTGGACGCTTTTTGGAACCCGCTTTTTTATAAGCGCATTGATACAGCTCCAAGGCAAAGTTATTATTTCCCGTAGGGACGACTCGTAACTGAAACTCTTGCATTAATAGGTAACTTTGGCGGTTAAAATTAAACGCTCAACCGGATTGCGATCCAGATGTTGTTTAATTGTAGCCAATTCTGACCCCGTTGGGACGATCGCCGGTTGAAATGCGATCGCAATTTTCAGGTTGACTTCTGCTTGCACTTCAGGACTATTCAGCAAATTGCTCAACGTCCGGAAAAAGTCCATAAATCCTGCCACTGGCCCTTGATATTCCAATCGCACGAACCGATCGCCGGTTTGCACCGTTGCAGTTTGGTCGATATCGGGTTGGAACCGCTGCAATAGAGCGATCGCCGTTCCCAATTTACGATAGTCCATGATGCGATCGACCGCAATGGTTAGGGATTCTATCGTTGCTACTTTATCATCAGACAGGCGATCGCTCAACTTGGCAAATACCGCATTCACCGTCCCATCCAGTTCGATAATCGGGGATTTTGCCTCGAACAAACTCGGTTGCGTCCCCTCTACAGCATAGCGAGAACCGCCAAACTCTTGCACGCGCGATCGCGTTGCTTCGGGCGAAACCATCGTTTCTCGTTCCAGAGTTTCCCCATTCCCATAATCCGCCACCACGCGAAACTGACAAGGTTGATTCACCGTCGTTTCATACTCGTCCGACGGGCGATAATCATTGCGAACTAAGGCATCATTGGCATACAAACTCACCGTTAGCGCCCCTTTCGCCCGCCACCGCACTCGCACCAGTTTTTCCGCGTCGGAACTGGGCAACAATTGAGCGCTCAATTCAATCGTTTTCGGGGCAGGCGGTTGCAGAATTCCCCGACGATACAACACCATGCGATCGGAAAATTCCACCGTCTCCGGTAGCGGCATTTTCTCCTCATCGGTTTTAATAAACAACCGTTCTCCCACCTTCAAATCCCAACTTCCTTGTTGCAATCCCTGACGAATCGTATCGCGCAACATTGCCACTTCTGCATCCAAGAGAATATTGAGGCTCAAATCTTTAGCAAACGCATCCCGTAGCGCTTTCGTCGTCCAAAAATCCAACCCCGCAGGCCACACTTTTTGTAAAATAAAAGCCGGGGCAAACGGTTTCGCATCCTCGCCGCGAATCTTGACGCAATCTTTCAGCGCTTTTAAAATCACTTCTTGTTGGTTATTCTTCACCGTACTCGATTCTTCTTGGGCGGGAAGCGTATAGTGCATCAATCCTTTTGGCGCTTTCACCGGATCGTTGGACGGATAGAATAAATGTCGATAGGCATTCGTCAGAGACATCCGCACCGCTAAATCCCCAGATCCTTGCTTTTCTCGCAGTTGCTTTTGCTGAGTTTCCGATAAATCTTGCAGGCGATTTTGACTGTTGAGGATATTGTGAATCGCTTTATATTCTCGGGCTTTTTCCATCGCTGTTTCTAATTCGCGATCGTTCGCCACTAAAAACAGCAGGCGATTGCGGTAGGTGCGAAATTTACCCGATTCTCCGGTGTTGTTAAAAATGCGATCGACCAAAGGCGGCGCTTCATCCATCGAACTGGAAACCGTCGTTTCGTCAAAATCAATTAAACATAACACCACTTCATCGGGTTTGTCATCCACATCCGAGGGACTGTCGGGACTCGACACCAAATCGAACAGTTTTTTAGCAAAAATGCTATCGCGACGCTGACGCAAATCTGCTTTCGCTTCACTGCGTCCCACTTGCTCTTTTTCTTCGGTAATAATTTTATTGATGGAAGGTTCTTCTTTAAATCGAGCTAAATTGGCGATCGGGTCGTAATCCAGATACCACGCCACTGCCAAAATCCGCTCTAAAACGCGCTCGATAAACCCGCTTTCCACACTGGGAGTTAATAACGATAAATTTAACTCTGCTTTGCGAATTCCGGAAGAAATGCCTTGGGTTAGAGAATGCAGAAAAATCGTCCGCGTCACCCAAGTAGAAAAGGGAGGTTTTCCCGCCACTTGCCATTCCTCATCCTGTACTTGTGCGTAAGCGGGTCTCCCATCGGGATTGTAAATATCCGCACCAATGGGGGGACGCATTTGCGGACGTTGCAATCGCGAGGTCAAATCATCGGTAATCTCGCGATCTAAACCGATGGGAATGTGATGGGGGTGAATCATCGGCATCCAAACCTCCGGTTTTTGCCACAAATGCCGCAACACTTGCGCGAATAAACGCAACGCCCCCCGGGTTTTTTGGAATTCGGGAATCGAGGCAATTTTTTTGGTCAGCAGGTTAAACAGTTCGGGGTGAAATGGATAGCTTTGAGCGATCGCTTTGGAATAGCTGGCATCCTTACAGCCTTCCGGTAAATCCAGGCGACTCCCGCGATAAGCACTTAAATATTCCGTTGCTGCTTGTTGCGCCGCATCTTCGCTGACGCTGACAAACATTCGCTGTTTGACAATGTTATAAATTTCAACATCCGTAGAAGGAGTTAAAACCCGTTCTTGCCTTGCCGAAGCACGCCTTGCCTCCTGCAAATCCATCGTTTCTACAGCAGCCTCAGCCTGTATCGCTTCTTGCAAATTGGTGGTTTCTGCCGCAAAGGTATCGGAGATGGAAGCGAGGGAATAAATTAACACCAAATTGTCACAAGAGGCGGCTAAATCCATCAGAGAAAATAAAAATGCCACCACTTGTTCGGCGAGGTCGCTTTTCCCCACAATTTTGGCTTTTGCCGATCGCAAATACCGGGCGATTTCATCCAAAGCGATCGCAGTGGGTTCTCCTCCCATCAACCGTTCCAATACCGAAGTTCCGGGACTGATGCCACTGGTATCGCTACCGCGCAACAATTCATATCCCGGAATTCCCCCGATTTGATAGGCAATTTCCCCCCACAAGGTATAAGTGGTGATGCCGCTATCCGCATGATAAATCCCTTGTTCCGGGTCTAAATCCCGTCCATCCACTGCAGCGACTTGAATCGGACGAGAGGGAATCAAGTTCAAATCCGTAAAGCGATCGAGTCCGGCGATCGCCCGTCCCTGCTTGCAAATGTGCCACAAGGCAATCAAATCGTGGGTTTTCCCCCCGCCAAAACTGGTTTCCAAGCGAATCAAAGGAGACCCCGCCCCCTGTTTGCTCAACCGGGTAAAGGTTTCGCGAATCAGAGTTTTGATGCCATCGGTGGGAAAGGTGTTGGCAAAAAAAGTATCGGCATCTTGGTAAACGTAAGGCGCTTTGCCTTCCACCACCAACCGCAGTTTCGCAGCGAATAAATCGAGTTTGAGTTCCCCTGATAGAATTTCCTCGCGAGGATGACAAGTTTTAAAGATGGATTGCAGCATTGATTTTTGGGGTCGAACAATAACAGACGGACGGATACACCAGTGTTATTTACTAATTTAGCGCAATCTGCGATCGCTGCCATGCTATGATTAAATAAAATTTAATAAACTCCTCTGATTTTTTCTCAGAGGAGTGTGACCCGCAGGCGATCGTCCCTGACTTTCGTGAGTTCTGTGAGGGCGCTGATGCTCGAAGACTGCACCGAGTCATCGATGAGCTGTTGGATGCCCTGGCGCTGGGAGTCGAACCATTCGGAGAGTGGGTTTTTGCTGGCTTTTCGTATAGCTATTTATGTGCGATAGGGCACCGCCCGCCCCTGTGCTGTACCACATGGGTCAACGCATGGGCGATCGCCTTGCGCCCCCCGCAAGTCCCCCTCGCGGGTCTAGGTAAAGTTATCTCAAAAATTAAGACAATTTCGCAACCTATGCCCTCACCGGCAGCAAGTTTATGCTATGGAAAGCTAAAGGGGATGCGATCGCCCCTGGGGGTCTGTGCGGATTCCGGGTGGCACCCCTCTATGGGCGTTCTACCGGCACCACAAACGAACTATTGGCGCGAACGAAACAACAGCTCGTGGAATACTCCCCGAAACTTCTTCTAACATAAAACCAGGGTTTCCCTCGGGTATCGGTAAGAATGCCAAATCCCGCCGGGCCGAGTTCGATTTCAAAGCGCTCCCCGCGATCGAGGGTGCCCACTGGGGACCAGTTGAGAATATCCAGGGTCACGTCGCTTCTCGGACTCGCGATCGCGGGATAAGAATATCGACCCATGCGACAGTTCAACCCATTGGGATCGGGATCGACGACCTTCCAATAGCGATGGGAGGTTCTTCCATAGTCTCCATTTTCGTTCGGTGTGGGAAGTGCTGATGCAGGCAATGCAGAGACTCCACAAGCCAAAATACCAGAGAGTGCAAGGGTGGTTATTTGTTTTAACATCGGGATATACTGCGAAACTAAACTGCGCGATCGCCTCACCGTTTTTACCCCCATTGCCACCTCGGAAATTTTTCTCTATTATGGCTACAACCGTAGCTATGCAATTTTTGGAATTTTGGCGAATTGCCGTTCTCGGGGTGGGGTTGAAATCGGAAACCGGGAGGGAGGCGATCGCTATTTTTCCTCCCCATTCATCCGATTATTTCCCACTTCAGAAGTGACCAGTTCAAGTCATAAGTCACCGGAAATCAAAAGTAGATTGTTCTGGGGGTGACAGAAATGAATAACGGGGGTAAACAATCCGGTAATCTTAGTTAAATTTATCGAATTTTGCAGAAAAAATCCCCTAACGCAGGTATGAATTTAACGAGGTTCAAAATGAGTAAAATTGTAACAAGAGCAACTGGTGCGATCGCCCGCAGGTGGCAATTTACCCGGTTTAAATATTAAGTTTTTTAAAAAACCGGTTTTTCACCCGACATTTAGAGGTATAATGCGGTACACCATTTTGAGTCTGGTGTGGGATGGGCAAAACTCGCCAGGGGCTTTGCATCTGCGCCCGATCTGAAATTGCGTTTCAATTTGTGAAAATCCACCGAAAGTTGAGGAAGTTTGAAGGTTTATGAGCCAAGAACCCAATTACCGCTTTGAAACCCTCCAAGTTCACGCCGGCCAAGAACCGGCACCAGGGACGAATGCCCGCGCCGTTCCGATTTACCAAACCACCTCTTACGTCTTCGACGACGCGGATCACGGAGCGCGCCTGTTTGCCTTGCAAGAATTCGGGAATATTTACACCCGGATCATGAACCCCACCACTGACGTCTTCGAGAAGCGGATCGCAGCGTTAGAGGGGGGAGTAATGGGATTAGCCACCGCCAGCGGGCAAGCCGCGCAATTTTTAGCCCTCAGCACGATTTGCTCTGCGGGAGATAACATCGTCTCCACCAGTTTTCTGTATGGCGGAACCTACAACCAATTTAAAGTCGCCTTTCCGCGATTGGGGATCGACGTAAAATTTGTAGAAGGGGATGACCCGGAAGGATTTCGCAAAGCGATCGACAAAAACACGAAAGCGCTTTATGTGGAAACCATCGGCAATCCGGAGTGCAATATTCCCGATTTTGCCCTGTTATCCCACATTGCCCACGAAAACGGAATTCCCCTGGTTGTAGACAACACCTTTGGTTGTGGCGGCTATTTATGCAGACCCATCGAACATGGAGCCGATATCGTCACCGAATCCGCGACCAAATGGATTGGCGGGCACGGAACTTCTATTGGTGGGGTTATCGTCGATTCGGGTAAATTTGACTGGGGAAATGGGAAATTCCCGGTATTTACCGAACCCTCTCCCGGCTATCATGGGTTAAATTTCTACGAAACCTTCGGGCCGCAAAGTCAGTTTGGCAATATTGCCTTTATCATTCGCGCCCGGGTGGAAGGATTGCGCGACATCGGACCGGCGATGAGTCCGTTTAATGCCTTCTTATTGTTGCAGGGATTAGAAACCCTGTCCCTGCGCGTCCAGCGTCAAGCCGATAATGCGTTGGAACTGGCGCGCTGGTTGTCGAAACATCCCCAAGTCACTTGGGTTAAATATGCCGGACTCGAAGATAATCCCTATCACGAACGGGCGAAAAAATACCTGCGAAATGGCTTTGGCTGCGTGTTGAATTTTGGCATTAAAGGTGGAATGGAAGCCGGACGTGCCTTTATCAATAAGGTCAATTTAGCCAGTCATTTGGCCAACGTAGGCGATGCGAAAACCTTGGTGATTCATCCAGCTTCGACCACTCACCAGCAGCTTTCTGAAGCAGAACAAGCGACTTCTGGCGTGACGCCGGATATGATTCGGGTTGCGGTGGGAATCGAACATATTGATGACATCAAGGAAGATTTCGATCGCGCCTTTAACGGTTAACCCTGACAGGCTGTTGGGTTAAATGGTGCGACGATCGCCACCAAAATGTGGCTTAGTTGGTTTGTGCTAAAATAGGCTAGCGGCGCAGGAGCGCTGCTAGTCCCAAGTTGCTCTCGGACGGTAAAGCCTGAAGGCGAGGGAAGAGGGTTAAAAGAAAATAAGTGTGTGTCCTACACCACAAAAAAAAAGATGCACGCGGGAAAGTATTGAAGTAAAATCTAAAAAAATCTGGGGTAAAGCTTTACCCTAGCAGAGTTAAAATATGACAGCGCACGAAGGCCGATGTATGTCTAGCGCTGGGTGCGCTTTCATAGCAATGAGGCGATCGCGAAAGAAGAAAAAATTATGAAGTACCAATGGTTTATTTCCCCGGAAACGCAGTTTTGCGAACTTCCCCGGCCCGTCATCCTCGAATCGGGAGAAGTCCTGATGGGGGTGCAAGTGGCCTATCGAACCTGGGGAGAACTCAATGCCACCGGAGATAATGCGGTGGTGATTTGCCATGCCTTGACCGGGTGGGCGGATGCGGATCGGTGGTGGGAACCCTTGATCGGACCGGGGAAAGCCCTGGATCCAGAGCGAGATTTCATTATTTGCAGCAACGTATTGGGCAGTTGTTACGGCACCACTGGTCCGATCTCGGTGAATCCCACCACGGGCTGTCCCTACGGGCCGGATTTTCCCCGGATTACGATTCGGGATATGGTGCGGGTACAGGAGGCGCTGCTGGAAACCCTAGGCGTAGAAACAGTGCAACTGGCGATCGGGGGCAGTTTGGGGGGCATGCAGGTGCTAGAATGGGCGGCGCTTTACCCGGAAAAAGTGGAAGCGATCGCCTCGATTGCCGCTTGTGGGCGTCACTCTGCCTGGGCGATGGCGTTAGGCGAAGCGCAGCGACAAACCATCTATGCCGACCCCCACTGGCGAGAAGGCTATTACACCATCGAACAACCTCCCGCCTCGGGAATGGCTGCAGCGCGGATGATGGCCATGTGTACCTATCGCTCTTGGCCGAGTTTCGAGCAAAAATGCGGCAGGGAAAAACAAGAGGATGGACGCTTCGCAATCTCGAGCTATCTGCAATACCAAGGAGAAAAATTCCTCAAACGCTTTGATGCCAATACCTACATCACCCTCTCCCACGCAATGGACGCCCACGATGTGTCGCGCGGGGTGGGGGATTATCACCAAGCATTGGCCAGTATCCAACAACCGGCCCTAATCGTCTCCATTGACTCCGACGTTCTCTATCCCCCCACGGAACAACAAGAACTCGCTTCCTATTTGCCGAATGCCAAACTGGCGTGGTTGCATTCTCCCCACGGTCACGATGCGTTTCTCATCGAAATGGAGCATCTCAACAATATGGTGTTCGACTTTCGCACGCGAGAACTGCACTGGCATCGCCGCAACCACTCCAGAAAGGGACTGACTCCGATCTGGCGCTTGGAGAATTGAATGCCGGGGAATGTGGGACGCCGCTGTGAATCCGTCCCACGGGTTTGTTTCCCCTGCGCCGCCCGGATGACTCACCCGGCGCGGGTCACGTGACTCAAGAAAGCGGTTTGGGATGCAAGGAGTTTGACGCCACACAGCGGGTTCCGTGGGGGTCGAGGGTAACGGCTTTTGCCTGGGCGAGCACACCGCACTCTTGCCAGGTTTCCTGCATGGCGATCGCCACCGTATCGGCTTTCCCTGCAGGGCTGAGCGCCAGTAACGTCGGGCCTGCACCGCTAATGGCCAATCCATAGGCACCGGCATCTAAGGCGGCTTCATATACGGTTTGATATCCCGGAATTAACGCTTGTCGGTAAGGCTGATGGATGCGATCGCCCATCGCCACGCGCAACCACTTCCCGTTCCCGGTTTCCAATCCGCGCAACAATAACCCTAAATGGGCGGTGTTGAAAATAGCATCGGCCCGAGTGTAGTGCTGCGGTAAGACGTTGCGCGCTTTTTCCGTGGAGAGTTCAAAATCCGGAATCGCCACCACCGGTACCACTTCGGGATGCCAAGGAATTTCGCAAATCTCCCAGTGTGGACTAAGGGAGTTTTTCCCGTTGCGACAATCTTGCGCGGCTAAACGACAGCCTCCCAATAGGGCGGGGACGACGTTATCTGGGTGTTTTTCCATCGCGATCGCCAGTCGGATCACCTCCTGTTGGGGTAAGGGCAAGCCGGCGAGATAATTGGCACCCATTAATCCCCCGGCGATCGCGGTGGCGGAACTGCCCAATCCTCTGGCTAACGGCACGCCCAGTTCGATTTCGAGGTGTAACGGCGGCGGCGCTTCGCCGATGTAGTCGTACAATTTGACAAAGGATTTATAAACCAAGTTGGTGGCGTCGGTACTGACGCGATCGGCTTCTAAACCTTTGACGGAAACGAACAGGGAGCGATCGGCGGGCAGATCCGCATCCAGGTGGGAAAATTTAAACCGATTGTACAGCGCTAATGCGGCTCCGATACAGTCAAACCCCGGTCCGAGGTTCGCAGTGGTCGCCGGTACGCTGAGGATAACAGACTCAGTAGAAGACATGAAAGAATTCTCAGGAGAGAGGCGCTGAGGCGCATAACATCTAGATTGCATATTTTAATGGGTAATTCCTGCCAGGTAAATTGACTAAATCCCCTTGACATTTCAAGGGAACTCTAGGCGCTACTTTGAACTCGGATTGCCGTTCCATCGGCGTTGGACTCCCCCCACCTCTCCCAGCCATTTCTTGGAGATTGATGCCCGCTGAGGTGACGGAAAGCCTCAATCGGAGGATTGAAACGCGGCGCTCCAATAATTGCCAGTTTTTTATGAGTAACCAAGGATGCAAATTCTTTTGCCTACCGAACTTAACAACTGCAGCAATAATCAAGGACAAGTGACCGAGGACAAATGACCGAGGACAAATACGCAAGCGTGCCTCTGAGGCTCGCCTTCTTTAAAGATAATGACGGATGTCTCTGGCGCAACGTCATCACTCCTGAGTGGTAAATTTTATCCCCTATTGCAAATTAAATGTATTGGCTTTCGGGGCAAAGTGGCACGGCATGTTAGAGTGCCGCCGCTACATATTCTTATCTTGACATGAGAGCGTCACCACTTACCTTTAAAATTTGCGATTTTTATTCTCTTTGTCGATCGCCCAAGCTCCAATCCAGGCTAATATCCCAATGGCTAAGGGAAAGGCTGCAGAACCAACCGCCCAGAATAACACAGCCACAGCGATCGCCAGCATGGCGGTAATTAAGGCATCGGATTGCACCACTTTGCGCTCTCTGGGGGTGGCACCTAAGATTTGCACCCAAAAATATCCGATCGCCACCGCCGCGATCGCCGCCGCGATCGTGGTTCTATCCGTGACGTTGTTTTCCGCCAACTGTCCCACCCAGCTCTCGGATGCGATCGCGGCACCAAACGCTAAGGCGGCAGATCCGGCCCATCCTAAGTACAGGATATCAATTTTTGCGCCGCCGAGTTTTTTCACCAAAACCCGCAAGAGTAAATGAAACGCCACCGCTAACAGCAGGAATGACAGGGCTAACCCCAATCCCTGTTTGGCAAATCCCGCCCACATCCACGCGCTGGTTTCCACTCCGCGAAACCCCTTGACGATCGCCACGATCGCCGCGACTACCGTGGCGATCGCGCTGACGATCGCTGCAGCGCCGGTGAGAAATTTAATCGCAAAGGCAGTGGTGCAGGTTCTTCTCGGGCCCCCGGAACCGAATGGACCTTTTGCCAAATGCTGCGCGATCGGCCAAAATACCACCAAACCCACGGGTAAGGAGAGGGCCACTTTCGCACTGAAAGCATCCTCAACTCCCACACGGAAAGCATCCTCCACCACCGCACTGAAAGCATCTATCTCCACTACCACTAAACCCCACGCGCCACCGAAGGCGAGTAATAGCGCGAATCCAAGAAGAAATAGCCAGCGTTCCGTCCCCATTGGGTAAGTGCCCGTTAATTGTGTTCGGTTGTCAAAGGATTTTATCTTATTTGCGATCGCCGCGCGATCGAGGGATGGGCTTTTACTCGATTGTCCCGATTTAGGGTGGTGATTTTCCCGGTGAGAATAACATTTTCTGAGATCGACCCATCCCGCAAACATTACAGATTGCCAATCTTCTCAACCGCCAAAAAATGAGGGTGTGCGGAGTCGAGAATGGCAAGAGGCGATCGCCTCTCCTATTTTTCAGGATCCCCATCCTTGTCAGTCCTCTCCCCTCTGTAGATCGCTCCATCGGCCTAAGTTTTATGAAACCATTGGGATCCTAACGATGGCAGAACACTTTAAATGCCCTAATTGGCGAGCGATAAACTCGGTTTGTCCGAGTTGCTTAACTCGGAAAGGAAGTGTTTGGCTTTAAATGCCCTAATTGGCGAGCGATAAACTCGGTTTGTTCGAGTTGCTGAACTCCGAAAGGAAGTCGCTGACTATCCTCCACAGCCATAATCCTCTCCCAGCTTTTGCGCTCGTCAAACCATTGGAATCCTGCTTGTTTGGCTAAATTTCTATCATCATAAGAAACCACAGCCTTGAAGCGTGCTTTGGGCCTCAAGGCTCGTTCAAACATTTCTTCTAAATTTTCCATGCGGTCAAATAGGGCTGCAATCAGTTGGCAATCGGTTAGCGCTCGATGTGCTGTAGAGACCCCAATATCGTGTGCGAGAGCCAAATGGACGAGGGACTGACCGGGTCGTGTTTGCTTCGGCCATTCAAAGTCGTGACAGGTGCAAACCCAAGAGAGCGGCTGACCGTTGGCATTGAATAAGGTGGGGATTGGGATCTCGTCATTTTTAGGAAGGCCAAACCATTTTTTATCGAACTGTGCATTGTGTGCCACTACTAATTCGGCCTCTCGCGCCATATCCGTCAGCATTGCCAACCCTCTATGGGTGAGTTCAACAGTTATATTTCGTAATGCAGTTTCCTTTATCCGGTTGATATGCGCTGCTGGATTGCTGTCGGCAGGGATGAGAGTGGAGCATTCCTGGAGAGCCGTCCGATGCTTGACAGAATACAAGATCGCTCCCACCTCAATGACTTGTCCGCGTTGAATATCCAAATCTGTTGTCTCGGTGTCCACAATCAAAACCCGATCTACGGGTGGCTCCTGAGTCAGGTGTTGAACTGGATTAGCTGGGAGCGTCGTGGTTTCTGGGTTTGGGGGATTTTTTGAGTCCACCATAGAGCCTCCTGGAGAGGTGTTGTATAAATGAACAACATTACTCTAGCATCTGTGGCTTAAAATAACAAACTGTGGCATAATAAAACAACAAACTCGCGAAGCGTCCCCTCGGCATTCCCCCCAGCCGCGCTGGGCGGGTCGCGAAATTTAAGGGTGCTGCCGAGAAATTGACCTCGTTTCGGCACAATATGCACAATATAAAGAAAGCAAGGGCGTAATTGAGGAGGTAAGGAGATGTTGGGTCTAACCTTAAGGAAAGAGTTTCAGGGCAAGCGGCTCAAGGGCACTGCTATTGAACTGGCAAACGATAACAAGACTTGAGCCACTCAGATTCCGGCTCGAGAATTTTTGAAGATTACCTATCCTTCCGGCGATTTGCTGAAAGCGATTGAAGCCATTGAGCCGGATCGAGGTCTCCCATAGTGAATTTGGGGATGGGGTCGTCATCGAACCGCCACGCGAGGGATACGTGCGGGCATTTTTTGGAAGTGGGGAAAAGCAAGTTGCGATCGCTTCTGTCCGCCCTCAACTCTCCCGCAATCAGCCCATTATTGAGGGGGTTAAGGGAACCTGGGAACGCATGCGACAAATTTGGTTAGTCTATCAAGCGCATTTCCTGCCACTAATGGAAAGTGCTGCCTCCCTGACGGCGGCAAAAATTGACTTACTGCCTCACCAAATTGTATTAACCCATCGCATTGCTACCGCCAGTCCTCGACGATTCCTGATTGCTGACGAAGTAGGTTTGGGTAAAACAATTGAAACTGCTTTAATTTTGCGAGAACTCGCGAGTCGCGGTGAAATGAAACGGGCGCTGATGGTGGTTACAGCGGGATTGGTGAACAACTGGCATTATGAATTAAATGAAGTGTTTAATTTAGGGTTTGAGGTATTTGGCAGCGAAGGGGATGTGAGCGATCGCAAATCGAATGCCTTTGCCAAACACGATCGTCTGATTGCGAGTATCGATAGTTTGAAAATGGCAAAACGTCTGAAAAAACTTCAGACTGCGCCCGCTTGGGATTTAGTCGTATTTGACGAAGCTCATCACCTCACTGCCTCTAAAAGCGGCAGTAAAGTACGCAAGACCCAAAAATACAAATTGGCTGAGATGCTCAAAGATAAAACCCGCGATTTATTGTTACTCTCAGCCACTCCCCACCAAGGCGATCGGTTTCGGTTTTGGATGTTGGTTCAGCTTTTAAATTATACCTTATTCACCAATCCAGAAGACATGGTAGAAAATCGCCATCGTCTGAACGCTATCATCTTTCGGCGTACTAAAGCCGATGCTTGCAAAGCCGATGGTTCATTATTATTTGCCCGCCGTCAGGTGGTTACAGAAGCGTTCGTGATGTCAAACTCAAAACGCCGGTTTTACCGGGAACTGCGAACCTATTTAGAAGATGGTTTTGCCCTAGCAAAAAACCAAGGAAATCAAGGACGGGCACTAGGCTTTGTTATGGCAATTTTTCAAAAAATTGCCGCATCGAGTTTTGCAGCAGTCCGCCGCACTCTACAACGTCGGTTGCTGACGCTGACGATTCACGAAGGAATTTTATATGACCAAGCTCTCGATATTGATAAACGAGAAAAACTATATGAGGAAGCCAAACAATTAATTCGGGCTGAGCATCATCTCGGTGATGACCCTATTAGCCGCAGTGAAGCGGATCGGCTTTTTGCCGATTGGAAGCACAGAATTCTCAAAAAAATTGATAATTCTGAATTAGAAATTGCGGCAGATGCTTACAGCAGTAAATTAGCTGCAGATAGTGGAGAGGATGCTGCCGTATCTGTTGTCAACTTAGCACTACCAGAAGAACGCGATCGCATTCATTACCTTCTCAAGTATTTTCCGGAACAGACAGAGACTAAGGTTGAAAAACTCCTTTATGCTCTGGGCAAGTTATGGCATGAAAATCCACAGGAAAAAATTGTCATTTTTGCAACGTATTTAGGAACTGTTAACTCGATAGAACGAGAAATAGAAGCGGCTTATCCAGGTCAGGGTGTGGTGGTGCTTCGGGGTGGCGATCGCGCAAGTAAACTCGCCGCAGAACGCAAGTTCCGTCAAAAAGATGGCCCGAAAGTGTTAATTTGTACTGCAGCAGGACGAGAAGGAATTAACTTGCAGTTTGCCCGCATTTTATTTAACTTTGACCTCCCTTGGAACCCAATGGATATCGAACAGCGAATAGGGCGGATTCATCGGTATGGACAAAATGATACAGCACAAGTTTACCATTTGGTTTTATCCGATACCATTGAAGGAAAAATCTTTTTACTCTTGAATGAGAAACTAAAAGAGATTGCCCAGGGTGTGGGTAAAGTGGACGATCGCGGTAACATTGCTGAAGATTTTCGCTCTCAAATTTTAGGCCAGCTTTCCGAACGCATCAGTTACGATCGCCTCTATCAGGAAGCACTTTCAGATCCAGAGTTAAAACGAACTAAACACGAACTAGCAACCGCTTTAAGGAATGCAGCAGAAGCGCGAAAAGTTGTATTTGAATTATTCCAAGATATTGAAGGATTTAGCATTGATGAATATAAACCCTTGTCCGATGTGAAAGCTGGGATGGATCGGTTAGTGCGCTTTTTGATTTCTGCTGTGGAGGATAAGAAACGAACCATCAAGCGCGTCGATGATGAAATTTTTGATATTTACAGCGAGAGTGGAGAGAAAATCTTGCGGTTTACCACCAGTCGAGAAATCGCACGCGATCGCGACGATGTGGATCTGATGGGTCTGGATCACCCCCTTCTGCAACAAGAACTGCAACGGTGGCAAAATCTCCCTCCTGAAGAACTCGGAGTTGCGATCGCCGATGATGATGGGACATCAGCCATTTTGACCTGGTGGTTAATAGAGATCCAAGGCAAAAAAGGAGAACAGCGATTTGTTCTCAAGTCGTTGGCGATCGATCCAAATGGCAAACGGATTCCTACCATAGAACATCAAGGGGATGATATTTTATTACAAACCCCAACGTTACCCGTTTTAAAAGTGTCAGACCGTCAACGGTTGCTGCAAGATTATTTGGAACCCACCCTCAATCGAGAACTGCAATATCAAGGACTAACTCCAACTCAAGGAGGATTTTCCAGTCAACTGATAGGATGGGTTGAAATCCAAGGAAAAACTGGGAATAATGAAGCTAAGCAATCCCAAGAAGATTTGGCAGAACCGACATTTGGTAAAACAATCCGGCAAGCCAGAAAGACAAAAGGGTACACCCTGAGAGAACTTGCTTGTTTGGTGAATCTGGATTATTCTTATCTCTCTAGACTAGAAAATGAAAAAGCAGAATATGCGCCCAGCGAAGATGCGATTCGTTCTTTAGCACAAGTTCTCGATCTAGATGAGGAAAAGTTAATTTACTTGGTAGGGCGCATTCCCCAAGCTGAAGAAGATTTTCTTAAGAAAAATTCGGACAAACTTCCCAGTTTATTTCGAGTGATGCAGGAAAATCCAGAGTTTGCCGATAAAATTTTTGCAGAAGCTCAAAAAGCTTTAGATTGGTAAGTTTCATCCCTCCTCAAGGGGGGATATTCTACCATTCTTCCCTCGGGATGTTAGAGTTTGCATCCCCCCAGACCCCGAACAAAGGGGCGTAAATCCACAAGCATCTCTAAGACAAATGCCTGAAAAATGCTATCCTATTGGGTTGAAAAAATAATCAGGCATCATCCATTTGTGAGGATAAGAGTACAACCGATAATCCCGATCGCCTCTCTCCATCCAGACTTAACGCAATCCTCGGTCTCGCAACCAAGCATCGGTCCAAATGGCATCGGATTGACACAGAGGCGGTATCGGTTCTC